>DWWE01000024.1 GCA_019119835.1 Candidatus Gemmiger stercoravium | reverse complement strand
GCCCCCACGGCCGCGCCGACCCCGGCGCCCACCCAGGCCCCGACCCCCGCGCCCACCCAGGCGCCGGACCCCACGGCCGGCTGGCCCGCGACCATCGAGGCCAAGGACCTGGCCTCCTACGGCTTCGCGGTGGAAAGCCATGAGGAGACCATCATCCAGTACACCGGCTGGCAGACCATCGACGGCAATACATACTACTACGACCCCGCCACCCATCAGCCGGTCACCGGCACCCAGGTGATCCAGGGGGACATCTACACCTTCAGCTCCTCCGGTGTGCTGGGCCAGAAGGAACGGGGCATCGACGTGTCCAAGTTCCAGGGCAACATCGACTGGAACGCCGTCAAGGCGGACGGCATCACCTTTGCGATCATCCGCTGCGGCTACCGCGGCTACGGCAGCGGCGCTTTGGTGGAGGACTCCACCTTCCGCCGCAACATCCAGGGCGCCACCGCCGCCGGCATCAAGGTGGGCGTCTACTTCTACAGCCAGGCCATTGACGAGGCGGAAGCCGTGCAGGAAGCCAGCATGGTGGTCAGTCTGGTGCAGGGCTACAGCCTGCCCTACGGCGTCTACTTCGACACCGAGAAGGTGGCCGGCGACACCGGCCGCGCCGACGGCATCAGCGCCGCCCAGCGCACCGCCAACGCGGTGGCGTTCTGCGAAGCCATTCAGGCCGCGGGCTACAAGGCCGGCGTGTACAGCTACGCCAGCTGGTTCTACAACAACCTCAACTTTGCCAACATCAGCAAATACCGCACCTGGATCGCCCAGTACCGGGATACGCTGGACTTTGCCTACAGCTACAACATCTGGCAGTATACCAGCCAGGGCCGGGTCAACGGCATCAGCGGCAATGTGGACATGAACCTGGGCTGAACCCACGACAACCCGCGCCTGCCGCGGCCAGCAAAACAGACAAAACAGAAAAACCGGCCGGCAGTGCCGCAAGCGTTTTCGCTTTGCGCACTGCCGGCCGGTTTGCTGCGTCCTTGCCGGGGAAGGACAGACAAGATCAGCAGCTGCTGCGGGGGTGGATGCCGGTGCCGCCGCGCACCTGCCCGCTGCCGTGGATGACGTACTTGTAGCTGCACAGTTCGGCCAGCCCCATGGGGCCGCGGGCGTGCAGCTTCTGGGTGGAAATCCCCATCTCGCAGCCCAGGCCGAACTCCCCGCCGTCGGTGAAGCGGGTGGAGGCGTTCACATAAACCGCGGCGCTGTCCACACAGGCGGTGAACCGGTTGGCGGCCTCCACATTCTCGGTGACGATGGCCTCGCTGTGGTGGGTGGAATGCAGGGCGATGTGGTCGATGGCGGCTTCCAGGTCATCCACCACCGCCACGGCCAGGGTATAGTCAAGAAACTCGGTGTCAAAGTCCCGGGGACCGGCCGGAACGCCGGGGCACAGGGCGGCCGCCCGCCGGTCCAGCCGCAGCTCCACCGGGGTCAGGCCGGCCTCGGTGCGGTTCTGCACCAGCAGCCGCTGCAGCCGGGGCAGAAAAGCCGCGGCCACATCCCGGTGGACCAGACAGACTTCCGCCGCATTGCACACGCTGGGGCGGCTGGCCTTGGCGTTTTCCACAATGGAAAGCGCCATGTCCGGGTCGGCGTCCTTGTCCACATAGATGTGGCAGATGCCGGTGCCGGTCTGGATGCAGGGGACGGTGGCGCTCTCCACACAGGCGCGGATCAGCCCCGCCCCGCCCCGGGGGATCAGCAGGTCCACCAGCCCGTTGGCGGTCATCAGCACCCTGGCCGACTCGTGGGAGGTATCCTCCACCAGACTCACGGCGGTCTCGGGCAGGCCCGCCTGCCGCAGCCCGCGGCGCAGCGCCGTCACAATGGCGTGGCAGCTGGCCCAGGCTTCCCGCCCGCAGCGCAGCACACAGGCACTGCCGGCCTTGATGGCCAGCGCCGCCGCGTCCGAAGTTACGTTGGGCCGGCTTTCATAGATAATGGCGATCACGCCCATCGGCACGGCGGTCTTTTCGATCAGCAGGCCGTTGGGCCGCACGATCTTGCGCAGCACCGCCCCCACCGGGTCGGGCAGGGCGGCCACCTCCCGCATCCCCTTGGCCATCTCGGTCAGCCGGGTGGGGGTCAGGGCCAGGCGGTCCAGCATCACCTCGCTGGTCTTGCCGCGGGCGGCGTCCAGGTCGCGGCGGTTGGCGGCCAGAATCTCCTCCTTGGCCGCCACCAGCGCCACCGCCATCTCTTCCAGCGCGGCGTCCTTGGCGTCGGTCCCGGCCAGTGCCAGCGGCCGGCGGGCCAGCTGGGCCTGCTGCAGGATCTCCAGGGTGGTCATGTCAGTTCCTCCTTCTTTCTGCGGCCCAAAAACCGGGTCCCGGCCCGGCGTCCGGCCACAATGTCGTACAGCAGCATCGGGTCGGCGCCGTTGGCGATCACCATGTCCACGCCGGCGCCGGTGGCCAGCTTGGCGGCGGTCAGCTTGGTGGCCATGCCGCCGGTGCCCAGCTTGCTGCCGGCCCCGCCGGCCAGGGCTTCCAGCTCCGGGGTGACGGCGCGCACCTCGGGGATCAGCTCGGCCTCCGGATGGGTGTGGGGATCGGCGGTGTACAGCCCGTCGATGTCGCTGAGCAGCACCAGCAGATCCGCCTGGATGTACTTGGCCACCAGGGCGGCCATCGTGTCGTTGTCGCCCACCGAGATCTCCTCGGTGGCGACGGTGTCGTTTTCGTTGATGATCGGGACGACCCGCAGCTGCAAAAGCCGGTAGAGGGTGTTCTGCAGGTTGCCCAGCCGGCGCGGGGAGTTGAAATCCTCCTGGGTGACGAGGATCTGGGCCACCGGATGGCTGTAATCGGTGAACAGCCGGTCGTAGGTGTACATCAGCTCACACTGCCCCACCGCGGCGGCGGCCTGTTTGGTCGGCATGTCCTGGGGACGGTCGATCTGCAGCTTGCCCGCGCCCATCCCGATGGCCCCGGAGGAGACCAGCACCAGCTCGTGCCCGGCATTTTTCAGGTCGCTGAAGGTCTTGACCAGTTCCTCGGTATGGCGGATGTTCAGCCGCCCGCCCGGGTAGGCCAGCGTGCTTGTGCCGATCTTGATAACGATTCGCATGTATTTTCCTTTCCGGCCCGCAGGCCGTGGCAGGGGGTCATCCCTTGCCCATCTCGACGGTTTTTTCGTAGGCGGCCAGCACCGCGTCGGTCACGGCGCCGCGGAAGGCCCGCTCCTCCAGCACCCGCACCCCCTGGATCGTGGACCCGCCGGGGCTGCAGACGGCGTCCTTCAGCTCACCGGGGTGGCGGCCGCTTTCCAGCACCATCCGGGCGCTGCCCAGCAGCATCTGGGCCGCATATTCCTGGGCCTTGGCCCGGGGCAGGCCGGCGGCCACGCCGCCGTCGGCCAGCGCTTCGATGAACTGGTACGCCCAGGCCGGCCCGCAGCCGGACACGCAGCTGGCCGCGTCCATCTGCCCTTCGGCCACCTCGTCCAGCCGCCCGGCGGGGGCCATGGCCTGCCGCCAGGTTTCCAGCCGGTCGGCCGGCACCCCCAGGCTGCAGTACTGGATCATGCCGGCGCCCACCGCCACCGGGGTGTTGGGCATCATCCGGATGATCGGATACTCCCCGCCGGCCATCTGCCGCAGCCGCTGCATCGAAAGCCCGGCCGCCATCGAGACCAGCACAAAGGGATCGGTCCGGGCGGCCAGCCGGGGGGCCAGCTCGGCCAGCACCCCGGCCATCATCTGGGGTTTGACCCCGAGAAAGACAAAGTCACAGTCGGCGGCTTCCTCGTTGCCGGCGGCCGTGCAGCCCAGCTCCCCGGCCAGCGCTTCGGCCTTGGCGGCGGTGCGGTTGGCCAGCACCACCTGCCCGGCGCCCGCGCCGCGGCAAACCGCCCGCGCCACCGCGCCGCCCATGTTCCCGCAGCCGATAAATCCGTATCGCATCGCTTGGTTTCCTCCCCTTCAAAGCCCGGCGGCCGCGCTGACCGCCGCAGCCGGGAACGGTCTTTTGTTTATCCTAGCGCACGCCGCGGGCAATGTCAACAAAAACAGCTGACAAAGCCGGACAAAAATGCTATAATCGGTGTATTCGGCCAGGACCGCCCGCAAGCTTCGGTCCGCTGTCAATAAGGAGGCATTCCCATGCAAACCGTCCAGTTGGGCCAGACCGGCCTGACCATCTCCCGCCTGGGCTTCGGCGGCATCCCGATCCAGCGCATCGACCAGCCCGGCACCCGGGCGCTGCTCAAAGCCGCCCATGAAGGGGGCATCAACTACATCGACACCGCCCGCGCCTACACCGTCAGCGAAGCCTGGATCGGCCAGTCGCTGGAAGAGCTGGGCCTGCGGGACCAGTTTGTGCTGGCCACCAAATGCCGGGCCCTGACCGCCGCCGAGCTGGAGGAAAACCTGGCCGCCAGCCTGAAGGCCCTGCGCACCGACCACATCGAGCTGTACCAGCTCCACAACCCGAGCCTGCAGGACCTGGAGGTCATCCTGGCCCCCGGCGGTGCGCTGGAAGCGCTGCGCAAGGCCAAGGCGGAGGGCGTGGTGGGGCACATCGGCATCACGGCCCACCTGGCCGCGGTGTTTGAGCGGGCGCTGGACATCCCCGATTTCGAGACCATCATGTTCCCCTACAACATCGTGGAACAGCAGGGCGCCGAGCTCATCGGACGCTGCGCCCGGTCGGGCAAGGGCTTTATTGATATGAAGCCGCTGGCCGGCGGCGCCATCGAGGACGGGCGCCTGGCGCTGCGGTATGTGCTGTCCAACCCGGCGGTGACCGTATGCATCCCGGGCATGGCGGCGCCGGAGGAACTGGCCCGGAACCTGGCCGCCGCCGAGCAGACCGCCCCCCTCACCGCCGAGGAACAGGCCGCCTGCCAGAAGGTGCGGGACGCCCTGGGCACCCAGTTCTGCCGCCGCTGCAACTACTGTGCCCCCTGTACGGTGGGCATCCAGATCCCCAGCGCCTTCCTGTTCGACGGCTACATCAGCCGCTACGGCCTGGAGACCTGGGCCCGGCAGCGGTATGCCACCCTGCCGGTCAAGGCGAGCGCCTGCATCGAGTGCGGCGCCTGCGAGACCCGCTGCCCCTACCAGCTGCCGATCCGCCGGATGCTCAAGGAGGTGGCGGCCCATTTCGGTGAGTGAGAAGGCCGCCGCCGGGCGTCTGCCGGCAGAATTATGAATTTTTCGCCCCGGTGCTTGTGCAGAAGCACCGGGGCGTGCTATAATTCAAACTGTATCTTTTTGTCCTTTTTTACGCCCCCGCCGCCGGCGGGGTGCGATTCCAACAGAAAACCGAGGCTTTTTCATCATGCGCACAGATCCCGCCCTGCACTATCTGGACAACGCCGCCACCACCCTGGTGGACCCGGCGGTGGCCGACGCCATCCATAAGGCGCTGCTCACCCAATGGGCCAACCCCTCCAGCCTGTACGACCCGGCCGTGATGGCCGAGCGCAGCCTGAACGCCGCCCGCGCCCGGGTCGCCCGGACCCTCAACGCCGGTGTGAAGGAGATCTACTTCACCGGCTGCGGGTCGGAGGGAAACAACCTGGCCATTCTGGGCGCGGCGCTGCCCCGGCGCGCCTGGGGCAGCAAGGTGGTCACCACCGGATTCGAACACCCCAGCGTCCAGCGCCCCATCCGGGCGCTGCGGGACCGGGGGTTCACGGTGGTGGAGGTGGCCCCCGGCACCGACGGCCGGCTGAACGTGGACGACCTGCTGGACCAGGTGGACCGGAATACCGTGCTGGTGGCCTGCATGGCGGTCAACAACGAGACCGGCGCCGTGCAGGACATCGCCCGGCTGGCCCGGGAAGTCAAGGCGAAGAACAGCCGCACCGCCGTCCACATCGACGCGGTGCAGGCATGGCTGCGCCTGCCGCTGGATATGAAAAAGCTGCCCGGCGTGGACACCCTGACCGTCTCCGGCCACAAGGTCCACGCCCCCAAGGGCATCGGCGCCCTGTACCTGTGTGAAAACCAGCGCCAGCACCTGCAGCCGCCCTACCTGGGCGGCCATCAGGAGCGGGGCATCCGCCCGGGCACCGAGAACGTCCCCTATGCCGTCGGCCTGGGCCTGGCGGCGGAGCAGGGGGCGCGGCGTATGCGGTCGGCCGCCGGCCGCGCCGCCGCCCTCAATGCAAGGCTGCGGGCCGGCCTGGCCGCCCTGCCCGGCATCACCGTCCACTCCCCGGCGGACGCGGTGGCCGAAGTGCTCAACTTCTCCACCAACTGCGTCAACAGCCAGACCATGATCAGCTACCTCAACGACCGGCAGATCTATGTATCGGGCGGCAGCGCCTGCGACAAGGGCGAACCCAGCCATACGCTGCAGGCCATGGGCTGCGACGAGCGGGCCGTGGCCACTGCGCTGCGGGTCAGCTTCTGCGCCGACAACGACGAGGCCGATGTGGACGCGCTGCTCACCGCGCTGGAAGCCGGCCTGCGGGAACTGCAGCATATCTGAACGAACGACCGAAAGGAATGGATATGAAAGAGATCATTCTGGCCTACCAGGGCGAAATGACCCTGAAAGGGCTCAACCGGGGCCGGTTCGAAGCCGGACTTGCCAAAAACATCCGCCGCCGGCTGGAGGACCTGGGCCCCTTTACCGTCCGCAGCGCCCAGAGCACCCTGTTCATCGAACCCCAGGCGGAGGACCTGGACATGGACGAAGCCTTCCGCCGGGTCTCCCGGGTGTTCGGGCTGGTCAAGATCAGCCGGGCTGTCTGCTGCGACAAGGACTTTTCGGCCATCTGCGAGACCGCCGAAGCCTACCTGGGGCCCCGCCTGCGCGGCGTCCGCACCTTCAAGGTGGAGGCCAAGCGGGCGGACAAGAAATACCCGATGAAAAGCCCCGAGATCTGCCGGGAACTGGGCGCCTGTCTGCTGACCCGCCACCCCTACCTGCGGGTGGATGTCCATGCCCCCCAGCTGGAGATCATGGTGGAGATCCGCGACCACGCCGCCTACGTCCACGGCCCCAAGGAGGCCGCCGCCGGCGGGCTGCCGGTGGGCACCAGCGGCCGGGCGCTCAACCTGCTTTCGGGCGGCATCGACAGCCCGGTGGCGGCCTATTGCATGGCCCGCCGCGGCCTGGCGCTGCACCACATCCATTTCGCCAGCCCGCCCTACACCAGCCTGCGGGCCAAACTCAAGGTGCAGGCGCTGGCCTGCGAACTGTCCGAATTCATCGGCGACTGCATGCTCTTCGTGGTGCCCTACACCAAACCCCAGGAATACATCCGCGACCATGCCCCCGCGCCGCTCTTCACCGTGCTCATGCGCCGCAGCATGCTGCGCATCGCCGGCCGGGTGGCCGCCAAAACCGGCATGGAAGCGCTGATCACCGGCGAAAGTCTGGCCCAGGTGGCCAGCCAGACCATGGCGGCGCTGGCCTGCACCGACGCCGCCCAGGACCTGCCGGTGCTGCGCCCGCTCATCGGCATGGACAAGTCGGAGATCGTGGCCATCGCCCGGCGCATCGGAACCTTTGAAACATCCATCGAACCCTACGAGGACTGCTGCACCATCTTCACCCCGCCCCACCCCAAGACCCGGCCTGCCCTGGCCGAGATCGAAGCCGCCGAGGCCGCCATGCCCGAACTGGCGGCGCTGGAAAAGACGGCGGCGGAGACGGTGGAAAAGATTTTTGTGCCCATCGGCCAGGAGCCGGATTTCTGAGCCCGGCCGTACAGCGAAGGAGGCAATGACGGTGGTAGCCGAGATCATCTGCGTGGGTACCGAGCTGCTGCTCGGGGATATCGTGAACACCAACGCCCAGTTTTTGAGCCGTGAATTGGCCGAGCTGGGCATCACGGTGCTGCACCAGCATGTGGTGGGGGACAACCCTGCCCGGCTGGAAGCACTGGTCCGGGAAGCCGCCGCCCGCAGCGACCTGCTGGTCCTGTCGGGCGGGCTGGGCCCCACGGCCGACGACCTGACCAAAGAGACGGTGGCCGCGGCCTTTGGCGACACGCTGCATTTTGATGAGGAGGAGTGGGGCAAGATCCAGGCGTTTTTTGCCCGCACCCACCGCCGCCCCACCGAGAACAACCGCAAACAGGCCATGGTCCCCACCCGGGGCAGCAAGATCCCCAACGCCCACGGCACCGCCCCCGGCGCCTGGTTCCGGGACGAAGCCGGCCGCATGGCGGTGCTGATGCCCGGCGTCCCGCGGGAGATGAAGGCCATGTGGGCCGAACAGGTCCGCCCCCGGCTGGAAGCCCACCAGAACTGCACGATCCATTCCATGACGCTGCGGGTGCTGGGGGGCGAGAGCAGCATCGCCAGCAAGGTGGCCCCGCTGTTCGAGAGCGACAATCCCACCGCCGCCATCTACTGCAAGACAGGGGAGAGCGAGATCCGGGTCACCGCCCGGGCCGCCACCCGCGCCGAAGCCGAGGCCGCCTGCCGCGCCCGGGTGGAGGAATTCCGGGCGATCCTGGGCCCCTGTGCCTACGATGTGGACGTGCCCGGCCTGGCCCATACCGTGGTGCGGGTGCTGCGGGAGCAGGGCCTGCAGGCCGCAACGGCCGAAAGCTGCACCGGCGGCCTTGTGGCCCAGCAGCTCACCGGCGTGCCCGGCGCCAGCGAGGTGTTCGGCTACGGGTTCGTGACCTATGCCAGCGCCGCCAAGACCCGGCTGCTGGGGGTGCCCGGCGAACTCATCGAGCGCTGCAACGTGGTGTCCGGCCCGGTGGCCGCGGCCATGGCCCGCGGTGCGCTGCAGGCCAGCGGCGCCGAATTGTCGGTGGCCCTCACCGGTCTGGCCGGCCCGGGCGGTGCGCTGCCCGGCAAGCCGGTGGGGACCGTCTATTTGGCGGGCGGCGACGCCCGCACCGGCCGGGTGCATCTGATGCGGCTGGACCTGGGCGGCTATGCTGACCGGGACAACATCCGCACCCGCGCCGCGCTCTATGCGCTGGACCTGCTGCGCCGCATGGCGCTGGGCCTGCCGCCGGAATTCGGCCTCACGCTGGAACCCGGCCAGCCGGTGCCCGAACTGTGAACCGTCCAACCATTCCACGATGGGGGTGTAAACCATGATGCTCGCAAGCCAACTGTGCATCCTGCGCGTGTTCGGCCTGCCCGCCGCCGATGTGTCGGCCTTCGTGCGCGCCGCCGAGGCCGAAGGCTGCCCCGGGCTGCGCCTGCTGGAGCGGGACGGCGAATTCGCCGTCTGCGTTCAGGTGTCGGCGCCGACCCAGGCCATGGCGGATGAATACTGTGAAAAATGGGCCCAGAAACTCCGCGCCCGGCTGGGCGACGCGGTGTACGGCACCGGCGAGATCAGCCTGGCCCAGGCCACGCTGACCGCACTGCTGGACAAACGCCGCCTGCTGGTGGCCGCCGACGAGGTGACCGGCCGGCTGGTGGGGGCGCTGCTGCAGCCGCTGGAACACAGCGAAGCCGCCTACGACTTCGGCAACCAGACCTGGGCCGACCCGGCCAGCGCCCGCAAGATCGTGACCCCGCCGGCGCTGCTGCAGAAATTCCCCGGCGACGTGCTGCAGGCGGCCGCCGGCCGGGCCCAGCTGGCGCTGGCCATGGCCGGGGCCGACTATGCGGTGGTCTACCTGCCGGCCACGGTGGGGCAGGCCCCCAGCGTGGTGCTGTGCGACAAGCGGGGCGCCGTGGCCCAGGCTGTCGGGCCGGACCTGTCCGACGCCGCCATCGCCAACCATCTGCTGGACCTGGTGCGCCGCCGCGCCCTGGGCCTCAAACCCAGCCCGGCGGCCATCACCTTCCGCCCCGGGCACGAGCGCCCGCTGCTGCTCGTCTCTCAGGAAGGCCAGCCCCGCGCCGAAGTCCCCCGCGCCTCGGTGCGCCGCCGCCCGGTGCGCCCGGCCCAGCCGCCGCGGGCCCCCTCGGTGGACGGCCAGCCCACCGGGGCCATCGTCTTTGAGCAGGACGGGCAGGAGACCCCGCCGGCCGCCCCCCGCCCGACCCGCCCCGACCGGGATGAGGAGGACACCTTTGCGCCGCTGCCCGACCCGCTGAACTTCGAGACCGCCGGCGCAAAGGCGGCGGCCGAATCCCGCGCCGCCCGCACCGCGCCTGCCGCCCGCGCCGCCGCCCCGTCGGCCCCCGGGGGCGAGCCGGACGCCCCGGCCCACTCGCTGCTGGATGAGGAGATCCCCGATTTCTCCGCCGGGCTGGACCCCGCCGCCATCCAGGCGGCCATGGAGGAGGACGCCAAGTCGCCGCCCCGCTCCGCCGAAGAGTTTGAGAAGGCCGCCACCCTTTTGTTCGACAAGGTGCAGCCCGACCCGCCCCGGGAAACGCCCCGCCCCCACCGGGCGGACGCCCCCGGCCCGTCCGCCGCGCCCCGCCGCGCCCCGCAGGACGCCGCCAGCCTTAAAAACCGCAGCCTTGCCGTCATCGAACGGTCGGAGCGCCGTCGCCGCCGCCATGCGCTGGTCACCGCGCTGGCCGTGCTGGCGGTGCTGGCCGCCGGCGGGCTGGGGGTGTGGTTCTTCCTGCGCAACGACCTGGGCGCCCGCCCGGCGCCCCGCAACTACGGCACCGCGATCTTTGACGACACGGTGGCCAATTACCTGGACAACGCGATCCGCAAGATGGACGGGGTGGCCGGGTATCTGGCCTTCCCCGGGCAGGCCGGCCAGTTTGTCTACAACGCCGGCAAGCTGCCGGTGCAGGACGGCCAGGCCGCCGGGGCGGAGTTCGCCACCGACAACTGGCTGGGCAGCGAAACCCCCTCCAACACCGTGCTGACGGTGCAGGACGGCCTGACCGTCTTTGAGACGGCGGAAGGGGTCCAGCAGAACAACGGCTTCACCCTCTACCTGCCCGGCAGCGCCTATCGCTGCAAGGTGGTGGCGGTCTACTACCTGGATTCCGCCGACGAGACCGCCCTGGAACCCATCCAGTACACCGACCTGTCCGACTATTACCGCTATCTGGAGTTTGTCCTCGGCATCGGCGCCCGCAGCCTGTATGACACCGGCAACGACGCGGCCGACGGCGAGACCTTCGTGACCCTGGTGGGCCCCAGCGGCACCGAGGGGGTGCAGGTCTGCGTCACCGGCTGCGTCGTGGGCGCCCAGGAGGACCCGACCCTCTCAGCCCAGGTGCAGACCAATGAGAGCGCCCTGCTGCCCGCCTCGATGTACGAGGTCACCGGCCGCCAGGCGCCCGAACCCGGCACCGCGCTGGGGGACCAGATGTCCCGCTATACGGCGCTCACCGCAGCCCGTGCCGGCAGCGGCCAGGGGTCCGGCTCGGCCCAGACCGCCGGCGGCAGCACCGACACCACCACCGCCCTGGACGCCGAGCTGGACGAACTGACCCAGCAGACCCAGGACCTGATCGCCTCCACCGACGACCTGCTGGCCGGCCTGAGCGACATCGCCGGCCAGAGCGGGGCGGTGGAGACCGACATCAACCAGGGCGCCGAGGGCAGCCTGCCCACCCAGTCGGTGAAGGTGGACGACCTGACCAGCGCCACGCCGGCGCCCACCCAGGCCCCCACCGAAGCCCCGGCGGAGGAGGGGGGCGACAGCAGCGGGGCCGAGGCCACGCCGGCCCCCACCGAAGCGCCCGCCCCGGCCCCCAGCGAGACCATCAACGTCACGATGAACGGCACGGCCCAGTCGATGGACCTGGTCACCTGCCTGGCCATGATCGCCCAGAACGAGCTGGGTTCCAACGCCCCCGCCGAGGCTTACAAGGCCCAGTGCGTGGCGGCCCACTGCTGGATCCTCAGCCAGGGGGGCTACCCCTCGGTGTCCGGCGCCACGCCGGGCTCGGCGGCCCTGGCCGCCGCCCAGGAGGTCGCCCGGGTCCTTGTGACCTACAACGGCGAGGTCTGCTTCACCCCGTATTTTGCCTCGGCCTCCACCGGCACGGCCTCGGCTGCCGATGTGTGGGGCTCGAACATCCCCTACCTGCAGGCGGTGGACAGCCCCTATGACCAGACCACCGCCTCCAACTGGAACACCAACGGCTACAACACCGGCTGCGCCCGCTTCTCCCGCCAGACCCTGCAGGACCGCATCCTGGAGAAGATGGGGGTGGACCTGTCCGGCGTGGACCCCAACAGCTGGTTCACCATCCTGTCCACCAACCAGTACGGCTGGGTCACCCAGATGCAGATTGGCCCCAACGCCAGCGGCAACGATACCTGTTCCGGCCGCTGGTTCCGCGAGACCCTCACCGCGGGCTGCAGCGTGGACGGCCGCAGCCTGCGCAGCCACTGCTTCACCGTCAGCTACGACGCCAGCCTTGACTGCTTCATCTTTGATGTGAAGGGCTACGGCCACGGCTGCGGCATGAGCCAATGGGGCGCCGTGGGCTATGCCAACAACGGCTGGAGCTACCAGGACATCCTGGCCCACTACTACCCCGGCACCACCCTCACCACCTATTGAGGCCCCGGCATGACTAAAAGCCCCCTTTCCCGCGTATGCTAAAGCGGGGAAGGGGGCTTTTGCATGCACATCTCTCTGCCGCGCCCGTTGGCGCGGGTCCGCCGCGCCGCGGCCCAGCCCGGGCTGGACCTGCCGTTTTTGGCCATTCTGCTTCTGCTGCTGTGTTACGGGCTCATCATGCTCTATTCGGCCGGGTACGCGGTGGCGCTTTACCGCCGGGGCGACGCCTACACCTACATCCGCCCCCAGCTGCTCTTCGCGGCGCTGGGGGTGGCGGCCATGTATGCGGCGTCGCTGGTGGATTACCACATCTGGCACAAGCTGGCCTGGCCGCTGCTGGGGGTCTCGCTGGCGCTGCTGGTCCTGGTCCTGTTCATGCCGGAATACAACGGCTGCAAGCGCTGGATCGTCCTGCCCGGCCTCGGCACACTGCAGCCCAGCGAGATCGCCAAGTTCTCGGTGGTGCTGGTGTTCGCCCACATCATCTCCCTCAACCATGACAGGATGAAGACCTTTACGGCCGGGGTGCTGCCCTTCGGGGCGGTGCTGGGGGCGGTGGCGGTGCTCATGCTGTTGGAACCCCACCTCTCGGGCACCCTGCTGATCCTGGGC
>DWWE01000023.1 GCA_019119835.1 Candidatus Gemmiger stercoravium | reverse complement strand
CACGGGTTCAGCATGATGAGCTGCGGCCACATTGCCGAGATGAACACCAGCGCCATCTACATCGTGGGCGCCGAGGAGCCGGGCTATGCCCGCGGCATGGGCCTCAAGACCCGCGCCACCTTCGAGGAAGCGCTGGAGGACGCCATGAAGAAGTATGTGGGCGACCGCCCCAACATCCTGGCGCTGCCCCTGACCTTCAAGACCACCAGCGTCCACCTGTGCATGAAGGACCCCAGCCAGGACTGCATGGATGAGTACGGCCACCGCCACGGCTGCGGCTGCTGCTGAAACGCAGGCTGCAAGGACCAAAAGCGCATAAAAAATTAAAGCAGCCCCGCGCTGCCGGTGATTCCGGCGGCGCGGGGCCGCTTTGTGCGGGGCAAACTTCCTTGGCGGGGCGCTGCAGCGCTATACGAACATCTCTTCGCCGCGGGGCGGCAGCTTGGGCACCGCGGGCAGCGGGGCGGCGGCGGCCCGCCAGGCTGCCGGGCTGACCCCGACTTCCCGCTTGAATACGCGGCACAGGTAGTTGGCCCCCGAAAAGCCGGTGAGCCCGGCGATGGTCTCCAGGTTGTAGGTGCCGGCCAGCAGCAGATTCTTGACCGCCTCAATGCGCACGCTGGTCAGGTAGTGGCCGGGGGGGACCCCCAGCGCCTGCTTGAAGGTCCGCACCAGATGGCTCTTGGTCACGCCCAGCTGCTCGCTGAGTTCTTCCACCCCATACAGCGCCATGTAATTCTGTCGGATGGCGTTCACCGCCTGGGCGACCAGCGGCGGCAGCGGGCGGGCGCTTTCGTCGGCCCGGGCAACGGCGCACAGCAGCGCGTAGGCCATCTGAGGGCTGCCGCCGCCATGCAGCTGGGCGATCAGTTCGGCAGCGCCGGGGCAGGCGGCGCCGTCCGCCCAGCGGGCCGCCCCCAGCCGCAGCAGGCAGCCGTCGGCACAGGAACCGCCCAGCCGCACCGCCAGCAGGTGGCAGTCGCTCCGGGGCGTCAGGACCAGCGGCGCGCCGCCCAGCAGGATGTCGCCGCTGCGCCCTGGCCGCGGGCTGCCCTCCAGTTCGCATTCCCCGCGGGAGAGCACCCCCGCCCACAGCCCCGCGCCCTCCAGCCGCACGGGGTCGGGGCCGTCCAGTTCGACGGCCTTGGTACAGGCGCAGTAAAAATCCGGGTCAAAAATCAATTTCCACACCTTCATATCAATAAAATGCTATTTTCAAATGGATTATAACCTGATATTATAATCGTGTCAAGTAAATCAGCCCCTGCACAGGGGGCGGAATACCATCGTAGGAGGGTTTATCCATGGCTTCTATCAGCTGCCGTCACGTTAAAAAAGTGTACCCCGGTAACGTTGTTGCCGTTCCCGATTTCAGCCTTGAGATCGCCGACAAGGAATTTATCGTTTTCGTCGGCCCTTCCGGCTGCGGCAAGTCCACCACGCTGCGCATGATCGCCGGTCTGGAAGAGATTTCCGGCGGTGAGATGTACATCGGCGACCGCCTCATCAACGACGTCCCGCCGAAAGACCGCGACATCGCGATGGTGTTCCAGAACTACGCCCTGTACCCGCACATGACCGTGTACAAGAACATGGCGTTCGGCCTGGAGCTGCGCAAGATGCCCAAGGACGAGATCGACAAGCGCGTCCGTGAGGCGGCCAAGATCCTGGAGATCGAGCACCTGCTGGACCGCAAGCCCAAGGCCCTGTCCGGCGGCCAGCGTCAGCGTGTTGCCCTGGGCCGCGCCATGGTCCGTGACCCGGCGGTCTTCCTGCTGGACGAGCCCCTGTCCAACCTGGACGCCAAGCTGCGTACCAGCATGCGTACCGAGATCATCAAGCTGCACAAGCGTCTGGCCACCACCTTCATCTACGTTACCCATGACCAGACCGAGGCCATGACCATGGGCGACCGCATCGTCGTCATGAAGGATGGCGTCATCCAGCAGGTCGATACCCCGCAGAACCTGTATGACTATCCCTGCAACATCTTCGTGGCCGGCTTCATCGGCAGCCCGCAGATGAACTTCCTGGACGGCACCCTGCAGAAGAAGGGCGACCAGTACTGTGTTGACCTGGCCGGCACCGTGATCCCCCTGCCGAAGGAAAAGACCGCCGACGGCAAGCTGGACGCTTATGTTGGCAAGAGCCTGAAGGTCGGCATCCGTCCTGAGGATATGAAGGACGACGAGGAATTCCTGGCCAAGCATCCCGAAAGCCATATGGACGCCGAAGTGGAAGTGTCCGAGCTGATGGGCGCCGAGATCTATCTGTACCTGACCTACAAGGGCCAGAACATGATGGCTCGCGTGGCTCCCACCTCCAAGGCTCGCCGCGGCAGCAAGGTCACCGTCGCCATGGATCCCCACAAGATCCACCTGTTCGATCCCGACACCGAGCTGACCCTGCTCAACTGATCCAGAATCTGATCGACTTTCTGGCGGCCCTGCCGAATCTGGCGGGGCCGCCTTTTTTGAAAGGTCGGGCTGTTCACACAAGTAAGGACGTGCGAAATGCGCATCACCGATTTGCTGGGCCCGCGGCGCATCCTGCTCCACGCGCAGGCCAAAACCAAACAGGAGGTGCTGGCTGCGCTGTTCCAGGCGCTGGGCGCCGACGGCTGCCTGAAAGACACCGAGACCTTCCGTCAGGATGTGCTCCGGCGGGAAGACCAGGGCGGCACCGCCGTGGGCGGTGCGGTGGCCATTCCCCATGCGAAAAGCCGCGGCGTGTCCCGGCCTTCGCTGGCCGCCATGACGCTGGAACAGGGGGTGGACTGGGGCGCCCCGGACGGGCAGCCGGTGCGGCTGGTCTTTCTGATCGCCGCCCCGGCGGACGCCGCCGACCTGCATGTGCAGGTGCTGGCCGGCCTGGCCCGGGGGCTGATGGAACCGGGCTTCTGCGCCGATCTGCTGAACGCGCCCGACCCGGCCGCCTTCCTGGCGGTGCTGGACCGGGAAAACGCCGAAAAACAGGGCCCGGCCGCGGGCGGCGGCAGCTATGAGCTGCTGGCCGTCACCGCCTGCCCGATGGGGGTGGCGCACACCTTTATGGCGGCCGAGGCACTGGAACGCACCGCCGCCGAGATGGGGGTGCGCATCAAGGTGGAGACAAATGGCGCCGACGGCCCCAAAAATGTGCTGACCCCCGCCGAGATCGGGGCGGCCCGCTGCATCATTGTGGCGGCGGACCGGTCGGTGCAGACCGAGCGCTTCACCGGCCACACCGTGCTCTTTGTGCCGGTGGCCGAGGCGGTGCGCCAGCCCGAACGGCTGCTGCGCCGGGCGCTCACGGCGGATATACCGCCCATGGCCGCCCCGCTGGAACCCTCCCGCGCCCTGCCCGAGACCCCGCCCGCCGCCTCGGCGGGGGAGGTCGGCCAGCCGCTGGCCCGGATGGGGCACCAGGCATACAATTACCTGATGAGCGGCATCAACCACATGATCCCCTTTGTCACCGGCGGCGGCATTCTGCTGGCGCTCAGCTATTTCCTTGACCGCGCCAACGTGGCGGACCTGACTTTCGGCAGCGGCACCTCGCTGTCCTGGCTGCTGGGGCAGGCCGGCAACATCGCCTTTGACATGATGTACCCGGTCCTGTCCGGGTTCCTGGCCATGGCCATCGCCGGGCAGCCGGCCTTTTTCCCCGGCGCGGTGGGCGGCTATCTGGCCTGGGCGGGGGTCGCGCCCGGCCCGGCCAGCACCTGGGTCTCCTCCGGCTTCTGGGGGGCGATCCTCTCCGGTGTGCTGGCAGGGCTCTTCATCAACGGGCTGCGCCGGCTCTGCGCCAAGTGGCCTGCCGGGTTGGAGGCGCTCAAGACCACGCTGCTCTATCCGGTGCTGGGGTTGGGGGTCATGGCGGTGCTGGTGATCGTCTTCCTCAATCCGCCGCTGGGGCATTTCAACGACTGGCTCTATTCGGTGCTGGAAAGCATGCAGGGGGGCAGCCGCATCGCGCTGGGGGCGGTGCTGGGGGCCATGATGGCCTGCGATTTCGGCGGGCCCATCAACAAGGCCGCCTACCTGTTCGGCACGGTCACCCTCAGCGCCGGGCAGCAGTCCTTTATGGCGGCGGCCATGCTGGGCGGCATGGTGCCGCCGCTGGGGGTGGCGCTGGCCTGCACCTTCTTCCCCAGTCGATTCTCCGCCTCGCAGCGGCATTCCTCGGTGATGGTCTACCTGATGGGCTTCTCCTTCATCACCGAAGGCGCGCTGCCCTATGCGCTGCGGGACCCGTTGCGGGTCATCCCCAGCTGCATGGTGGGCTCGGCGCTGGCCGGGGCGCTGTCCATGGCCTGGGGCTGCGGCGTGCCGGCGCCCCACGGCGGGCTGTATGTGCTGCCCCTGGCCACCAACGGCGGCTGGATGCTGCTGGCGCTGGCGCTGGGGTCGGCGGTCACGGCGCTGCTGCTGGGGCTGCTCAAACAGCCGGTGCCCCAGGCGGATGTGAGCGCCTGAACGACCCTGACAAAATTCCGAGCCGGCCGCGCCGCAAGGTGCGGCCGGCTTTGTTTTCGGGAAAAGGCAGGGGTGCCGGGCGGCGGATTCCGGGAAAAACATCCGCCGCCCGCCGGGCCCGGGCCGCCACCGCCCGGGCCGGACACCGGCCGGAGCGGGCCGGAAAAAATCTTGTAAAATCGGAAAAAAGCACCGGGAAGATGGCTTGACTTCCCGATGGGGTTGTGGTATGGTATTCATTGCGCGGAGGGCAGATCATACGATTTTGTATAAATTGAAGTGATACGCCGGATAAGGCACGGGCTGAAATGCCCGTACTTTATCCGGCGTTTTGTCAACGGCGCATCACATCCGAATGATGGAGGGAAAGGCAATATGGATCAAAAAACATTGTTTCTGAACACGAGCCCGACCCGCCTGTTTTTCAAGGCGGCTTTGCCGGGCTCGGTGGGGATGCTGGCATCCTCATTGTATCAGCTGCTGGACGGCATGTTTGTCGGCCAGCTGCTGGGCGGCGAAGCATTCGCCGCCCTCAACCTGGCCATGCCGCTGGTCATCATCAACTTCGCCATCTCCGACCTGATCGGCGTGGGTTCCTCGGTGCCGATCTCGGTGCGCCTGGGGGAAAAGCGGCCGGAGGAAGCCAACAACATCTTCACCTGCGCCTGCCTGATGGTCTTGCTGCAGGGGCTGGTGGTGGGCAGCTTCCTGTTTTTTGCATCGCCGGTGCTGCTGCGCTGGATGGGGGCCGAGGGCAGCCTGCTGCGGCTGGCCACCCAGTACATCCGGGTCTATGCGGTCAGCTCCCCCATCACCGGCATGATGTACGCGACGGACAACTACCTGCGCATCTGCGGCCAGATCAAGGCCAGCATGTGGCTCAACGTGGCCATGTCCACCCTGTGCGTCCTGGGCGAGTTCCTCATGCTGGGCGTCCTGGGCGTCGGGGTCTGGGGGGCTGCCTTCGGCTCCTGCATGGGCATGGTCATCTGCGTGCTGGTGGGGATGTGGCCCTTCTTCCGGGGGCAGCTGCAGCTGCGGTTCCGCCGCCCGCATTTCACCAGATCCATCATCCGGCAGATCGTCTTCTGCGGTACCCCCACCTTCCTCAACAACATTGCAGGCCGTGTCACCTCCATCCTCATGAACACGGTGCTGCTGCGGGTGGGCGGCGCGGCCGCCGTGTCGGTCTACGGCATCCTGATGTACGCCGACGGCATCGTCATGCAGTTCCTGTACGGCATGTGCGACTCGCTGCAGCCGGCCGTAGGCTATAACTGGGGCGCCGGCCGGCAGGACCGGGTGCTGGCCATCGAAAAGCGCTGCTTCTCGGCGGCGGCCATCATCTCGCTGCTGGGGGCCACGGTGCTGTACGCCTTCCCCGAGGCGGTCACCTCGGTCTTTGTGGCCGACAGCGAACCGGCCGTTTACGCCATGGCCATCCCGGCGCTGCGGCTGTTCTGCCTGGGGTACCTGACCCGCTGGCTCAGCTTTGCCACCCAGAGCTTCATGTCGGCGGTGGAACACCCGATCCAGGCTTCCATCCTGTCGGTGTCCACGGCGCTGGTCTTCCCGGTATTGCTCATTGCCGTGCTCTGGCCCTTCGGGCTCAACGGTCTGTGGTTCAACATGGCCGGCACTGCGCTGCTGACCTGCGTGGTGGCGGTCATCATCCTGCTGGACTTCAGGCGCCGCAACTGGAACCCTGGGACCACCCGATAAATGCCATGCCCGGCCCTCTCCGCTCTGTACAAAAGCAGGGCAGGGGAGGGCCGGTTTTCTGGCTGGATTTTATACAGACTGTATACTTGTGATAAATATGTTAATTTTAGCGCTCGACTATTGACAGTGCTAATGCTTGTGCTATAATAGAGTCAGATCGAAAGGAAGGGCGGACAGCCCGAACGGACGATCCAAGCAAAAATGCCCGCCGTCCGGCGGACAGGTAGCAAAGGGAGACCGGCCGGCGGCACAAGCCGCAGGGCCGGCGAGCATGATAGGAGGGAATGACCTATGTTGCCTAGCATTTTTGGTGAGAGTTTGTTTGATGATTGGTTTGACGACGCCATGACGCCGTTCTTTACCGGCCGCGATCCGCTGTACGGCAAGCACGCCCGCAATCTGATGCGGGCGGATGTCCGGGAGACCGACGGCGCCTATGAGCTGGATGTGGACCTGCCCGGCTTCAAGAAGGACGAGATCAGCCTGAAGCTGGATCAGGGTTACCTGACCATCGCCGCTTCCAAGGGGCTGGATAAGGACGACCAGGACAAGGAAGGCCGGTACATCCGCCGCGAGCGGTATGCCGGCGCCTGCAGCCGCAGCTTCTATGTGGGTGACCAGATCACCGAGAAGGACATCTCGGCCAAGTTTGAGGACGGGATCCTCAAGATCCACCTGCCCAAGCCCGCCCAACAGATCGAACAGCAGCCCAACCGCATCCTGATCGAATGACCCGCCGCCCCGTCCGGGGCTGACGCATAAGCAAACGGCCGCCCGGCCCCTGTGTATCACAGGGGCCGGGCGGCTTTTGTTTGCCTTGGAACACCGCCAAACAAAAGCGCCGCCGCGCTTCCCCGAAGGGAGGCGCGGCGGCGTTTTTTGTCCGATTGGGAGGACGTGCGATTACAGCTCAGCGAAGTACTTAATGGTGCGGACCATCTGGCTGGTGTAGCTGTTCTCGTTGTCGTACCAGGACACGACCTGCACCTGATAGGTGTCGTCGTCGATCTTGGTGACCATGGTCTGGGTGGCGTCGAACAGGCTGCCGTAACGCATGCCGATGACGTCGGAGGAGACGATCTGCTCGTCATTATAGCCGAAGCTCTCGGAAGCGGCGGCCTTCATGGCGGCGTTGATGCTCTCCTTGGTCACGTCGGTGCCCTTGACAACGGCGACCAGGATGGTGGTGGAGCCGGTGGGAACGGGCACGCGCTGAGCAGAGCCGATCAGCTTGCCGTTCAGCTCGGGGATGACCAGGCCGATGGCCTTGGCAGCGCCGGTGGAGTTGGGCACGATGTTCTGGGCACCGGCACGAGCGCGGCGCAGGTCACCCTTGCGCTGCGGGCCGTCCAGGATCATCTGGTCGCCGGTGTAGGCGTGAACGGTGGTCATGATGCCGGAAACGATGGGGTAGGTCTTGTTCAGGGTGTCCGCCATCGGGGCCAGGCAGTTGGTGGTGCAGGAAGCGGCGGAGATGACCTGATCTTCCTTGGTCAGGGTCTTCTCGTTGACGCTGTAGACGATGGTCTTCAGGTCATTGCCGGCGGGGGCGGAGATGACGACCTTCTTGGCGCCAGCAGCGATGTGAGCCATGCTCTTCTCCTTGCTGGTGTAGAAGCCGGTGCACTCCAGCACAACGTCGATGCCCAGCTCGCCCCAGGGGCAATCCTTGGCGTCCTTGATGGCATAGATCTTGATTTCCTTGCCATCGACGATGATGGAGTCGTCGGTGGAGTCAACGGTGTGCTTGTTCTCGCCGATGCGGCCCAGGAAAGAGCCCTGAGCGGTGTCGTACTTCAGCAGATGAGCCAGCATTTTGGGGCTGGTCAGGTCGTTGATGGCGACAACTTCGTAGCCCTCAGCCTCGAACATCTGACGGAAAGCCAGACGGCCGATGCGGCCAAAACCGTTGATAGCAACTTTAACAGCCATAGTAAAATCCTCCCAAGATTTTGTGATTTGAGGCGTTTTGCCGCCCCCACCATTCAAGCGGCTTGCACCGCTCACTCGGTTACTTCTATTGTACTCGATTCGCTGGCAAACTGCAAGTGCATTGTTATTATTTTAACACCGAAATTTGAAAAATCATGCCATTTGGTCAAAATCGGTGCGGTTTTTCCGGCGGTTTTTGGGCGTTGTGTCGGGCGGCAGCCCGCTCATTGGCCGGGGTCGGCCGACCATTCCCCCAAAAACTGATACACAAGGCTGTACCGGTCCCGCAGCAGGTCCCGGGCGTCGGGGGCGGGCGGGGGCGGGGCCTTGCCCAGCGGCAGCCAGGCCGCCGCGGTGAACACCGGCCCGCCGCCGAACGCCGCCGCGCCGCCGCCCTCCCGGGCGCAGCGCCGCCACAGGTCGGCCGCGTCGGGGTCGGGTCGGCCGCCCTGAAACCGCAGCCGCACCCCGGGGCCGGCCGCCTCGCACTGCAGCACGCCCTGGGCCCCCGGGCAGCCCAGCACCCCCCGCAGGGCGCTGAGCAGCGCGGCCTGCAGCAGGGTGCGGTGTACGGCCACCGGCAGCGGGTCGTCCGGGGGCACCATCGCGTACAGCCAGCCGGGCCGCCGGCGGGCCGCCTGGTCCGCCGCCCCGCAGACCGCCCGGGCAATGCCGGCCAGGTCCTGGCTGCGCCGGGGGGCGGGGCCGTCGGCCAGCAGCCCGGCGATGGTCAGCCGCCGCAGCCCGGCCAGCACCGGCCCGGCCTCCAGGCCTGTCGCGGCGCGGCGGGCGGCCTCCTCGGCCAGCCGGCAGCGGGCCGGGTCTTCTCTCCATGCCATCACATCTACCTCCCGGTTCAAGAATATGCCGCCTTGTCCGGGGCGGCGGGCGGGGCCGCATCGACGGGCGCCGGGGGCAGTCCCGGACTTTCCCCCGGTCCGGCGTCCGAGAGTGCTCCCTCCACCCTATGTGCGGCGGGGGCGGGGCGCTCCACCCGGCCGACGGCCGGACACACCCTAGTGTGCGCGGCGGGGCGGCGGATCTTTCTCACAACGGATTTGGAAAAAATTCCAAAATAAATGAACAGGCAATGTAAAAATACAGATAAAATGGTGGAAAACCTCTGCCGGTATGGTATAATGAGAGCAATCGGGCGGCCGATGCCATGGATTGCGGCGGTCTTTTGGCGGGGCCTGCCAACGTCTCATCAGAGAAGGAGGAATCATACCGTGTTGGAACAATTAAAAAGAAAAACCATGCCGGGCAAGCTGGCGCTGGCAGCCGTGTGGCTGGTGCTGGGCGGGGTGCTCTTCGCCTACCTGTTCCCGTCCCTGCGCCTGCTGGTCCGCGGTCCGCAGGACTTTTACGCCCTGACCACCGACCAGCTGGAGGGCAGCTATGTCTCGGCCGACATCGAGGTCGTCTATGACTGGTACGCCGAGACGGTGCAGCAGTACGGCTCCGACCCTGACACCACGACCCTGTCGCGGGAATACCTGGTTCCCACGTCGGACGGCAACGTTCTGGGCGTACAGGTGCCGGCTTCGATGATCCCCACCGCCGAATCGGTGATGGAGGATACCTACCTCTGGCTCACCGACCCCGACTATGTCTGGAACGGGGAGGTGCTCTCGGTGGAAGGCACCGTGCAGGCCATGGATGAGGAGACCCAGGACCTGTTCTATGAAGCGCTGGTGGACGGCTACGGCCTGACCGAAGAGGAACTGGGCAGCTTCCGGCCGCTGCTCCTGATCCACGGCGACATCGGCATGCTGAGCCGGGGCGAATTGATGGTGCTGGGCCTGGCGGACCTGGCCATGCTGGCCGCCGGCGTGGTGCTGGTGGTGTTTGCCCTCACCGGCCATTACCAGAAGCCGATCCGCCGCTACTGCGCCGCCCAGCCGGACCCGGAATCCCTGCGGGAAGCCCTGGACCGCTTCTATGAGGATACCCCGGCGGAAAACCGGCTGCGCTGCAGCCGGGACTGGGTGCTGTATGAGGACGGCGGCCGCAGCTGGCTGCTCTCCACCCGGGACATTGCCTGGGTGTACGGCGCCACGGTCACCCACCGCACCAACGGCATCCGCACCGGCCAGACCCACTCGGTCAAGGTCTGCAGCCTGTCCGAGCCCCGGCGGCTGCGCCGGCATACCGTGCGGGTCCGCAACCCTGAGCAGACCCGTGCGGTGATCGACCAGATCGCCCGCTGGGTGCCCCAGGCCGTCTACGGCTACGAGCCCGCCTGGGACCACCTGTACGACAAGGACCCCCGGGCCTTCCTGGATCGGATGCAGCAGGCCCGCCGGGAGGAGCCCGCCCCGCCTGCCGACCAGCCGGCCCCCGCCGACCCGGCCAACTCAGCCAACCCTGCCGGCTCCGGCCCGAGCCCCAAGTACATGTGAGAATGCGGTAAATGAAAAGCCCGCCCGGCTGCCCCCTTTTTGCGGGGGTGGCCGGGCGGGCTTCTTCGGTTTTGCCGCCGGGAGTTCGGCGGCTCAGGCTTCGGCTTTTTCCGGGCGGGGCAGCGCCGCGTCCTCGCTGCAGGCGTACCAGGCGCAGGCCAGGCCGGCCAGGCCCAGCAGCCCCATGGCCAGGCCCACCGCCACATCGCTCAGCGCGGCGGTGCCGGCGGCCCACTCAAACAGGGTCTGGGGCAGTTCCTGGCAGCTGCCGAACAGAAAGATGTTGAACCCGGCGCTGAACAAACTGCGTCCCACCGGCAGGCCGGGGGTCAGGAACACCCGGAACAGCGAGATCAGGAACAGCATCGCCGTGGCGGCGCTGAGCACCCGCAGTGTGCAGCCCAGCCGCTGGACCGAGGCGGCTTCCAGCGTGAAGCGCAGCAGCAGCACACAGAAGAAAAACGCCGCGCCCCCCAGAATGTTCAGGCTGCCGGGCAGCCTGGCGGCGGGGTCGCCCAGCGGGCTGAACGCCCGCACCCCGAACCACAGGAACCAGGCGGCCGAGAGCAGGCTGCACGCCAGCCGGAGGGGCAGCAGCACCGTGCTGCCGTACCCGGGCAAGAGCAGCTCCAGCCCGTAAATCAGCCCGGCGGCCAGCAGCGCCACCCCCACGGCCAGCAGGCTGTTGCCCAGCAGGGGGCAGCGCCCCAGCAGGGCCGCGGGGCGCTGCGCCAGCCGGCGGGACAGCAGGTAGCCGGCCAGTGCGGCCAGCAGCGGCAGCAGCAGCCGCAGGGCGAACCAATCGTCCCGCACAAAGCCGGTGACAGGGTCGGTGAAAAGCGCCAGGTCCGCCGCCCGCAGGACCAGCAGGACCAGGCAGAGAACCAGCATCAGATAAAAGGGACGGCGCCCGGCGTAAGCCGGCGCGGCGGATTCGGGGCGTTGGGCCATAGGAACGACCTTTCCCGGCAGGCATATCTGCGCCTGCCGACGAATAGAATAAGAACGCACACGGGACAGGCCCCGGTGCGGCCGTTGGCAAGTTCTATTGTAGCCCGCCGCACCGCAAAATGCAAGCCGCCTGTGCGGAGGTGACGCTGTGAAACGGACATTGCTCTCGGCTGCGGCGCTGGTGGTGCTGGCGGGCGGCGCGCCTTTCCTCTGCCTGCTGCCCTGGTTTTCCTCCGACACGGTGGGGGACAGGCCCGCCGACGCCGCCGGCACCGCGCCCCCGGCGGCCACGGCTGCGCCCCGGGCGGCGGACCCGGCGGTCACCCCGGCCCCGACGGAACAGCCCGCGGCCGGGCAGCCGGTGCTGCTCTGGGATGAGGCGACGGGCCGGACGGTGGAGGTGCCGGTGCGGGACTTCCTTGTGGGGGCGGCCGCCTGTGAGCTGCCGGCCGATTGGCCGGACGCGGCCATCCAGGCGCAGATGGTGGCCAGCCACAGCTATGCACTCTACTGCCGGGACCAGGGCGGCGGGGAGGACGGCTGGCTGCAGGTGAACAGCGCCACCGGCAGCGGCTGGACCGATACGGCGGCGCTGCAGGCCCGCTGGGGCGAGGACTACAGCCAAAACCACGCCCGGCTGGCCGAACTGGCCGACGGGGTGGCCGACGCGCTGCTGCTGTATGACGGCCGGCCTGCCATGGCCTGCTACCATGCCGTCAGCAGCGGCCACACCGAGGCCAGCCAGAACGTCTGGTCGGAGGCGCTGCCCTACCTGCAGGGGGTGGACTCGGCCTGGGACCGCTATGCAGAGGATTTTGAGCTGACCATCGAGTATACATCCGACCAGTTCACCCAGGCGGTGGCCGGGCTGGGCATCCGGCCGGAGGGGGACCCCGCCGACTGGGTGGGGGAGAGCCGCTGGGACAAGGCGGGGTACATTCGGTCCGTCGAGATCTGCGGCCAGGCGGTGTCCGGCACCGCGGTGCGGCAGGCGCTGGACCTGCGCAGCGCCTGCTTTGCCATTGCCTGGCGGGGCGGGCAGTTCGTCATCACCACCCGGGGGTACGGGCATGGGGTGGGGCTGAGCCAGCAGGGGGCCCGGGCCATGGCGGAGGGCGGGGCCTCCTGGCGGGAGATCCTGACCTACTACTTCCCGGGCTGTACGGTGGAAACCGGCTGAATAAAAGGACAGGGCAGCGACATTCTACCGCCGGTCGGTTGCCAAAAAGCGGCCCGCCGTGCTACGCTGGTGGCACAGCAAAGGAAGGGGGCACCCGCTATGGCGATCGATCAACAGCGCTTCGGCCGGTTCGTGGCCGCGCTGCGCAAAGAAAAGGAATGGACCCAGAAACAGCTGGCCGAACAGATCGGGGTCAGCGACAAGGCGGTCAGCAAATGGGAGAGGGGACTGAGCCTGCCCGACATCGGCCTGCTGGAACCCCTGGCCGGGGCGCTGGGGGTCACGGTGGCCGAGCTGCTCCACGGCGAACGGCTGGCGGAACCGCTGCCCCCGCAGGCGGTGGAGGCGCTGGTCACCGACGCCGTGCGGCTGGGCCGGGCCGGATTCTGTGCCGACCCGGGCCGCCGGCTGCGCTGGATCGGCCTGGTGGCGGCGGGGCTGCTGGTGCTGGGCGGCGAACTGCTGGCCGCCGCCCGGCTCGGCGGGCAGCCGATGGACAGCTTTTTTGTGGGGCGGCAGGGGCTGGCGCCGCTGCTGGCGGCCGGAATGGCGCTGATGCTCAGCTTCCTGCCCGACACCCTGCCCGCCTATTACGACCAGTACAAGGTGGACGGCATCTCCTATGGGCCGGTCCGCCTGCACCTGCCCGGCGTGCAGTTCAACAACCGCAACTGGCCCTATGTCAAACGGGCGGGGCTGATTGCCATGCTGGTGCTGGTGGTGGGGTTCTGCCCGCTGCAGCTGGGGGTGGAGGCAGCCTTCCCGACCCTGCCCGCGGCGGCCCGGCTGGCGCTGTCCCTGGGTGCGGTGCTGGGCGGACTGTTTGTCCCGATGATGGT
The DNA here is from genome assembly GCA_019119835.1 of Candidatus Gemmiger stercoravium. Taxonomy (GTDB): domain Bacteria; phylum Bacillota; class Clostridia; order Oscillospirales; family Ruminococcaceae; genus Gemmiger; species Gemmiger stercoravium. The sequence goes on along the minus strand of DWWE01000023.1, from coordinate 8,361 downwards.
GGCGGCGGTGCGCCACGGCGGGACGCCCGGCGCTGGCCGGACGGCGGTGGTCCATGCGGCGGCGGTGGTCGCCATGGTGTGCGCGGCGCTGCTGGCGGTCGGGAGCCTGGGCGCCGCGGGCAGCGATTTTCGGCTGAATTATTGGGAACAGAAAGGCGCCGCCGGCTGGCAGGCCCGGTACGACGGTTTCAGCGGTCGGCGGTCCGGACGGCTGCGGGGGGAGGGCCCGCTGGAACTGACGGTGGAGACGGAGGCCGGTGCGCTGACCGTCACGGTCACCGACGAGGCAGGCCGGACCCTGCTGCAGCAGACCGCCCGGACCGACGCGGCCTGGCAGCTGGCAGACCCCGGCCCGGTCCGGGTCACGGTGGAGGGGGAAGAACACCGGGGCGGGTTCACGGTCACCTATAAGCAGCCCGGCGAACAATCCGCCGGCGGCGGTTGATTTTACGTTTCCGGCAGCCTGCGGCCAGCCCTTCGGGGCTGCCGTTTTTTTTGTGAAAAATTCGGCGGGGCCCTTGACAAAGGCGAACTGTGTGAATATACTGTACTTGTACGATAAGTACACTTGATACACGAAGGAGCGGATGCCCTCTTGGAAATCATTCTCAGCGCCGGGTCCCCCAAACCGATCTATGAGCAGATCACCGCCCAGATCAAGGCCCAGATCATGAACGGGGCGCTGGAACCCGGCCAGGCCATCCCGTCCATGCGGGCGCTGGCGCGGTCGCTGCACATCAGCGTCATCACGGTCCAGAAAGCCTACGAGGAACTGCAGCGGGACGGTTTTATCGTCACAACGGTGGGGCGGGGCAGCTATGTGGCCGCCCCCAACAAGAACTTTTACCGGGAAGAACAGCAGCGCCGGGCGGAGGAATGCCTGCAGCAAGCCGCCGAGATCGGCCGGGCGGCGGGCATCCCGGCGGACAAACTCTGCGAGCTGCTGCGACTGTTTTATGAGGAGGAATGACCCATGCCGCAAACAAACCCCGCCCCGGCGCTGGAGATCCGGGGCCTTGACAAAACCTACCCCGGCTTCGCCCTGCACGGCGTGGACCTGACCGTGCCGGCCGGGTCCATCGTGGGGCTGATCGGGGAGAACGGCGCCGGCAAAAGCACCACCCTGGGCTCGGTGACCGGCGCGATACACCCCGACGCCGGCGCGATCCGGCTGTACGGCCGCCGGCAGGAAAGCTGGACCCCCGAAGACCGCGCCCTGCTGGGCGTGGTGCTGGACAGCGGCGGCTACCCCCAGACCCTGACCCCCGCCCGCCTGGGCCGGGTGCTGGCGGACCTGTACCCGGGCTGGCAGCCGGACCGGTACGCCGACCGCCTTGCCCGGCTGGGCCTGCCGGCCGACAAGGCCATCAAGACCTTCTCCAAGGGGATGCAGGCCAAACTCTCGCTGGCGGCGGCCATGTGCCACGGCGCTCGCCTGCTGGTGATGGACGAACCCACCAGCGGCCTGGACCCGGTGGTGCGGGACGACATCCTGGACCTGCTGCTGGAATTCGTCCAGGACGAGCGCAACGCCGTGCTCATCTCCTCCCACATCACCGGCGATCTGGAGAAGGTGGCCGATTCCATCGCCTTTTTGCACGAAGGAAAGCTGGTTTTCCAGAAGGACGCCGGGGAGCTCCACGACCGGTACGGCCTGCTCCAGTGCGGGCAGGACCAGTTCAGCGCCCTGAATAAAAAGGACATCCTGGCCTGGCGCCGGCTGGACTACGCCTGGCAGGTGCTGGTGCCCGACCGGGAGGCCGCCGCCCGCAAATACAAAAACGCCGTGGTGGACCCCGCCACGCTGGATGACATCCTGCTGCTGTATGTGAAAGGAGAACCCCAATGAAAGGACTGCTGCGCAAAGACCTGTACCTGCTGCGCACCGCCCTGCCGCTGGCCCTGCTGGCGGTGGTGGTGATCGGCGCCGGCATGAGCGCGATGGTATCGCCCAACATCTTCCTGATCATGACGCCGGTGGTGCTCGGCATCATAGAAAGCAACTCGCTGAACACGGACAAAAAGTGCGGCTGGCCCCGCCTGGCGGTCTCGCTGCCCGCCGGTCTCGGCCGGGTGATCGGCGCCAAGTACCTGCTCTACCTGCTGCTGAGCCTGGCCGGGGTGGCCATCGGGGCGGTGGCGGCGGTGGTGCTCTCCGCCCTGCTGAACGCCTGGGACATCGAGACCTTCCACATCTTCCTGGTCATCGGCCTCAGCTTCCCGCTGGTGTCGGGGGCGGTGGCCCTGCCCGCCACCTATCTGTGGGAGGAGGACAAGAACATGGTCGCCACCATCCTCACCTACCCGCTGAGCAGCATGGTGTTCATCTCGCTGGCGCTGGGGATCGGGCAGATCCTGGTGGTGGAGGTGGTCTTCCTCCTGCTCGGCGCGGCGGCCTTCGCCGGGTCCTGGGTGTGGGCGGCCCGCACGCTGCCCCGGCGGGACCTGCCCTGACCCGGCCGGAACGGCGGCAATCGGCGCAAAAAGCAATCGTCCCCCGGAGGAAGCTGGAACCGCTTCCTCCGGGGGCCGATTTTGTCCATCAAAAAAGGGCAGGGCAGGGGGTGCTCAGGCGGGGGCTCAGTCCCGGCTGTACAGGTCCCGGGTGTAGACCTTTTGGGCCACATCGCTCAGCTCGGGGGCGCGGCGGTTGGCCAGGATCACATCGCAGGACGCCTTGAAGGCGTCCAGGTCCCGCTCCACCCGGCTGCCGTAAAAGCTGTCGTCCTTCAGGGTGGGTTCGTAGACCACCAGCGGCACCCCTTCTGCCCGGATGCGCTTCATCACGCCCTGGATGCTGGACTGGCGGAAGTTGTCGCTGCCGGCCTTCATGGTCAGCCGGTAGACCCCCACCAACCGGGGATGGCGAGCCAGCACCTGCTCGGCGATAAAGTCCTTGCGGGTGCGGTTGCTCTCCACAATGGCGCCGATCAGGTTCTGGGGCACGGCGTCGTAGTTGGCCAGCAGCTGCTTGGTGTCTTTGGGCAGGCAGTAGCCGCCGTAGCCGAAGCTGGGATTGTTGTAGTGGTCGCCGATGCGCGGGTCCAGGCAGACGCCGTCGATGATGGCCCGGGTGTCCAGCCCGCGCAGCGCCGCGTAGGTGTCCAGCTCGTTGAAATAGGCCACCCGCAGCGCCAGGAAGGTGTTGGCGAACAGCTTGATGGCCTCGGCCTCGGTCAGACCGGGGAAGAGGGTGGGCACATCCTTACGGATGGCCCCCTGCTGCAGCAGCCCGGCAAACTCCCGCGCCCGGGCGGCCATCCGCTCGTCACCGGCGGGGGCCCCCACCACGATCCGGCTGGGATAGAGGTTGTCGTACAGCGCGTGGCCCTCCCGCAGAAATTCCGGGCTGAACAGCAGGTTCCGGTTGTGAAAGCGCGCCCGGGCGGCGGCCGTGTAGCCCACCGGCACGGTGGATTTGATGACCACCGTGGCGTCGGGCGCATACCGGCCCACCAGCGTCAGCACCTGCTCCACGCTGGAAGTGTCAAAATGGTTGCGGGTCTCGTCATAGTTGGTGGGGGTGGAGATGATGACCCAGTCCGCGCCGGTGTAGGCGGCGGCCGCGTCGGTGGTGGCCCGCAGCTCCAGGCGGCGGCCGGTCATGTATTCGGACAGTTCTTTGTCGGCCAGCGGGCAGCGGCGGGCGTTGATGTCCGCCACCCGGTCGGGCAGCACGTCCACCGCCCACACCTCATGGTGCTGGGCCAGCAGCACCCCGTTGGAAAGCCCGACATACCCCATGCCGGCCACGGCGATCTTCATAATACAGGCACCTCGTTTCAAGCGGCATTTTGCCTATTATAGCACATTCCCCGCCCGACGGGTAGGGGCGGCTGACGGGTTGTTCACACAAAATTTACGGCGCGGTGATTTGACACTCTGTACAACAAAGTGTATAATAGAAACCAGGATCTTACTGTGGGGATTGTGCCCTTTTTGTACACAGAGCCCTGTGGGTGCAAGAAATACAAACAGAACAGGAGGCCATTGCCATGAGCGAATATGGAGCCATTGAAAAGGAAGCCAGGGTGTTTACCGAACTGTGTGAACAGAACGACCGGATCGACCCCACCTTGTTCGAGACGTTCGGCGTCAAGCGCGGCCTGCGCGACAAGGACGGCAAGGGCGTGCTGACCGGCATCACCAACATCTCCCGCATCGACGCCTTTGAGGAGCGGGACGGCAAGAAGGTCCCCTGTGACGGCAAGCTGTGGTACCGGGGCTACAATGTGTACGATCTGATCAAAGGGCTGCGGGGCAAGCGCTACGGCTTTGAGGAGACCGCCTACCTGCTGCTGCTGGGCGACCTGCCCACCGCCGCCCAGATCAAGGAATTCAACGACACGCTGGTGCGCTGCCGCGACCTGCCCACCAACTTCATCCGGGATGTTATCATGAAAGCCCCCAGCCGGGACCTGATGAACAGCCTGACCCGCAGCGTGCTGACCCTGGCCTCCTACGACGATTCGGTGGGCAACAACTCGCTGCAGACCCAGCTGGAACAGTGCCTCAAGCTCATCAGCGTCTTCCCGATGCTGGCGGTCTACGGCTACCACGCCTACAACTATTATGTCAACGAGAGCAGCATGTACATCCACCGGCCTCACCCGGAGCTGTCCACCGCCGAAAACCTGCTGCTGATGCTGCGCCCCGACCGCAGCTACACCCCGCTGGAAGCCCATGTGCTGGACATCGCGCTGCTGCTGCACATGGAGCACGGCGGCGGCAACAACTCCACCTTCACCACCCGCGTGGTCACCTCCTCGGGGTCGGATACCTACTCGGTCATGGCGGCGGCGCTGTGCAGCCTCAAGGGCCCCAAGCACGGCGGCGCCAACATCAAGGTCATGGAGATGTGCGACGACATCCGCGCCCATGTGCATGACCTGACCGACGAGGACGAGCTCAAGGCTTACCTGGGCAAGATCGTGGACAAGCAGGCTTTTGACCGCAAGGGCCTGATCTATGGCATGGGCCATGCGGTCTACTCCCTGTCCGACCCGCGCGCCGTCGTCTTCAAAGGCTTTGTGCAGCAGCTGGCCGAGGCCAAGGGCCGCAAGGCGGACTTTGATTTCTACAACGCCATCGAGCGGCTGGCCCCCCAGGTCATTGCCGAAAAGCGCCACATCTACAAGGGCGTTTCCACCAACGTGGACTTCTACAGCGGCTTTGTGTACAACATGCTGGACATCCCGGTGGAGCTCTACACCCCGATGTTCGCCGTGGCCCGTATCGTGGGCTGGAGCGCCCACCGCATGGAAGAGCTGGTCAATGTGGACAAGATCATCCGCCCGGCGTACCAGAGCATCATGAAGACCCGCGACTATCTGCCGCTGGAAGACCGCGGCTGATCCCCGCCTCCTGCACCGCCCCTGACCCTGCCGGGTCAGGGTTTTTTTGCTGCCCGGCGGCCGGGGCGCGGCGGTAGGCGCTGGGGGTCATGCCGTACCGCCGCTTGAACAGCCGGTTGAAGTGGGAAAGGTTGTCAAACCCCGCCGCCTCGGCCACGGCCAGCACGGTGTCGTCGGTGCCGCGCAGCCGGGCCGCCGCTGCGATCAGCCGGCGTTCCAGCAAAAAGGCGTTGAAGCTCTGTCCGGTCATCTGCTTGAACCACCGCATGAAATGGCTGGCGCTGCACCCGCACAGCGCTGCCGCCCGGCTCACCGGGAAGGGGGCGGCGTACTCGGCCTCCACCCGGGAAAGCAGCGTCTTCAGCCGCTGGGTGTCGGCGGTGGGCGGTTCGGGCGGGGCGGTGCGCAGCCCCACCACCGCCCCCAAAAAGCCCAGCAGGGCCCCTTTCACCGCCAGCTCAAACCCGGGCCGGCGCTGGCGGCTGGCTTCGTCGGCGGCGTCCAGGCAGGCGGCGGCCTGGCGCCAGCCTTCCTCCCCGGGGCGCAGCCGCACCGGCAGCGCCAGCCGCCCGGCCTGCAGCGGCAGCAGGTAGGTCTGGGTCACCGGATCGTCGGGGGCGCCCAGCAGCGACAGGGCGAAGATCAGGTTCTCATACTCCATCGCCTGCCCCGGCGTCTGCCGCAGCCCATGCAGCCGCCCCGGCGGAAACACAAAGATGTCCCCGGCGGCGGCCTGCATCCAGTCGCCGGTGTGGGGGCCGGCCTGCACCAGCCCCCGGCCCTTTTTCACATAGATCAGCTCCATCGTGTCCTGCCAGTGCAGCGCCACCTGGGGAAAGTCCCCCGGGATCGTACAGGGGTAGATGTTGAAGGGAAAGGGCTGGTCCGCGTGCTGTTTGCGCTCCCGGAAGACCGCCAGCTCGGCGGTGGAGGGGCCCGGCGGGCGGGCGGACGGGTCGGTCGGCATGGCAGGCACCACCTTTGACAGAAATCGGATCGGGCCGGGGATCTTCCGGATACGCCCGGGGAACCGTATGATAGGATAGTATCATATAACGCAAGGATTTGGCAAGACGTGCCGCCCGAAATCTGATAAACCTATGGATAGAAGCTGACCGGGGGCAGGCCGCCGCGGCCCGGCCCCTGGGCAGGATGACACAAACCAAAAGGGAAGGAGAGTCTCCTCTATGAATATGACACAGACACTGGAACAGCTCACCGGCAGCCCGCTGGCCGCCTGCAGCGACCGGCAGATCTATCTGGCTCTGCTGGAACTGGTCCGCAGGAAGGCCGGCGAGCGCCGGGAACCCGTCCGGGGCCGCAAACTCTACTACATCAGCGCCGAGTTCCTCATCGGCAAGCTGCTGTCCAACAACCTCATCAACCTCGGCCTGTATGACCAGGTGCGCACGGCGCTGGCCGACGCGGGCAAAAACCTTGCGGACATCGAGGAGGTGGAACCCGAGCCCAGCCTGGGCAACGGCGGCCTGGGCCGCCTGGCCGCCTGCTTCCTGGACTCGCTGGCCACGCTGGACCTGCCCGGCGACGGCATCGGTTTGCGGTACCACTGCGGGCTGTTCCGCCAGGATCTGCAGGGGGGCTTCCAGGCGGAAAAGCCGGACCCCTGGCTGTCGGAGCATTCCTGGGCCGAGCGCACCGAGATCACCTACCCGGTCAGCCTGGCCGGCAGGACCTACCAGGCCCGGCTCTACCGCCTGGCGGTGACCGGGTACGGCGGGCGCACCAACACGCTGAACCTGTTTGACCTGGATACGGTGGACGAGAGCATCATCCGGGAGGGCATCGCCTTCGACAAGACCGACATCGCCAAAAACCTGACCCTCTTCCTGTATCCCGACGATTCGGACGTGGCGGGCCGCCGCCTGCGCATCTACCAGCAGTACCTGATGGTCAGCGCCGGCGCCCAGCTGCTGCTGGACGAGTGCGTGGCCCGGGGCAGCGACCTGCACGACCTGGCCGACTATGCCGCCGTGCAGATCAACGACACCCACCCCAGCATGGTCATCCCCGAACTGATCCGGCTGCTGGGGGAGCGGGGCATCGAATTTGAGGAAGCCTGCCGCATCGTCACCGATGTCTGCGCCTACACCAACCACACCATCCTGGCCGAAGCGCTGGAAAAGTGGCCCCGCGCCTACCTGGACGATGTGGTGCCCCAGCTCATGCCGATCATCGAAAAGCTGGACCAGGCCGCCCGCGCCCGCACCGACAACGAGAAGGTGGCCATCCTGGACGGGGACGAGGTGGTCCACATGGCCCACATGGACATCCACTTCAGCCACTCGGTCAACGGCGTGGCCGCGCTGCACACCCGGATCCTTGAACAGACCGAGCTCCACGATTTCTACGAACTCTACCCCGAAAAGTTCAACAACAAGACAAACGGCATCACCTTCCGCCGCTGGCTGCTGGAATGCGACCCCGCCCTGACCGCCGAGATCGAATCGCTGATCGGGCCCGGTTTCCGCAAGGACGCCGCCGAGCTGGAAAAGCTGCTGGCTTTCCAGGAGGACGCCAACGTCCTGCAGCGGCTGTCGGCCATCAAGGCCGCCAACAAAAAGGCCCTGGCAGACTGGCTGCAGCACACCCAGGGGGTCACGGTGGATCCCGACGGGATGTTTGCCATCCAGGCCAAGCGCCTGCATGAGTACAAGCGCCAGCAGCTCAACCTGCTCTACCTGATCCACCAGTATTTCGAGATCAAGGCCGGCCACAAGCAGCCGGTGCCGCTGGTCTGCATCTTCGGCGCCAAGGCCGCCCCGGCCTACACCATCGCCAAGGACATCATCCACGCGCTGCTCACCCTGTCCCGGGTGGTGGCCGCCGACCCGGCCGTGGCCCCCTGGCTGCAGATCGTCTTTGTGGAAAACTACAACGTCACCGCCGCCGAAAAGCTCATCCCCGCCTGCGACCTGTCCGAGCAGATCAGCCTGGCCTCCAAGGAGGCGTCCGGCACCGGCAACATGAAGTTCATGCTCAACGGCGC
>DWWE01000022.1 GCA_019119835.1 Candidatus Gemmiger stercoravium | reverse complement strand
ATTTCTTCACTCATACAGTTAAGTACCTCCTCAATTATAGACGAAGGCGTCGAAGCCCCGGCCGTTACGCCCACCGTTTCGGCCCCCGCAAGCCAGGTACGGTCCAGTTCATCAGCTGTCTCGACCGTGATGGCTCGGGTATGCCTGGCGGCGACCTTTAGCAGCTTTTGGGTATTGGAAGAATGATGACCACCAATGACGACCATCCGGTCGCATTTCTGGCTGAGGTCTTCCGCTTCCTGTTGCCTCGCCCACGTTGCATTACATATTGTATCAAATATTTTGGAATTTGTACACCACTTTTTTAGAAAAGCCTTGCAGTTTTCCCAGCTTTGGACCTGAAAGGTCGTTTGCGCCACCACATAGATGGATTCTTGTTGTTTCAGCTCCTCCGCCATCGCCTCCAGCTCCGGCAAGCCGGAAAAGACTCTCACTTTTCCCGTCGTATGGCCGACAATTCCCTGCACTTCGGGGTGGGAAGCATCCCCCGCCACCAGCAGCAGCGCGCCGTCCCGGCCGGCCTCCTCGGCGATTTTATGGATTTTTGAAACGAACGGGCAGGTGGCGTCATGAAACGCCAGGCCCCGTGTGTTGATTTTTTCATACACCGCCGCCGGGACCCCGTGGCTGCGGATCACCACCTCGTATCCGTCGGGCACGTCCTCCAGCCGGGCACAGGTCAGCGCCCCTTTGGCTTCCAGGTCCTGCACCACCTGGGGGTTGTGGATCAGCGGGCCGAGGGTGGCCACCCGCCGCCCCTGGGCCAGCAGGTCGTAGGTCAGGCGGACCGCCCGGTCCACCCCGAAGCAGAAGCCGGCGGTCTTAGCAAGCAGGATCCGCATGGTTTTCTCCTTTCTCGACCGGGTCGGGGTCGGCCGCCGGCAGGGCTTGTTCCGGCCGGTCAAAGTGGTGGGCCGCATACAGCGCTTCCAGCTCGTCGGTCAGGCGGGTGCGCAGGGTGCGCAGCGCCCGCACCTGCCGGCGGGGGTCGTCGCTGGCCGCCCCGGCGGTGGAGATGGGGTCCCCGAAGCAGATGCGCATACGGCAGAACAGGTGCATCCGGGCGTCGGGGGTGTCGTAGATGATGCGGCAGGGCAGGATGTCCGCCCCGGCCTGGCCGGCGACGGCGAAGGCCCCGCTTTTCAGCTTGCCCAGCTGACCGGTCTTGCTGCGGGTGCCTTCGGGGAAGATCAGCACCCGGGTGCCGCCCCGGCATTCGGCAATGACCTTGTCGATGGTCTCGGTATCGCCCTTGCCCCGGTCGATGGGGATGGCGCCCAGGCAGCCCAGCGCCCAGCCGATGACCGGGTTGCGGAACAGCTCCTGCTTGGCCAGGATGCGGTAGCGGCTGAAGTCGAAGACCACCCCCAGGATAAACACCGGGTCCAGGTCGGAGATGTGGTTGGGCGCCAGCACGATGGGCCGGTCCCGCGGGACCTTGTCCAGGCCGATGACTTCGATGCGCCACAGAATGTGGATGAGCACCCACACAATGGGCAGGGCGATCCAGTACAGAACCATAATCTTACTCCATTTCCTTTTTCACTTTGTATCCTGTCTTTCCGGCGCACCGGGGCGCCGGGGTCAGATCCGGTCCTGTACCGTCTTTTTCAGCAGCGCGTAGCTCTCCTCAATGCCGATGTCGCTGGTGTCCAGCAGCACGGCGTCCTCGGCCCGGCGCAGCGGGGCCACGGCCCGGTGGGTGTCCTGGTCGTCCCGCAGGCGGATGTCGGCCAGCACGGTGTCGTAGTCGGCAGGCTGGCCCTTGGCCAGCAGCTCGGCTAAGCGGCGGCGGGCGCGGGCTTCGGGGGTGGCGGTCAGGTAGATCTTGACGGTGGCATGGGGCAGCACCACGGTGCCGATGTCCCGCCCGTCCATCAGGACGTTGCGGCTTTCGGCCAGCCCCCGCTGGGTGGCCAGCAGGTAGTCCCGCACCGCCGGGTGGGCCGACACGTCGGAGGCCGCCATGCCCACCGCTTCGGCCCGGACCGCCTCGGTCACATCCTCGCCGTTGAGCAGGATCTGCTGGCTGCCGGTGCCCGGGCGGATGTCCAGGCGGATGTCGGGCAGCAGCGCCGCCACGGCGGCGGCGTCCTTGGTGTTGCGGCCGGCCCGCAGGGCGTACAGCCCGATGGCCCGGTACATGGCGCCGGTGTCCACATAGACATAGCCCAGTTCGGCCGCCAGCCGCTTGGCCAGGCTGGATTTTCCGGCCCCGGAGGGCCCGTCGATGGCAATGGAAATCATGATCTTGCTCCCCTTCTCTGTTTATGTTTGGTCGTCCCGCGCCGCCGCCTGGGCGGTGGCCCAGGCGATCTGCAGGTTATAGCCGCCGGTGCGGGCGTCCACGTCCAGGATCTCGCCGGCAAAGTACAGCCCCGGGCACAGCCGGCTCTGCATGGTTTTGGGGTCCACCTGGCGCACGTCCACCCCGCCGGCGGTGATGACCGCGTGTTCCAGGTCCCCCAGCGCCGAGATCGGCACCGTCCAGTGCTTGCACAGCGCCACCAGCGCCTGCTTTTCCTCCCGGGTAAGCTGGGCGGCCCGGGCCGCCGGGTCGATGCCCCAGCGGCGCAGCGCCGCCGGCCGCATCGAGCGGGGCAGCAGCGTTTCCAGCACGGCGGCGGCCCCCCGGCCGCCCAGCGCCGCCAGGTCGCGGGTGAGCCGGTCGTAGAGGGTCTTTTCCTCCAGCGCGGGCTTGAGGTCGAAGGCCACGGTGTACCGGTGCCCGGCCAGGTCGGTGATGTAGCTGGAGGCGGACAGCACCAGCGGCCCCGACAGCCCGAAGTGGGTGAACAGCGCCTCGCCCTGCTCGGTGAAGAGGGGGCGGTCGTCTTCGTACAGGGTCAGGGCCACGTTGCGCAGCGACAGGCCCATCATCCGGCGGCAGTCGGGGTCGGGGCTGACCAGACTGCACAGGCTGGGCTGGGGCGGCAGGATGGTGTGCCCGGCCTGGGCGGCCAGCCGGTAGCCCGACCCGTCCGACCCGGTGGCCGGGTAACTGACCCCGCCGGTGGCCAGCAGCACCCGCCGGGCCCGCAGCGCCCGGCCGCCGGCCTGCACCCCGGTGCAGCGGCCGTTTTCGATCAACAGTTGTTCAACGTTGGCCCGGACAAGCTCCGCCCCCGCCGCGTAGCCCCGCAGCGCGGCCAGCACATCGGCCGCCCGGTCGCTTTGGGGGAAGACCCGCCGCCCCCGCTCGGTCTTGAGGGGCACGCCGAGGCTTTCGAAAAGTTCCATTGCCGCGGCGGGCGGGAAGGCGTACAGGCAGGAGTACAGGAACCGCGGGTTGCGGCGCACATAGCCAAGGAACTCCCGCACGTCGCAGTCGTTGGTCAGGTTGCAGCGGCCCTTGCCGGTGATGAGCAGCTTCTGCCCCGGGCCTTTGGGGTTGTGTTCCAGCAGGGTGACGGTGCGGCCGCGGGCGCAGGCGGCCCCGGCGGCCATCAGTCCGGCGGCCCCGCCGCCGACGATCAGCCAATCGGTCATGGGTTTGCCTCCCGGGGGTCAGGGGTGGAAAGGCCGGGCAGCAGCGGCCACAGTTCGGAAAAGAGGAAGAGCACCAGCAGCGGGTGGACGCTGGCCAGATACATCGTGGAGGTGCCGATGCCGAAGCTGGAGACCTCCACAAAGGCGATCATGCCGCAGCGCAGCGCCGCAAAGCCCAGCAGCGCCAGCGCCAGCACCCAGGGGGCGCCGGGGGCGGTCCTGCGGCGCAGGCAGCGCCAGCCGCCCCGCACCCAGACGGCCGCCGCCAGCACAAAGCAGCCGGCAAAGCCCACCGCCGCCGCCAGCCGCCAGCCGTCCAGCAGGCGGAAGACCAGCTTCTGGGCCGGGCTGTAGTAGGGGGTGTCCCGGCCGGCTTCGGCCGCGGCGTTGAACCCGCAGCCCAGGTAGTCCGACCAGGCGGCGATGTCCTGCTCGGTGCCGATGGAGCGCAGCGATTCATAGGCCGGGCAGTCCTGGAAGGTCAGCACCCAGTACAGGCTGCGCAGGCTCTCCTGCAGGGTGGGCAGCACATACTGCGCCCGGATGGGCTGGGTGGTGCCGCTGCGCACCCCCCGGTCGCCCTCCCGCACCGGCAGCCGGCCCTCGGCAATGGCGGTGTTGACCTGGTCGGCCACGGTGGCCCAGTAGTCCGCCGCGGCGGGGGCGCTGTCGTAGATGCCCTCGAACTGGGCGGCCCGGCGGATGGCCCAGTAGAAGCTGCCGGCCCGGTAGTCGTCCAGTTCCGGGTCGCGGAAGTCGTTGGCCATCTGGGGGTCCTCCTCCAGCCAGTAGCGCAGCGGTTCCAGCGCCGGCACCTCGGCGTACAGCCGGGCCCGGGCGTCGGCCGGGACGCTGAGCATCCCCGCCTCGGCGTCGGTGTCCACCCGGCTCATGGCGCCCATGGCGTCGGCAAAGGAGCCGGAGGAAAAGTCCGACAGGGTGAAGACCCCGTAGTGGGTGTAGTTGAGGGTGCAGAAGGCCAGCACCCCCGCCGCCAGCAGCCCGAAGGGCCAGGCCAGCGCCGGCAGCGCGGCGAACCGGCGCCGCCGGCAGAGCCCCGCGGCCAGCGCCGCCGCAGCCAGCACCGCCGCCGGCAGCAGGAAGAGGCCGGCGTCCTCCCGGTCCAGGTACCCGGCGGTCAGCCCCAGGCCGGCGGCGGCCAGCCAGGGCCACAGCCGGGGGCGGGCCGGGGCCTTCCACAGCCGCAGCAGCGCCCCCGCAAACCCGGCGAAGACCAGCAGGCAGAGGGCCGGGAAGATGTTGTCCCGGTAGACCCGCAGGGTGTACGACGCCCAGGAGGAGGGCAGCAGCGCCAGCGCCGCATAGAGCGCCAGGGTCAGGCAGCGGCCGCGGCCGGCGGGGGCGGCGGCCCACAGCGGGCGCAGCGCCGCCGCCGCCAGGCCGGAGGCGGCGCACCACAGCCCCGCCCCGGCGGTGAGGTAGGGCAGGTGCAGCGCATGGAGCGCCGCCAGCCAGACCGGGAAGAACATCGACTTGGAGAGGGTCAGGTAGTCATAGTCCCCCAGCCACTGGCCGGCCGAGATGGCGTTGGCCGCCCGGAACATCAGTTCGTCGTCCAGCGGGGCGCCGCCCACCCAGGTGTACCCCTGCTGGAAGGCGGTGACCCCCAGCCGCAGCAGGGTCAGCACCGCCACCGCCGCCCAGAAGGCGCGGGGGGAGAGATTCAGTTTTCGGGCTGTGGGGTGATGCATAGGGTTCTCCCGCTTACTTTTGTATCTTCTCGATGCTTTCGATCAGGTATTTCTGCCGTTTGAAGTTCAGGTCCACCAGCAGCGAAAGGTACTTGATGACGATGGTGAGCACCGCGAACACCCCGGCAAAGCCCAGGGTCAGCACGAACATGGTGGTGGTCCAGCCGGTGATGGGGTGGCCGGTGAGGAAGACGATCAGGGTGTAGGCCAGCTCGGCCAGGGCCAGGGCCATCATGGCCAGGGCCACCCCGGCGCTGAGCTTGAAGCCGGCGTCGGTGTACAGCAGCAGGCTGTCCGCCGCCAGGGCGAACCGCCCGGCGGCCCGGTCGGTCAGCTGGCCGTCAAACTCCAGGTCGGTCATTCTGAGCCCGCAGGCCGCGTAGGCCGCCTTGCGGTAGGGCAGGTGGGGGCTGGCCGCATGGACCCGGTTGATCGCCCGCCGGCTGACCAGCCGGAAGGCGTCGGTGCGCAGGCGGTAGGCGCTGCGGGAGTTGGCGTTGAACACCCGGTAGAACAGCCCGCTGCCCAGCCCACGGCTGCGGGCCGGGCAGACCGAGACGATGTCGCTGCCCTTCTGGGCCGTCTGGTAGGCGGTGAAGATCAGCGCCGGGTCGTAGGGCAGTTCGGTGGAGTCGAACTCGTACACATAATCCCCGATGGCGGCGTCCAGCCCGGCGTTCATGCTGGCTTCCAGCCCCTGGCGCAGGCTCATGTGCAAAATGGTCAGCGGTTTGGGGCAGGAGGCCGCCCAGCGGCGCAGCGCCGCCACCGCGGCCGGGTCGGCGGCGTCGTCCACCGCCACCAGCTCGTACTGGGCAAAATGGGTCTCCAGCTGTTCGGCCAGCGTCTTGAAAAAGCGCAGGATGCGGGCTTCGCCCCCCTGCAGGTAGACCACCGCCGAGACGAAATTCTGTTCCCTGCCGCCGGGTTCGCGCACAGGGTTCTGTCGGGTCTGATTCATACGCCAAGCACCTCGTCCAGGTCATAGACCGTGTTGATCTTGCCGGACAGCACGCTGACCAGCGTGGGCGCCCGGTGCAGCACCCGCACCACCGTGGGGCGGGAATCGTCGATCTCGCTGGATTTCAGGATCGGCTTCATGCTGAACAGGCTCCCTTTATAGGTAAAACCGTATTCTTCCTTCAGGTATTTGCGGGCCAGCTGGCTCATGTAGGGCCAGGCGGTGGCCGGTTTGGCCGGGCATTCGTTGCAGTTGTACAGGTCCCCCGGCGCACAGCGCCCGCCGCTTTGCCCCTGGCAGGGGAAGGTGGCCACGCTGTCATAGCTGGTCTCGTGGGGGGTGAAGGTCACGCTGGTCAGGCTGTGCAGCCCGGTCTGGCCGAAGGGCATCAGGCTGAAAAACGGCCCGTCCATCACCGTGATGCCGGTGTTTTTCAGGGCTTCCGACACTTCGCACAAAATGATCTCGCACTTTTCGTACTTGATGCCGAAGGACGGCAGCCCCAGCATCCGGTGGATGTCGTTGACGCCGGCATAGGTGGCGTTGAGCAGGAAGGGCGCTTCGTCGGTGCGCTCCCCCGCCTGCACCCGCCAGACCTCCCCCGCCGCCTCGATCTTGTCCGGCTTGTGGGCGTAGGCGATCTCCACGCCCGGCAGCCCGGCCAGCTGTTCCAGAAACCAGGTTTTCAGCACCTGGGCGTCGTAGGTGTACTCGGTGGTCAGGAACGCCCCGTCGCACAGCCCGGGGTTGAAGTATCTGGTCGGCGCCACATCGTCGCACCGGATGTCCGCCGCCTGGCAGAACCGGCGGAAGGCCGGCGCGTCGGTCCAGGAAAAGTGGGCGCTGGTGGCGTAGACCTGGTCGAAGGCGGTGTGCAGGCAGAAGGCGAAATCCTCGCAGAAGCGCTTGAAATAGTGGGCGCTCTTGATGGCGGTGGAGTAGGACCGGGGGTAGTGGTACCCCATGTGGACCCGGGCCTGGTTGATGTAGGTGGCCCGCATGAAGGGGCCGGGGTCCCGCTCCAGCACCAGCACCCGCTGGCCGGCCGCGCCGCACTGCCGGGCCGCGTACAGCCCGTACAGCCCGGCGCCCAGGATGATCTTGTCATAGGTCATAGTGGCGCAGACACACCTTTCTGTTGGAGTTCAGGGGTTATACTGCCCCCGGGCGGCGGCCAGCAGCACCCGGAGCAGGTCGGTGTTGCCCCGCATCCCCTTGATCTTGGTGGGGGTGGCGCCGGAGGCCGGGTAGGCCCGGGTCACCGGCACCTCGCAGGCTTTGAGGCCCAGCTGGGTGGCCCGGATGCTCAGGTAGGCCAGCAGCTCGTACCCCATGAACACCGGGCGCAGGGGCTGCACCTCGGGGTGGGTGAGGTATTCCCGGCTGTAGGCCCGGTAAGCGTTGGTGGTGTCGGTGAACCAGTGGCGGGCCGCCGCGCTGGTGACCGGCGCATGGATGAGCCGCACCGCCAGCCAGCGGGCCGGCGGGGTGTGGATGGCCCGGCCGCCCTTGACGAACCGGCTGCCCTGCACCAGGTCATAGCCCTGGCGCAGCTTTTCCACAAAACGGGGCACATCCTCGATGGAGTCCTTGTTGTTGCCGTCGATGGTCAGCACCCCTTTGTAGCCCCGGTTCAGGGCAAAGTGCAGCCCCATGCGCAGCTGGGCGCCCTGCTTGCCGGCGCTGCGCTTGACCAGCAGGGTGTTGACGCCGTAGAGTTTGAGGGTCTCGGGGTTCATGCTGCCGTCGGTGGAGCCGCCGTCGCACAGGATGATGTCCACCTGCCGGTGGATGCCGGCTTTCTGGGCGCGCCCCAGCTCGGTGAGGATGCGGGCGCCCTCGTTGATGACCGGGATCAGCAGGCAGTAGTCGCTGCCCCGGGGGTTGAATTCGGCAATGGTATATTCCACGTCAAAGGGTCGGTTCCGGCTCATGCAAACACCTCCGCAACGGTCCGGATGGCCTCGAGCACCGGGGCCGCGGCGCCGGGGTTGGCCATCTCGATGGAGACAAAGCCCTTGTACCCCACCGCCTTGAGCAGCAGGGCCAGTTCGGTATGTTCGGGGCGGCGGGTCACCGGCGCCAGCCCCGGTTCGCTGATGTGGATGTGGCTGACCCAGCCAAGGTCGGGGATGAAGTCCCGCAGCCGTTCGCCGTTTTCGATCAGCGCGCCCAGGTCCAGGTTGACCGCCAGGCCCGGGTTGTTCAGCCGCTTGACCAGCGCAAAGACATCGGCGGTGCGGTTGAGGAAGTTGGTGTAGCGGGGGGCGTTGGCTTCCAGCGCCAGCACCACCCCGTAGCGGGCGGCCAGCCGGCCGGCCTTGTCAAAGAATTCGTCCGCCCGGGCGGCGGCTTCGGCCGGGTCCAGCCCGGCGGGGACCGACCGGTTTCTGGGGCAGCCGAAGACCAGGCTGGGGCAGTGGAGCAGGTGGGCGAACTGGAACGCCTGTTCGGTGTAGTCCAGCAGGCGGGAGCCTTCCTCCGGGTCGAAGATGCTGCCGGTCTGGCCGTACCAGATGCTCTGCAGACTGGGCACCGCAAAGCCCCAGCGGTTTTTCAGGTAGCCGCCGAAGAGCATGGCCGGGGTCAGCTGCTCGTAGGGGCGGTCGGGGAAGATGCGGGTGGGGGCCAGTTCCAGCCCGGTGAAGCCCGCCGCCTGCATGGCGGCGTAGACCGTCTCGTCCTCCGCCTTGGTCCAGGCGATGTTGCTGGCGGCCAGTCGGATCGTGTCTGCCATCCTGTCTCCCCCTTACTGCCAGCCGCCCAGAAAGCGGCGGATGTCCGAAAGTTCCTCTTCCTCGCTGCACAGGTAGCCCCCGGCGCCGCCCAGCAGCGCCGCATGGCGGCTGCGCAGGTCGTAGTCATAGGGGGTGCCGGGCAGGTGGTTGCACCAGGTCTTGCCGGTGACCGCCTGATACACCCGGGCGGCGGTGACCGGCGGGGTGGTCAGGTTGAGCAGCCGCAGGCCGGCGGCGCGGGCGGCGGTGATGTCCTGCCAGAGCCGGCCCAGGTTGTAGAACTGGTAGCGGCTGCGGCTGTCGGTGAAGCAGAGGGCGTTGAAGTCGGCGGCCGCGAACCAGGCCCGCAGGGCGGCGGGGTCGGCGGTGCCGCCCAGCTTGTAGAAGCCGTTGTCCGCCAGGGTGTAGGCCCCGGCCACCAGCGGGCTTTGGGCGGCGAGGGCCGCGTATTTGTCCGGCTTGAGCATGGCCGGGGTGATGGTGTGCAGGTCGTACAGGAAGTTTTTGCGCAGCCCCTTGCCGTACAGTGCCGGCAGCCGCAGGATCAGCGCGTCGGGGAAATCCTGCCGCACCCAGGCTTCCAGCTGAAGGCGGTTGCGCCCGTAGGCGGACAGAGCCGGGTCGGCGGGGTCGAGGGGGGTGTCCTCGTCCCTGCCGCGGCTGTCCGGGTAGACCGCGATGGTGGAGACCAGCACCACCGAGCGGGGGGCGATGCGGCGCAGGTTTTCCCGCGCTGCGGCCATCACGGCCAGGTCGGCCGCCGGGTCGGCGTTGGCCAGGAACATCGCCGCCGGCACCCCGGCGTAGACGCACAGCTCGGGCGCCGTGCCGTACCGGGCCGCGATGTCGGTGGAATGGCAGGCGTCGGCAAAGTCGTGGGCGGCGGCCAGATTGCCCCCCACAAAGCCGGTGGACCCCACCAGAAGATCACGCGCCATACAGTCTCCCCCTCCGCCCGCCGCGTCGCCGCGGTTTTTGGGCACTTCTCCATATTTTGTTCAAGCGCACAAAACGCCAGTATGATTCTTGTTCATTATAACGGGTTTGCGTGGAAAAAGCAATGCCCGCCCCCGCCCCTTTTGCCGGCCGGCCAGCGGCCCCGCGAAACTGCGGCGGGCCTGGGCCACTCTCCCGGGCCGGGCAGCAGGTCTGCACGGCCAAGCCGCTAAAATAAAAAGTGCCCCACCCCAAAGGGCAGGACGCAAGGAATATGGAGATGCACGTTGGGCACCGCCCCGTCTACGGTGGGGCGGTGCGGCAGGGCGTATAAAAAAGCCCCGCAAGGCAATCTTGCGGGGGGTCCAGGGGTCCTGCGGACCCCTGGTCGGCGGCCGCCGCATCGAAACGGCGGGACCTTTGGTTCTTTCAGTCATGAAAGA
>DWWE01000021.1 GCA_019119835.1 Candidatus Gemmiger stercoravium | reverse complement strand
ATGACCTTGCCGCCCTTGCCGATGACGTCCTTGATCTTATCCACCGGGATGACCATGCTGAACATCTTGGGCGCGTACTTGGAAAGCTCGGCGCGCGGCTCGGCGATGACCGGCTTGATGATCTCATCGAGGATATACAGGCGGCCCTTGCGGCACTTCTCCAGCGCCTCCTCAATGATCTCGTAGGTCAGGCCGTCGATCTTAATGTCCATCTGGATGGCGGTGATGCCCCGGCGGGTGCCGCCCACCTTGAAGTCCATGTCGCCGTGGAAGTCCTCGACCCCCTGGATGTCCAGCATGGTCATCCAGCGGTCGCCTTCGGTGATCAGCCCGCAGGAGATGCCGGCCACCGGCGCCTTGATGGGCACGCCGGCATCCATCAGCGCCAGGGTGGAACCGCAGATGGACGCCTGGGAGGTGGAGCCGTTGGAGCTCATGATCTCGGAGACGCAGCGGATGGTATAGGGGAACTCCTCCATGCTGGGCAGCACGGGCAGCAGCGCCCGCTCGGCCAGCGCGCCGTGGCCGATCTCGCGGCGGCCGGGGCTGCGGGGAGCGCGGGCTTCGCCGGTGGAGTAGGGGGGCATGTTGTAGTGGTGGATGTACCGCTTCTGGGGCATGTCGCCCAGGTCGTCCATGGTCTGGGCGTCGCGGGTGGAGCCCAGCGTGCAGATGGTCAGGCTCTGGGTCTGGCCGCGGGTGAACAGGCCGGAACCATGGACCCGGGGCAGCAGGCCCACCTCGGCGGCCAGCGGGCGGATCTCGTTGATGCCGCGGCCGTCCACACGCTTGCCCTCGTCCAGCAGCCAGCGGCGCACCACGAACTTCTGCATCTTGTAGCTGATCAGGTCCAGCGTCGAGGCGTCCAGGTCGGGGTATTCCTCGGCAATTTTGTCCATGATCGGCAGCAGCGCGGCATCCCGCACGTTCTTGTCGTCGGTGTCCATGGCGGCCTTGAACTCGTCCAGGTGGGCGGCGCTGATCTTCTTCAGCAGGTCATAGTCCAGGTCCACCGACTGGAAGTCGATCTTCGGCTTGCCGATCTCCGCCACGATGCCGTTGATGAAGGCCAGCATCTTCTTGATCTCGGCATGGCCGGTCTTGATGGCCTCCATCATGGTGGCCTCGTCCACCTCATTGGCGCCGGCTTCAATCATCACGATCTTGTCCATGCTGGCGGCCAGGGTCAGGGCCAGGTCGCTGCGCTCCCGCTGTTCCTTGGTGGGATTCAGCACGATCTGCCCGTCCACAAGGCCCACGGCCACGCCGGCGATGGGGCCTTTCCAGGGAATGTCCGACATGGCAATGGCCAGCGAAGCGCCGTTCATGCCGGCGATCTCGGCCGAGTTGTCGGGGTCCAGGCTCATGACGGTCATGGTCACGCAGACATCGTTGCGCATGTCCTTGGGGAACAGCGGGCGGATGGGCCGGTCCACCACCCGGCTGGACAGGATGGCATGTTCGCCCGGGCGGCCTTCGCGGCGCATAAAGCTGCCGGGAATGCGGCCGGCGGCGTACAGCTTTTCCTCAAATTCCACGCTCAGCGGGAAAAAGTCGATGCCGTCGCGGGGCTTCTCGCTCATGGTCACGTTGCACAGCACGCAGGTCTCGCCGTAGCGGATCATCGCGCTGCCGTTGGCCAGCCCGCACAGCTTGCCGGTCTCCACCACGAACGGGCGGCCGGCAAAGGTGGTCTCGAACTTGCGGTAGTGGGGGAACGTCTCTTTCCTTGATGAAAATTCCAGTGCCATAATGGGGGTCTCCTTCCAGGATGTTTATTACATGGCCCCGTGCTTTGAGCAATAAATCCAGCCGCCGAAGCGGTTCAGCGGTTCGATTTACTGCACAAACCACGGCGCCCAAGTCCGGAGCGATCGGCTGCCCGCGGCAGCCGGGCAATGGGGCGGGAAAAACCGGGTGCAAAACGGGACAAATATGGACTGCGCACAAATTTACATGGATTTATGTATAAAGAAAGGCAGGGCGCAATCTTGTTGCGCCCTGCCCGTTTTGCCAAGAATTACTTGCGCAGACCCAGTTCAGCGATCAGGGCGCGGTAACGGTTGATGTCCTTCTTCTGCAGATAGGCCAGCAGGTTACGGCGGCGGCCAACCATCTTGAACAAGCCGCGGCGGCTGTGGTTGTCGTTCTTGTTGCTCTTCAGGTGCTCGGTCAGGTGGTTGATCCGGGCGGTCAGCAGCGCGACCTGCACCTCCGGGGAACCGGTGTCGCCCTCATGCAGGGCGGCCTTTTCGATGATGGGCTGCTTTTCAATGGCAGATTTCTGGCTCATGATACATTTCCTTTCTTTGATGCAATTTGCCGGCGGCACAGCAGCGGGCAGCAAGGTTTCCCCACAGGGGCATACACCCGGAACCGAACCGCGGTAACGCTAGTTATTATATCATACGCGCCGGCCCTTGGCAAGATGTTTTTCTGCCGCAGCGCAAAAGAAAATCTTGCCGGGCGCCGGCGGCACGGCGCCTTACAGCCGGGCGTTGCGGCGGGTCTGCAGGCTGCGCAGCCAGGCGCCGGCCACATCCAGGAAACCGCCCGCCAGGATCAGCAGCAGCGACACCGCGCCGGCCGGCGTCGGCGCTTCGCCCAGGAACAGGAAGACCCACACCGGGTTCAGCAGCGGCTCGGCCAGGCAGAGCATGACCGCCGTCAGCGAGGCCACCTGCCGCGCCCCCCGGGCGTACAGCGTATACCCGAACCCGTTCACGGCGACGCCGGCCACGGCGATCAGGGCGGCGTCCCCCAAAACGGGCAGCGGGGCGCTGATGGCAAAGGGCAGCGCCAGCACCGCGCAGGCCAGGTTGCCCAGGCAGTTCACCGCCCCGGCCGGCAGGTCGCCGGCGCGGCGCAGAAAGGCCGAGTAAGCCGGGAACAGCAGCCCGCAGGCCAGCGGCAGCAGTACCAGCGGCCCGGTGGTGCCGGCAAACAGCGAAAGCCCGCACCCCAGCGCGATGCAGAGCATCGGCAGCAGGTTGATGGGCCGCACCCGGATCTTGCCGCGCACCACCGAGAACAGGTAGATGAACAGCGGCGCCGTATACTGCCCGGCCACCGCCTGGGAGGCGCTGGTCAGCCGGGTGGCCAGTGCAAACGCGAACATGAAGGCCGCATACAGCCAGATGGCCAGCCAGCCGTTGCGGCCGATTTTATGCCCGCGCAGCTGCCGCAGGCCGGGGGCCAGCGCCAGCGCCGCCGCCCCGCTGCGGATGGCCAGCAGCCAGAACGTGCTGCAGGCGACGCCGCGGATCAAAAGCCCCGCGCTGCTCCAGAGCAGGGCGGCGGCCAGCACCTGCACCGTACCTTGCCAACGTTTTTGCCCCATCATAAATCGGTCTCCTCTCCCTGGTCAGATGGACGGCGGAACGCGGTAAAGCTGCCCCGCCGGCGGACCCTTCAACGGCGGGGCGCACGGCTACGCACGCTCCATTTTTTGAAATACCGCCCCATGCTCACAAGCTGCATCCGGAACCGCCCGGCGTCCCGCATGGGGGCGCGGTGCCAGGCGTGGACGGCGTGGAACTGGGGAACCAGAAACACCTGCCCGTGCTGAAGCATCTTCTGGGTCAGGTCGGCGTCCTCCACATACATGAAGTAGTCGGGGTCAAACCCGCCGGCCTTGCAGAAAACCTCGCTGCGCACCGCCGCAAAGCTGCCGGTGCAGAACTGGATCGGCCGCTCGACGCTCAGGTCTTCGTCCCGCATCAGGTAATGATCGTTGGCCCGGGCGAACACGCCGCGGGGGAACCGTTCCACCAGCTGGCGGGCCAGCAGCAGCCAGGGGGTAGGCTTGCGGCGCGGCAGGTCCTGGCGGCGGCCGTCCGGGTAAAAAAGCTGCGGCGTCGCCATGACCACCTCCGGGCGGGCCAGCATCCAGGCGGCCATGCCGGTGAGCACGTCGTTTTGCAGCAGAATGTCGGGGTTCAGGATAAAATGCACCTGGCTGCCCAGGGCCTGTATGTCGGGCAGCACGCTGTTGTGCCCCTTGCCGAACCCCAGGTTCTCGTCCAGTTTGCGCACCGTGACCCGGGGGTCGGCAAAATCTTCGGCCAGCAGCCGGTCGCCGCAGCCGTCGGGGCTGGCGTTGTCCACCACAAACAGCCGGAAATCCGGCGCCGGGGTGTGGGCCAGTACGCTGCGCACGGCGGCGCAGACCTCCTCATAGTCGCAGTAGGCCACGATGCAGGCGCTGATGCGGGGGCTTGCCATGGTTCAACACACTCGCTTTTCCGTTGATGAAAGTTGACCGTCCAAAAAGGCGGGACCGAGGGGCGGTCCCGCCGGATTCACTGTTCCAGGGCTTCCAGCCGGTCCAGGTCGTAGGGGGTGTTCTGGTAGACATAGTAGTTCAGCCAGTTGGAATACAGCAGATACCCATGGGCCCGCCAGCGGAAGATCGGCTCCCGGGTGGGGTCGTCGTCGGGGTAGTAGTTCACCGGCACCCGGATCTGCCGCCCGGCGGCCACGTCCCGCCGGTACTCGGCGTCCAGGGTGTACTTGTCATATTCCGGGTGGCCGATCACAAAGATCTGCCGCCCCGATTCGGTGGAAAGCAGCATCGGCCCGGCCACCTCGCTCTCGGCCAGCACCCGCAGGGCGGGGCAGGCGTCGATGTCGGCCCGGTTCAGCCCGGCCCAGCGGCTGTGGGGGGCGTAGAACACCTCGTCAAAACCGCGCACCAGCGGGTTGGAAGGCCGGGTGAGCCGGTGGGGGAACACCCCGAACATCTTTTCCGGCAGATGCACCTTGCGCACGCCGAAATGGTAGTACAGCCCGGCCAGCGCCCCCCAGCACAGATGGATGGTGGAAAAGACGTTTTCCTTGCTGTATTCCATGATCGTACACAGCTCGTCCCAGTAATCCACCTCTTCGTAGTCCATGTCCTCCACCGGTGCGCCGGTGATGATCAGCCCGTCAAACCGCTGGTCCCGCACCTCGTCAAAGGTCTTGTAAAAAGCCTTCATGTGCTCGGGCGGGGTGTGGGTGGTGCTGTGGGTGGCCGTCTGCAAAAAGGTCAGCTGCACCTGCAGCGGGCTGTTGGCCAGCAGCCGGGCCAGCTGGGTCTCGGTCACGATCTTGGTGGGCATCAGGTTCAGGATCAGGATGCGCAGCGGGCGGATGTCCTGGTTGCGCGCCCGCTCCCGGTGCATCACGAACACATTCTCTTTGGAAAGCTCCGCAAAGGCGGGCAGCTCCCGGGGGATGATCAGCGGCATGGTCTACACTCCGTTATAAAAGGTGGAAGGTCGGTTCAGATCTTGTCCAGCGCCTGGGCAATGTCGGCGATCAGGTCGGCCTTATCCTCCAGCCCGCAGCTCATCCGCACCAGGTCGGGGCGCACGCCGGCGGCGGCCAGCTGTTCGTCGGTCATCTGGCGATGGGTGGTGCTCGCGGGGTGCAGGCAGCAGGTGCGGGCGTCGGCCACATGGGTCTCGATGGCCGCCAGCTTCAGATGCTCCATAAAGGCGGCAGCCGCCTCACGCCCGCCCTTGACGCCGAAACTCACGACGCCGCAGGACCCGTTCGGCAGGTACTTCTGCGCCCGGTCGTAGTATTTGTTGCCGGGCAGGCCGCAGTAGTCCACATAGCTCACCTTCGGGTGGCTGGCCAGGAACTCGGCCACGGCCTGGCCGTTTTCGCAGTGGCGGGCCATCCGCACATGCAGGCTCTCCAGCCCCAGGTTCAGCATGTAGGCGCTGACCGGGCTCTGGGTGCAGCCGAAGTCCCGCATCAGCTGGGCGGTGCATTTGGTGATGAAAGCGCCGCCCATCCCGAACCGCTCGGCGTAGGTGACGCCGTGGTAGCTCTCGTCGGGGGTGGTCAGGCCGGGGAACTTGTCGGCGTGGGCCATCCAGTCAAAATGGCCGCCGTCCACGATCGCGCCGCCCACGCAGCCGCCGTGGCCGTCCATGTACTTGGTGGTGGAATGGGTCACGATGTCGGCCCCCCA
>DWWE01000020.1 GCA_019119835.1 Candidatus Gemmiger stercoravium | reverse complement strand
TAAGGTCTCGGAGCGGGACGAGATGATCGGCGCACCCATCTTCAAGGAAGTCCGGGAACGGCTGGGCTTTCTGCGCAGCGTGGGGCTGGGGTACCTGACCCTGTCCCGCGGGGCGGCCTCGCTGTCCGGCGGCGAAAGCCAGCGCATCCGGCTGGCCACCCAGATCGGCAGCGCGCTGACCGGGGTGCTCTATGTGCTGGACGAACCCAGCATCGGCCTGCACCAGCGGGACAACGACAAGCTCATCGCCACCATGAAGCGGCTGCGGGACCTGGGCAACACCCTGATCGTGGTGGAACATGACGAGGATACCATGCGCCAGGCCGACTACCTGGTGGATGTGGGCCCCGGCGCCGGGGTCCATGGCGGCGAGATCGTGGCCGCCGGCAGCGTGGCCGACATCTGCAAGGTCCGGCGCTCCATCACCGGGCAGTACCTTTCGGGCCGCAAGTTCGTCGGCGTGCCCGCCGCCCGCCGCCCCGGCAACGGCAAGTTCCTGCGGGTGGTGGGTGCGCGGGAAAACAACCTCCGGGACCTGACGGTGGACTTCCCGCTGGGCAAGTTCATCTGCGTCACCGGGGTGTCCGGGTCGGGCAAATCCACTCTGGTCAACGAGATCCTCTACAAAACGCTGGCCGCCGCCATGAACGGCGCCCGCAGCCGCCCCGGCAGCTGCGACGAGGTCCAGGGCATGGAGTGGGTGGACAAGGTCATCGGCATCGACCAGAGCCCCATCGGCCGCACCCCGCGCTCCAACCCCGCCACCTACACCGGCGTGTTCAGCGACATCCGCACGCTGTTCGCCAACACCCAGGACGCCAAGGCCCGGGGCTACGGCCCCGGCCGGTTCAGCTTCAACGTCAAGGGCGGCCGGTGCGAAGCCTGCGAGGGCGGCGGCATCCTGCAGATCGAGATGCACTTCCTGCCCGACATCTTTGTGCCCTGCGATGTCTGCAAGGGCAAACGGTACAACCGGGAGACACTGGAGGTCCACTACCGGGACAAAAACATCTCCGACGTGCTGAACATGACGGTGGAGGAAGCCTGCGTCTTCTTTGCCAACCAGCCCAAGATCGCCCGCAAACTGCAGACGCTGCAGGAGGTGGGGCTCGGGTATATCCAGCTGGGCCAGGCGGCCACGACCCTGTCCGGCGGCGAAGCCCAGCGGGTCAAGCTGGCCAACGAGCTGGCCCGGCGGGACACCGGCCAGACCGTCTATATCCTGGACGAACCCACCACCGGCCTGCATGTGGCCGATGTCCACCGGCTGGTCAAGGTGCTGGACAAGCTGGTGGATGCGGGCAACACCGTCATCGTCATCGAGCACAATCTGGATGTCATCAAGCGGGCCGATTACCTGATCGACCTGGGGCCGGAGGGGGGCAGCGGCGGCGGCCAGGTGGTCGCCACCGGCACCCCCGAACAGGTGGCCGAAAACCCGGCTTCCTTCACCGGGCAGTACCTGGGCCCGGTGCTGGCCCGGGCCAGGGAACTGCAGGCCGCCGCCGAGGCAAAACCCGCCCGCCGCCGGGCCGGGGGCTGACCCCGCGCCGGCAGGAAAACGCATCACAGCAAAACGACCCTCCGGAAAGCGGGAACCCGCTTTTCCGGAGGGTCGTTTTCCATGCCCGGTGCCCGGCTTTTCCGCCCGCCCTGCATCCGGCCGGGCAGGGGGCGGGCCGCTTACTCGGCCTGGCGCAGCCGCTCCACCAGGCTGCGGCGGGCGGCGGCGCGGTAGAAGGCCGGCGGCAGCAGCGCCCCCAGCGCCGCAAAGCAGGGCAGGGTGACGGCCAGCGGCAGCAGGCTGAACCGGTAGGTGAAAAACCACAGTGTATCCTGCAGGGTGCGGGCCGCCGCCCGCGCCCGCAGCACCGCCAGGCTGAAGGGCTTGGTCACATAGTCGTCGGCCCCGGCCTCCAGCCCGTTGACGATGTCCACCTCCAGGTCGTTGGCGGTGAGCAGCAGCACCGGCACCGGGTCCCGGGGGCGCAGCCCCCGCACCAGGTCCAGCGCGCTGCCGTCCGGCAGGTTCACATCCAGGATCAGCAGCTCAAAGCTCTGCCCGGCCAGCGCGGCCCGGGCCGCGGCCAGGGTACGGCAGGCGGTCAGGCGGACCTCCGGTGTGCCCAGCGCCAGCGCGATGCCGGTACACAGCGCTTCATCATCCTCCACCAGCAGGATGCGGTTCATGGGATCACCCTCCTTTTTCTGCCCAGTATACCACACCCGGCCCGGCGGGTACACCCCCGGGGCCGGCCGGCGCAAATTTCACCCCCCGGGCATCTTGTGTATTTCCCGGCGTTGCGGTATACTAATACAGTATATCTGGACGTGTGCCCCTCGGCGCGCGGCGGGGCAGGATCCCCGGCCGGCGCCGCCGGCGGCGTCCCTTCACGCATCACAACACCCGGAGGGGGCAACCTTGGAAAAACTCACCTACACCCATGACGCGGCCGCCGCGGCGGTGATCGCCGCCGCCTACCCGGACGCGCCGCCCATGGCCTATGTCCACAGCTTCGGCTGCCAGCAGAACGTCAACGACGGCGAAAAGATCTGCGGCGTGCTGCAGGACGTGGGCTTCGGCCTGACCGACACCCTGGAACAGGCCGACCTGATCCTTTTCAACACCTGCGCCGTGCGGGAACATGCCGAGCAGCGGGTCTTCGGCAATGTGGGCGCCCTCAAACAGCTCAAGGCCCGCAACCCGAAGCTGGTCATCGGGGTCTGCGGCTGCATGGCCCAGCAGCCCCGCATCGTGGACAAACTGCGCCGCAGCTACCCCTATGTGGACCTGGTGTTCGGGGTGGACGGCATCGACCGCCTGCCCGCCATGCTGGCCGAGCGATTCCGCAAGGGCCGGCGGTATCTGGAGGAGCCCCGCACCCGCAACGCGGTGGTGGAGGATCTGCCCATCCGGCGGGACTCCGGCTTCCGGGCCTGGCTGCCCATCATGTACGGCTGCGACAACTTCTGCACCTACTGCATCGTGCCCTACGTCCGCGGGCGGGAGCGCAGCCGTGAACCCGACGCGATCCTGGCCGAGTTCCGCAGCCTGGTGCAGGCCGGTTACAAGGAGATCACCCTGCTGGGGCAGAACGTCAACAGCTACGGCAAAGGGCTGGAAAACCCCATCGACTTTGCCGACCTGCTCGACCTGCTGTGCCGGGTCCCCGGCGACTACCAGATCCGCTTCATGACCAGCCACCCCAAGGACGCCTCCCGCAAGCTCATCGACACCATCGCCGCCCAGCCGAAGGTCTGCAAGCACATCCACCTGCCGGTGCAGTGCGGCAGCGACCGGCTGCTCAAGCTCATGAACCGGCACTACACCGTCGCCCAGTACCGGCAGCTTATCGACTATGCCCGGGCCAGGATCCCCGGTGTGACCTTCTCCAGCGACATCATCGTCGGCTTCCCCGGCGAGACCGAGGAGGACTTCCTGGGTACGCTGGACCTGGTGGAAGGGGTGGGCTACATGCAGCTGTTCACCTTCATCTATTCCCGGCGGGAGGGCACCCCCGCCGCCGATATGGAGGACCCCACCCCCCGGGCCGAAAAGACCGCCCGGATGGAACGGCTGCTCAAGGTGCAGGAACGCCACTCCCACGCGGCGGTGGCGGCGCTGGTGGGCCGCACCGTCCGGGTGCTGGTGGAAGGGGCCGGCCGCACGCCGGGCACCCTCAACGGCCGGCTGGACAACAACCTGGTGGTGGAGTTCCCGGCCCCCGAAAGCCGGATCGGCCAGTGGGCCCGGGTGGAACTGACCGGCGCCCGCGCCGCGATGCTGACAGGCCGGCTGGCGGAAGACTGACCGGGCGAAAACGACCAAATACCGGATACAGATTGTACTATAATAGAAGGAGAATACAAAATGGATTGCATTGATCTCTTCAAAAAGGCCGCCATGGCCCTGCAGACCGACCCCCGCTACCTGGAACTGGACGCCGCCCGGCGGGAAAACGACAGCGACCAGGAACTGCAGAACCTGATCGGGGAGTTCAACCTGGCCCGGCTGGACCTGAACAACGAGGCGGGCAAGCCGGAACCCGACACCGCCCGCACCGCCGAGCTGAACAAGAAGGTCAACGACCTGTACAGCCAGATCATGTCCAGCGAGGGCATGGTCCGCTACAACACCGCCAAAGCCGAGTGCGAGGCGCTGATCAGCCACATCGACGCGATCATCAACACCGCCATGAACGGCGGCGACCCGATGACCGTCAACCCGCCGGCCGGCGGCTGCACCGGCAGCTGCGCCTCCTGCGCGGGCTGCCACTGAGCGCGGCCGGCAAGGGACCTTACGCACCCAATCATCCAAGAATCAGGAGTGTGAAGCATGGCCGGACAAACTGTATCGCCCATGATGCAGCAGTATTTTGAGATCAAAAAACAGCATCCCAACGAGATCCTCTTCTACCGTGTCGGGGATTTCTACGAGATGTTTTACGACGACGCCCTCACGGCCTCCCGCGAACTGGAACTGACCCTGACCGGCAAGGCCTGCGGCGGCGACGAGCGCGCCCCCATGTGCGGCGTGCCCTTCCACTCTTACGAGATCTATGTGGCCCGGCTCATCGCCAAGGGGTACAAGGTGGCCATCTGCGAGCAGATGGAGGACCCCGCCACCGCCAAGGGGCTGGTCCGCCGGGACATCATCCGGGTGGTCACCCCGGGCACCGTCATCGAGTCGAGCATGCTGGCCGAGGACAAGAACAACTACCTTTGCTCCATCTGTGCCCGGCGCAGCCGCAGCCGCTGGAAGGCCGGCATCTGCTTTGCCGACATCTCCACCGGCGAGGCATACGCCACCGAGCTGAGCGCCGAAAAGATGGGCGGGGCGCTGATCACCGAGCTCTGCCGGTATATGCCCAGCGAGATCCTCATCAACCCGGCGGTGCTGGACCTGAAGGATGTGACCAACTACATCAAGCAGCACACCAACGCCCTGGTGGAACTGCGGGAGGAAGCCTGCTACCGCCCCGCCGCGGTGGAGCCGGCCCTGGCCCAGCAGTTCGGGCCGGAATGGCAAACGACCACCGGCTTTGCCCCCGACGGCCTGGCCGCCCCGGCCTTCGGGGCGCTGCTGGGCTACCTGAAGGAGACCCAGAAGCACGGCATCGACCGGATCAAGGCGGTGCAGAACTATGCCGACGCCCAGTACATGCGGCTGTCCCCGGTGACCCGGGCCAACCTGGAACTCACCGAGACGATGCGCGGCCGGGAAAAGCGGGGTACGCTGCTCTGGGTGCTGGACAAGACCGAGACCTCGATGGGCAAGCGGATGCTGCGGGCCTGGATCGAGCAGCCCCTGGTGGACCCGCTGGCCATCAACGAGCGGCTGGACGCCGTGGACGCGCTGTACGGCGCCAACGTGGGCCGGGCCGAACTCAAGGAAGCGCTGTCCCATGTCTTTGACATCGAGCGGCTGACCACCCGCATCCTCTACGGTTCGGCCACCCCGCGGGAGGTCAAGGCCCTCGGGGATACCTGCCGCCAGCTGCCCGCCGTCAGGGCCCAGGCCGCGGCGGCGGACGCGGCGCTGCTCACCCGGCTGGCCGACGCCGTGGACCCCCTGGCCGACATCCTGGACAAGATCACCCGCGCCCTGGTGGACGACCCGCCGGCCAACCTCAAGGACGGCGGCGCCATCCGCGCCGGCTACAACGCCGAGGTGGACGAGCTGCGGGACATCATGCACGGGGGCAAGGGGGTGCTCTCCCAGCTGGAAGCCAAACTGCGGGAGGAGACCGGCATCCCCAAGCTGAAGATCGGCTTCAACAAGGTGTTCGGCTATTACATCGAGGTCAGCCGCAGCTATGTGGGCAGCGTGCCGGACAGCTTCACCCGCAAACAGACCCTGACCACCGGCGAACGGTACATCACCCCCGAACTCAAGGAGCTGGAAAACAAGATCCTCGGCGCCAACGAGCGGCTGCTGGTGCTGGAACACCAGCTCTTTGCCGACCTGCTCAGCGACATTGCTGGCCAGATCCTGCGGCTGCAGCGCACCGCCTCGGCGGTGGCCCAGCTGGACGTGCTGGCCTCCTTTGCCGAGGCCGCCGTGCAGAACAACTATGTCAAACCCACGGTGGATTCCAGCGACGTGCTGGACATTGCCGAAGGCCGCCACCCGGTCATCGAGCAGATGCTCAAGGGCAGCCTCTTTGTCCCCAACGACACCACCCTGGACGAAGGGGACAACCGGATGCTCATTATCACCGGCCCCAACATGGCCGGCAAATCCACCTACATGCGCCAGAACGCCCTCATCGCGCTGATGGCCCAGATCGGCAGCTTCGTGCCGGCGGCCAAGTGCCGGGTGGGGGTGGTGGACGCCATCTTCACCCGGGTGGGCGCCTCGGACGACCTGGCCGCCGGCCAGTCCACCTTCATGGTGGAGATGACCGAGGTGGCCGAGATCCTGCAGCACGCCAGCCGTTCCAGCCTGGTCATCCTGGACGAGATCGGCCGCGGCACCTCCACCTTTGACGGCATGAGCATCGCCCGCGCCGTTGTCGAGTACATCTGCGACAACATCGGCTGCAAGACCCTCTTCGCCACCCACTACCACGAACTCACCGGCATGGACAAGGACGTGTACGGCGTCAAGAACTACAACATCGCGGTGAAAAAGCGGGGGGACGACATCACCTTCCTGCGCCGGATCGTCGCCGGCCCGGCCGACGACAGCTACGGCATCGAGGTGGCCAAGCTGGCCGGCCTGCCCGACAAGGTCATCCGGCGGGCCCACACGGTGCTGCGCCAGCTGGAAGCCCAGGCCCCCGGCCGGCAGAACACCATCCAGCTGGACTTCGACACGGTGGATGCCTACCAGAACCCGGCGGTGCCCAGCGAGGTGGTGGAAAAGCTCCACAACATCGACGTGGAGACCCTCACCCCGCTGGAAGCCCTCAACTTCCTCTACGAACTCAAGCAAGCGTTGCAATAAACGGCGGGGGCCGGAAGCCCCCGGCGGGGCGGCCGCCCGGCCGGGGGCGCTTCCCCGGCTCCCGATTCTATCAAGGCAGGTGAACCCCATGGCACAGATCCATGTGCTGGACAAACATACCGCAGAACTCATCGCCGCCGGCGAGGTGGTGGAGCGCCCCGCCTCGGTGGCCAAGGAATTGCTGGAAAACGCCATCGACGCCGGCGCCACCCAGATCACCCTGTCCATCCGGCGCGGCGGCATTGAGCAGCTGCAGATCATCGACAACGGCTCGGGCATCGAATCCGATTCCATCGAGAACGCCTTCGTCCGCCACGCCACCAGCAAGATCGCCACCGCCGCCGACCTGGCCCACATCCACACCCTGGGCTTCCGGGGCGAGGCGCTGGCCTCCATCGCCAGCGTGGCCCGGGTGGAGCTGCTCACCAAAAGCGATGTGGACGAATTCGCCTGCCTCTACCGCATCGAGGGGGGCGAGCCCCGGGGCTTCGAACCCGCCGCCCGCCCCCGCGGCACCACCATCACGGTGAACGACCTGTTCTACAACACCCCCGCCCGCATGAAGTTTTTGAAAAAAGATGTGAGCGAGGGCACCTTTGTCTCGGAGGCGGTGCTCCACGCGGCGCTGTCCCACCCCGAGATCTCCTTCCGCTTTTTGCGGGACGGCAAGCAGCAGTTCGTCACCCCCGGCGACGGCAGCCTGCGCAGCGCCGCCTACGCGGTGCTCGGGCGGGAGTTCGCCCGGGATCTGCTGGAGGTGGCGGGGGAGAGCGGCGTGTACAAGGTCACCGGCCTCATCACCCCGCCCCGGGCCTGCCGCGGGTCCCGCAGCGCCCAGCATTTCTACGTCAACGGCCGGTATGTGAAAAACCGCACGATGATGGCCGGGCTGGAAAACGCCTACAAGGGCACCGTCATGCAGGGGCGGTTCCCCGGCGCGGTGCTGATGCTGGAACTGCCCGCCGATCTGGTGGATGTGAACGTCCACCCGGCCAAGACCGAGATCCGTTTCGCCCGGGAAAGCGATGTCTTTGACGCGGTCTACCGGGCGGTGCGCGCCGCCCTGGCCGCCCCCGGCAGCGGCGAGTGCCGTTTCCAGCTGGGCCACACCGAGCCGGAGCCGGCCCAGGCGCCGGCCCCGGCCCCCGCCGCCCGCCCGGCCCCCGCCCCCGCGGCCCCCGCCCGGCCCGCCAGCGCCGCGGCCCAGCCCCAGAAGCACTTCGCCACCCTGTCGGCGTCGGAGTTCCGGGCGCTGCACACCCTCACCGATCCGCTGCCCGCCCGCCGGGTGCCGGGGCTCAATGCCCCGGCGGTGCCCGACACCATCCGGCTGGAATCCGTCCCCACCACCGGGCCGGAATCGGAGCTGGACATCCTGCCCGACGCCCCGCAGCAGGAACCGGCCGCCTTCCCGGCCGAGGCGGCCGGGGCGCTGGACAGCCTGCCCGACGCCCGGGGCCGCACGCTGCCCGACGCCATGCAGCAGGCGCTCGACCGTCTGGAACCGGCGCCGCAGCCCCCCGCCCCGGCGGACCAGGCGGAGGAAACCCGGGACCCCGGCGGGCTGAGCGCACTGCCCGACCCCGAACAGCAGACCTTTGCGCCGGCCCCGGCCAGCGCCCCGCTGCGGCTGGTGGGGGAGGTGTTCAGGACCTACATCATCACCGAGCGGGAAGGGGAGCTCTGCCTCATCGACAAGCACGCGGCCCACGAGCGCATTTTGTTTGAGCAGCTGTCGGAACATTACGGCAACGTGCCCGCCCAGATGCTGCTGGTGCCGGTGCAGGTGAACCTTTCGGCCGAGGAAAAGCAGGCGGTCATGGAGCACCTGGACCTGCTGGGGGACGCCGGCATCGAGGCCGAGGACTACGGCGGCGCCACCGTGCTGGTGCGGGCGGTGCCCGCCGACGTGCCGGTGGAGGATGTGACCGACATGCTGCTGGAACTGGCCGACCGGCTGAAAAACGGCGGCGGCGACGCCCTGCGGGAAAAGACCGAGTGGGTGCTGCACTCCATCGCCTGCCGGGCGGCCATCAAGGCCGGCGACCGCACCAACGCCCGGGAGATGGTGGCCCTGGCCCAGAAGATCCTGGACGGCACGGTGCCGCCCTTCTGCCCCCACGGCCGCCCCTGCGTGCTCAAAATCACCCGGAAGGAGCTGGAAAAACAGTTTGGCCGCCTTGTCTGAAAAGCCCGCCGTGGTGGCGGTGGGCGGGCCCACCGCCACCGGCAAGACCGCGCTGGCGGTCCACCTGGCCCGCGCCTTCGGCGGCGAGGTCATCAGCGCCGACTCGATGCAGGTCTACCGCGGGCTGGACATCGGCACCGCCAAGGCCAGCGAGGCGGAGCGGCAGGGGGTGCCCCACCACCTGCTGGACATCCTCGACCCGGCGCAGCCCTTCAGCGTGGCGGATTTCGTCGCGGCGGCCGGCCGCTGCATCGACACGCTGACCGCCGCCGGCACCCTGCCGATCCTGGCAGGGGGGACCGGGCTGTACCTGACCAGCCTGCTGGGCGGCATGGACTTTACCCCCGAAAAGCCCGACCCGGCCCTGCGCACCGCGCTGGAGCGCCGGGCCGCGGCCGAAGGGCGGGAGGCCCTGTATGCCGAACTGCAGCGGGTGGACCCGGCGTATGCGGCCGCCGTCCACCCCAACAACCTGCCCCGGGTGATCCGGGCGCTGGAACTCTACGCCGCCACCGGCCGCCGGATGAGCGAGGAGCGCCGGGCCGCCCGCCCGGCCGAACCGCCCTACCGGTCCCTCTGCCTCTGCCTGGCCTTCCGGGACCGGCAGACCCTCTACCGCCGCATCGACGAGCGGGTGGACCGGATGATGGCGGCGGGCCTTCTCGATGAAGCGCGGACCGTCTACGAAAACCGGGACCGCTACCGCACCGCCGCCCAGGCCATCGGCTACAAGGAGCTGTTCCCCTTCTTTGCGGGCGCGGCGCCGCTGGAAAGCTGCGTGGCCGATCTCAAGCAGGCGTCCCGCCGTTACGCCAAGCGGCAGCTGACCTGGTTCCGCCACCAGGGCGAGGTGCAGTGGCTTTGGCTGGACGAACCCGACGCCCCGCCGGTGCAGCAGCGGGCCGAGGCGCTGGTGCGGGCGTTTCTTGCCCGGGGGCAGGGGGGCTGAACCCTGCCCGACAATACCTGGAAAGGGGGTGCCGGAACCATGGACCACCGGGACCGCGGCCGCCGCGCCGCCGTGCGGGCCGCACTTGTCATGGGCGGCATGCTGCTGGCGCTGGCGGCGGTGTACATCGTGCTGCAGCTTTACGCCATCCTGGGGCGCACCTACCAGACCGAGACGGCCATCTCCGCCTCGATGGAGGACACCGTCCCGCTGTCCGGCATCGCCATGTTCGACGCGGTGCCGGTGTCGGGGGGCGGCAGCCTGGGCTATCTGGTGGAGGACGGCGAGCGGGTCACCGAGGGCACCGTCCTGGCCGAGATCTACACCGACCCGGCCCAGAGCACCCAGCGGGAGGAGTTGGACCGGCTGGACCGCATCATCGACCTGCTCACCAAGTCGGAGAATTCGGTGGGCAGCGACCTGACCCTGCTCACCGCCCAGACCCGCACCGCCCTGCTCAACCTGCTGGACCAGCTGGACACCGCCAGCTATACCGGCATGAGCGACGCCATCGACGAGTTCCTGCTCGCCCAGAACCGGCTGCAGATCTCCACCGGCCAGTCCAGCGGCTTTGCGGCGACGCTGGCCGACCTGCAGACCCAGCGGGACGCGGCCGCCGCCGCGCTGGAAGGGCTGCAGACCATCACCGCCGACCGCAACGGCTACTTCATCTCCACCGCCGCGGCCCTGCCGCTGGACCTGACCGAAGACACGCTGAAAAGCGACACCGCCGCCGCCCTCTCCGAGCGGCTGCAGCAGGAGATCCCCACCACCGGGTCGGACCTGGCCGGGCGGATTGTCACCGGCTTTTCCTGGCGGTTTTACGGCGTCTGCGACCTGGACACCGCCGCCCGCTTTGACGGGGTGACCAGCGTCAAGATCCGGGTGCCCGGCAAGCAGGACGAGGCCCTGGACGCCACCGTCACCGAGGTGGCCGCCGACGAGACCGCCGGCCTGGCCAAGATCACGCTGGAATGCCGCACCATCAACGCCGACGTGCTCCGCCTGGGGCGGGAGGACGCCGAGATCGTCCTCAACACCTACGAGGGCATCCGGGTCAGCAAGCGGGCCATGCACATCGTGGACGGCGAGCGGGGGGTGTATGTGAAGTACGGCAGCCTGCAGCGCTTCCGCCGCATCGTCGTCCTGTTCGAGGATGAGAAATACCTGCTGCTGGACCCCGAAGCGGAAGACAACGAAGTCCGCCTGTACGACGAGATCATCGTGGAGGGGCCAAACCTGCAGGACGGCGGGCTCGTTTAGGGTGTGATGCCGTCCCCACGC
The DNA here is from genome assembly GCA_019119835.1 of Candidatus Gemmiger stercoravium. Classification (GTDB taxonomy): domain Bacteria; phylum Bacillota; class Clostridia; order Oscillospirales; family Ruminococcaceae; genus Gemmiger; species Gemmiger stercoravium. The sequence goes on along the minus strand of DWWE01000020.1, from coordinate 17,275 downwards.
ATTTTTCCGGCGCCCCGCCTTGACAAGCGGGCCAAAAATGACGATAATATTCTATGTATATCGCTGGGAGTATTGTCCGTTCCCGGCGGCCGCCGGTCCGGGCCGATGCCCGGGCGGCGCATACCATAGACAGTAAGTTAAGAGGAGAAATATACCATGTCCATGTTCGATGGTCTGAAAAACGTCCTGGGCATCAATCAGGACCCCGACGGGGATGCCTATGTGGACGATACCGAGGACGAGATCTTCGCCGGCGGCCAGGGGGGACCGGCCGCCCAGGAGTACGCCCAGCCCGAAGCCGCCCAGCAGCGCAACAAGGTGGTCAACATCAACGCCACCACCCAGCTGCAGGTGGTGCTGGTCAAGCCGGAGCGCTTTGACGATGCCTCCACCATCGCGGACCAGCTCAACGCCAAGCGCACCGTCGTGCTCAACCTGGAATCCACCAACAAGGAAGTCTCCCGCCGTCTGATCGACTTCCTGTCCGGCGTGGCCTACGCCAACAACGGCCAGATCAAGCGGGTGGCCACCAGCACCTTCATCATCACGCCCTACAACGTGGACATCATGGGCGACCTGATCGACGAGCTGGAAAACAATGGCGTCTTTTTCTGATCCGCCCGAACAGGCCCGCCGGGGTTTTGTCCCGCCCCAGAACGAGGCGGAACGCTTCCTGATGACCCGGGTGGAGGAACTCTGCCGCACCGCCGAAAGCCGCGGCTTTCCCCGCGCCACCGGCTTTTTGTCCGACCGGGAGCAATCCCTGGCCTGGGCGGCCGTCTGCCGGGCCGGGTGCGGCTGCACCCGCTGGGAAGGCGGCTACCCGGGGGCCGAACGCCGGGTGCTCTGCATCGAGCCCGCCGGCAGCTGGGCGCTGGAACCGGTGGCGGCGCTGCGCATTGCCGCCCAGGGCACCCCGCCGCCCGCCCACCGGGACTACCTGGGCGCGCTGCTGGGGCTGGGCATCCAGCGCACCTGCCTGGGGGACATCCTGCCCGACCCGGACGCCGCGGGGGTGGTCTACGCCTTCGTGCTGGAGGACAAGGCGGACTTCCTGGCCGCCGAGCTCACCCAGGCCGGCCGCTGCCCGGTGCGCGCCGAGCGGTGCGACGCCGTGCCCGACCGGGTGCTGGCCGCGCCGGAGCGCACGCTGCGCCAGGCCACCGTCCCCAGCCTGCGGGCCGACGCGGTGCTGGGCGCCATGATGAACACTTCCCGCGCACTGGCCGCCGGCGCCATCGCCGCCGGCCGGGTGGAGATCAACCACCTGCCGCTGCGCAGCGCCCACGAGCCCGTGTACGAAAACGACCTGTTCACGGTGCGGGGGGCCGGGCGGTGGCGGCTGCAGGCGGTGGGCGGCAAAAGCCGCAAGGACCGCATTTTCATCACCTTTTTCCAATATTGACTGCCGGCACCCGGCCCTGCGCAGGCCCGGGTGCCCCGAACAGGAGGAATGACGGATGATTGCTTCGGAGGACGTGCGCCGCGTGACGTTTGAACGCGCCATGCGCGGCTACCGCTGCGAGGACGTGGATGATTACCTGAAACAGGTCGCCGACAGCATGGACGCCCTGAGCGCCGAGAACGAGGACCTGCAGAAAAAGCTCGTGGTCCTGGCCCAGCGCATCGACCAGTACCGCGCCGAGGAAGACACCCTGCGCACCACCATGATCAACGCCCAGCGCCTGGGCGAAAACGTCATCCGGGAGGCCAAGCAGAAGGCCGCCGAGATCATCCGGGCGGCCACCATCAAGGCCGAGGACAGGGAACAGCACGCCCGGGACGAGGTGGAGCTGGCCAAGCAGGAACTCATCACCCTGAAAAAAGAGGCCACCAACTTCAAAAAGACCCTGATGGATATGTACCGTCAGCACATCGAGGTGCTCAGCAAGATCCCCGAATACACCGAACACGCCGAGGAGCCGGACAAGCCCGCCCCCGCCGAGCCGGTGCAGGACTATGCCGAGCCCGCCCCGGCCCCCGCGCCTGCCCCGGCCCCCGCCTATGAGGAGCCGGCCTATGAGGAACCCGCCCCCGCCGACGCCGGCTACGGGGAGACGGAATACTACGGCGAGGAGCCCGAGACCGGGGAGCCCGGCGGCCGGGTCAGCACGGTGGAATTCGCCATCGCCCCCAAGGAGGAACCGGCGGAGGAAGCCCCCGACGCCGCCCCGCTGCCCGACGCCGCCCCGCTGTTTGCCGAACCCGCCGCGGCCCCGGCCCCCAAAAAGGCCGCCCGCAGCCGCAGCAGCACGACCAAAAAGACCACCCGCAAGCCCAAGGCCCAGCCCAAGCAGACGGAAGACCCGCTGCCCCCGGGCTTTGATTCCTTCCAGGGTGTGGATTACAACGACTGACCCCTGTTCGCAGGGTTCTGCGGGCCCGGGGCCGGGCTCAGCACAATAGAGACAAGGGAGAGTGTACGATTTTGGCGCAGAATTACAATGATACCATCCATAAGATGAAAACGCCTTTCGAAATGCGGGCGGGGCTGCCGAAAAAGGAACCCCGTATGCTGGAAGACTGGCAGAAGAACCATGTCTATGAGCAGATGATCAAGAACAACGAGGGCAAGCCCCGCTTCATTCTGCACGACGGCCCGCCCTACGCCAACGGCAGCATCCACATGGGCACCGCGCTGAACAAGATCATCAAGGACATCATTCTGCGCTACAAGAACATGGCGGGCTTCTGCGCCCCCTATGTGCCCGGCTACGACACCCACGGCCTGCCCATCGAGCTCAAGGCCCTGGGCTCGCTGGGCGACAAGAAGAACGAGATCTCCCAGCTGGAGCTGCGCCGCATCTGCCGCGAATTCGCCACCGAACACATCGACCTGATGAACAGCCAGTTCCAGCGCCTGGGCGTGCAGGGCGACTTTGACGACCCCTACCTGACCCTCAAGCCGGAATTTGAGGCCCGCCAGGTGGAGATTTTCGGCAAGATGGCCCTCAAGGGCTACATCTACAAGGGCCGCCGGGTGGTCTACTGGTGCCCCGAAGACCAGACCGCCCTGGCCGAAGCCGAGATCGAATACGGCGAGGACCCCTGCGATTCCATCTATGTCCGCTTCAAGCTCACCGCCGACCCCAACGGCGTGCTGGCCGGGGCCGGCGTGCCGCTGGACCGGGCCTGGGTCGTGATCTGGACCACCACCACCTGGACCCTGCCCGCCAACGTGGCCACCTGCGTCCACCCGGACCTTGACTATGTCTTTGTCAAGGTGGGGGAGGACTACCACCTGATGGCCGAGGGCCGGGTGCAGGCCACCATGGCCGCCTGCGGCATCACCGACTATACCGTGCTGGACGCCCGGGTGCCGGGCCGGGAGCTGGAACTCATGGAGTACCAGCACCCCTTCCTGGACCGCAAGGGCCTGGTCATCCTGGGCAACCACGTCACCCTCGAAAGCGGCACCGGCTGCGTACATACCGCGCCCGGCCACGGCGAGGACGACTTCAACGCCTGCGTGCCCTACCCGCAGCTGCCCTTCGTCATGCCGGTGGACGCCGCCGGCCGCCTGACCGAAGAGGGCGGCAGGGAGTTCGCGGGCCTCAAGGTCTGGGACGCCAACAAGGCGATCCTTGAACACATCCGCGGCACCGGCCATCTGCTGGGGGTGGAGCACATCATCCACCAGTACCCCCACTGCTGGCGCTGCCACCATCCCATCATCTATCGGGCCACCGAGCAGTGGTTCTGCTCCATCGACCCCTTCAAGCAGGACGTGTACAAGGCCATTGACGCGGTCAAGTGGCAGCCGGCCTGGGGCCATGACCGCATGACCGGCATGGTCCGCGACCGCAGCGACTGGTGCATCTCCCGCCAGCGTGTCTGGGGCGTGCCCATCCCGGCCTTCTACTGCAAAAAGTGCGGCAAGTACCACATCACCGAAACCTCCATCCGGGCGGTGTCCGACCTGTTCCGCCGGGAGGGCAGCGACGCCTGGTACAAGTACGACGCCAACGACATCATGCCCAAGGGCGAGACCTGCAGCTGCGGCGCCGCCGACTGGGAGAAGGACCACGACATCATGGATGTCTGGTTCGACTCCGGCTCCACCTGGAGCGCCGTCTGCCGGGAACGCCCCGAGCTGGCCTGGCCGGTGGATCTTTACATGGAAGGCGCCGACCAGTTCCGCGGCTGGTTCCAGTCCAGCCTGCTGACCTGCGTGGCCACCGAGGGCGTCGCCCCCTACAAAGGGGTGCTCTGCCACGGCTGGGTGGTGGACGCCCAGGGCAAACAGATGCACAAATCCGCCGGCAACGGCATGGAGCCCGCCGAGATCATCCGGGACTACGGCGCCGACATCATCCGGCTGTGGGTCGCCTCCAGCGACTACACCGTCGATGTGCGCGCCGGCAAGGAGATCTTCCGCCAGCTGTCCGAAGCCTACCGCAAGATGCGCAACACCGCCCGGTTCATGCTGGGCAACCTGGAAGGCTTTGACCCCGCCCGGGACTGCGTGGCCGACGACCAGCTGTTCGAGATCGACCGCTGGGCGCTGGAAGCCTGCAACGAGCTGACCCGCACCGTGCGCGCCGCCTATGACAGCTACGACTTCTCCCGCGCTTACCACGCCATCTACAACTTCTGCGTCATCGACATGTCCAACTTCTACATGGACGTGATCAAGGACCGGCTCTACTGCGCCGACCTGCATGCCCGCCGCTGCGCCCAGACCGCGCTGTACCGGGTGCTGGTGGACTTCACCAAGCTGCTGGCGCCGATCCTCTGCTTCACCAGCCAGGAGATCTGGAGCTATGTGCCCAAGTGCCCCGGCATGAAGGACTATGTGGTCTTTGAGCAGATGCCCGAAGTCCGCCCCGCCGCCGACGCGGCCTTTGCCGACAAGTGGGCCCGCATCATGGCGGTGCGGGACGATGTGAAGAAGGTGCTGGAGCAGGCCCGCGCCGACAAGGTCATCGGCTCCTCGCTGGAAGCCGCGCTGACCCTGTATGCCGAGGGCCCGGTCTACGAGCTGCTCAACGCCATCCCGATGAACGAACTGGCCGACCTGATGATCGTGTCCCGGGCCACCCTGGTCGAAGGCAAGGGCGGCGTGCAGGGCACGGTGGAAGGCCTTGGCGTCGAAGCCGGCCGCGCCGCCGGCAACAAGTGCCTGCGCTGCTGGAAGTTTGACGAGCAGGTGGGCGAGGACGGCCTGTGCCCGCGCTGCGCCCGGGTGCTGGACCGCGCCTGATACAAAACCGCCCAAGGGCTGTTGCACAACCAAAAACGGCTGAGCAACGGCCCTTTGTGGGCGTATAAGGACGATTTTTGCCATGGAGAAACAAACACAAAACAGGGCGGGCCGGCTGCGCGCCGGGCTGCTGTCGCTGCTGGCGGTGGCGGCGCTGGCCGGGCTGGACCAGCTCATCAAAGCCTGGGCCGTGGCCGTGCTGCAGCCCCGGGGGTCCATGCCCTTTCTGCCCGGCGTGGTGGAACTGCAGTTCGTGCTCAACGACGGCATGGCCTTCTCGATGCTCAGCGGCCGCCGCGGGCTGCTGCTGGGCGCCACCGGGCTGATCCTGGCGGCGCTGCTGCTCATCCTGCTGCTGCGGCGGATGGCGCTGGCCGAGCGGGCGGTCTGGGTGCTGGTGGCCGGCGGGGGCATCGGCAACTTCATCGACCGGGCCCGCACCGGCGCGGTGGTGGACTACCTGAACTTCCAGTTCATCCGGTTCCCGGTCTTCAATTTTGCCGACATCTGCGTCACGGTGGGGGTGGCGCTGCTGATCCTGCTCCTGCTGCTCGACCTGCGGCGGGAAAGCGCCGCCCCGCCCGCCGACGCCCCCAAACCCAGCCATGGAGACTCTTGAATTCACGGCCGCCCCGGCGGACGCCGGCCAGCGGCTGGACCGCTGGCTGGCCGGGCAGGCGGGGGCGCCCTCCCGCAGCGCCCTGCAGGGGCTGATGGAGGCGGGCTTTGTGCGCCGCAACGGCGCCCCGGCCAACAAAAAGGACAAGCTGGCCGCCGGCGACCGCATCACCCTGACCCTGCCCGACCCGCAGCCCATCGAGGCGCAGCCCCAGGATATCCCCCTCGACATCGTCTATGAGGACGACCACCTGCTGGTGGTCAACAAACCCAAGGGCATGGTGGTCCATCCGGCCCCCGGCAACCCGGACGGCACGCTGGTCAACGCGCTGCTGTACCACTGCCGCGGGCGGCTGTCCGGCGTGGGCGGGGCCATCCGCCCGGGCATCGTCCACCGCATCGACAAGGACACCAGCGGCCTGCTGGTGGTGGCCAAGGACGACCTCACCCACCAGGGCCTGTCCGAGCAGATGGCCGTCCACGCCATCCACCGGGTCTACCATGCGGTGGTGTACGGCAACATCCGGCAGGACACCGGCACCATCGAAGCCCCCATCGGCCGCGACCCCCGGGACCGCAAGCGGATGGCGGTCACCCCGGGGCAGGGCAAGCGGGCCTGCACCCACTGGCAGGTGCTGGAACGGTTCGGCCGGTTCACCCTCCTGGCCTGCCGGCTGGAAACCGGCCGCACCCACCAGATCCGGGTCCACATGGCCCACATCGGCCACCCGCTGGCCGGCGACCCGGTCTACGGCCCGCGCAGCGTGATCCGGGACCTGCAGGGGCAGTGCCTGCACGCCAAGGAACTGGGGTTCCGCCACCCCGTCACCGGGCAGGAGCTGCGGTTCGACAGCCCGCTGCCCGCCTATTTCACCACTTTCCTGGAACGGTTGAGAAAGGAACATCGCGGATGAAACGGAATTTGAAAGATCTCCTCGTCTTTTGCGATATGGACAACACCCTGCTCACGGCCAAGGAGGGCATCCCGGAATGCAACCGCACCGTGATCCGGCTGTTCACCAGCATGGGCGGGCATTTCACCGTGGCCTCGGGCCGCCCGCCGGCCTCCATCCGGGCTGCGCTGGGGGACATCCGGCTCTCGCTGCCGGCCATCTCCTGCAACGGGTCGCTGCTCTACGACTTCGGCGCCGACCGGGTGCTGCGCCACGCCACGCTGGAGCGGGGCCAGGCCACCGCCGCCATCCAGGACATCCTGACCAAGTTCCCCCGCCTGGGGGTGGAGGTGATGGCCGGCGCCGGGGATATGTATGTGGTGCGGGCCAACCCCTACACCCACGCCCATCAGGTGGACGAAAAGATCTCCAGCGTGGCCTGCCCGGTGGAAAGCGTGCCCGACGGCTGGGTCAAGGTGGTGTTCGCCGCCGACCCCGAGACCATCCGCAAGGTGGGCCAGTACGCCAAGACCCGCTACTACGGGCGGGAAAACTACTTCCTGGCCACCAACAGCATCTATTACGAGATCATGCCCGCCAGCGTGGGCAAGGCTTCGGCGCTGCGGGACCTGTGTACCCTGCTCAACGTGCCGCTGGAAAACACCATCGTCATCGGGGACTATTACAACGACCTGGAGATGATGCAGGCGGCCGGGTACTCGGTGGCGGTGGCCAACGCCCCGCCGGAGGTCAAGGCGGCCGCCGACGAGGTGACCAACTGCAGCTGCGCCGACGGCGCCGTGGGGGAATATCTGTACAAGCTCATCGAAGAGTGTACCGCGCTCTGACCAAAGGGAGGGATGCGCCGTGCGGGTAAGCGATCTTTTCAATCGGGACAGCGTGCTTCTCCACGCCGACATGGCCGACCGGGACGACGCCCTGGGCGTGCTGGTGGAACTGCAGGAGTCAAACGGCGTCATCACCAACGGCACCGCCTACTACAACGCCATCCTCCAGCGGGAGACCGCCGGCGGAAGCACCGCCATCGGCGAGGGCATCGCCCTGCCCCATGCGGCCAGCGCGGGGGTGACGGCGCCCGGCGTGGCGGCGCTGACCCTGCGCCGCGGCGTGGACTGGGGCGCGCCGGACAACCGCCCGGTGGACCTGGCCTTCATGGTGGCGGTGCCCCCGGACGCCGAGAGCGCCCACCTGCTGATCCTGGCGCGGCTGGTCAACCTTCTGTCCGACGAAACGCTGGTGCGCAACCTGCGCGCCTGCGTCTCGCGGGAGGATTTCATCCTCCGCCTGGCCCGGGCCGAAGCCTCCCGCTTCGCCTGAACCCCCAACCCAAAACGGCATTCCAAGGCCGCGCTGCAGAACCCGTTTTTGCAGCGCGGCCTTTTTTGCCGGCTTTTTGCCGGGCCCCGGCCCTGAATCTGACGATTTTGTCACCCGCAGTCCGGCGGTTTCGGCTATAATGGAGAGGAAGATTTTTGAAAGGAGGGCGCAGCCATGCCCATCCGACTTTTGCTTGTGGAGGACGACGACGCCATCGCCCGGGGGCTGTGCTATGCCCTGGAGCAGGAGGGCTACGCCGTGCGCCGCGCCGCCACCCAGGCCGCGGCCTGCGCCGCCTTGCCCGAGGGCTTCGATTTGCTGCTGCTGGACATCACCCTGCCCGACGGCAGCGGCTTCGAGGTGCTGCGCCGGGCCCGCCGGCTGGATCCCGACCAGCCCGCCGTCTTCCTGACCGCCCGGGACGACGAGGGCAACACGGTGCTGGGGCTGGACCTTGGGGCCGACGATTACATCGCCAAGCCCTTCCGTTTGCGGGAACTGCAAAGCCGGCTGCGGGCGGTGCTGCGCCGCCGCCGCGCCCCGCCCGCCTGCCTGCTGCCCGGCGGGGTGCGGGTGGACCTGCAGAAAGCCGAGGTCACCCGCGGCGGCGAACCGCTGGCCCTGACCGCGCTGGAATACAAGCTGCTGCTGGTCTTCCTGGCCCACCCGGGCCAGACGCTGAGCCGCGCCCAGCTGCTGGACGCCCTGTGGGACGAAAGCGGCAACTTTGTCAACGACAACACCCTCACCGTCTACATCAAACGGCTGCGGGCCAAGCTCAACACCCCCGGTGCGCCGGCGCTCATCGCCACGGTGCGGGGGCTGGGCTACCGCCTGCAGGCCCCGGAGGTGCCCCATGCTTCGCAACCGTGAGATCGCCCTGCTGACCCTGTACAGCCTGGCCGCCATCGACCTGGCCGCGGCGGCGGGCTTTCTTGTGCCCGGCGCGGCGGGGTGGGCGGCGCTGGGGCTGGGGGCGGCGCTGGGGGCCGGGTACGCGGTGTTCACGGCCTGGCGGTACCGCCAGCTGCGCCGCCTGGCCGCCTACCTGGCCGCCGTCTATGCGGGCGACCGGGTGCTGGACATCCGCAGCAACACCGAAGGAGAGCTGAGCCTGCTGAAAAACGACCTGTACAAGATCACCGTCGCCCTGCAGCGCCAGGCCGACCAGCTGGGGCGGGACAAGACCCTGCTGGCCCAGGCGCTGGGCGACATCTCCCACCAGCTCAAAACGCCGCTCACCAGCGCACTGGTGCTGGCCGACCTGCTGGGGGCCGACCCGCTGCCCCCCGACCGCAGGCGGGAATTTGCCCAAAGCCTCACCGCCCAGCTCACCCGGATGCAGTGGCTGGTGGGGACGCTGCTCAAACTCTCCCGCCTGGACGCCGGGGCCGTCACCCTCGCCCCGGCCCCGGTGCCGCTGGCCGAGCTGCTGGACAGGGCGCTGGAACCGCTGCGCATCCCGATGGAGCTGCAGGGGGTGGCCTGCCGGCTGGACCTGCCCGAAAACGCCGCCGTCCTCTGCGACCGGTCCTGGACGGTGGAGGCCGTGCAGAACGTGGTAAAAAACTGCGTCGAGCAGATGCCCCGGGGCGGCACGCTGACCCTGGCCGCCTGCACCGACGCCCTGGGCGCGACGCTGACGGTGGAGGACACCGGCGGGGGCATTGACCCCGCCGACCTGCCCCGCCTGTTCGAACGGTTCTACACCGCCCGCAGCCGCCGGGGCGACGCCGCCGACCACGCCGGCATCGGCCTGGCGCTGGCCCGGTCCATCCTGACCCGGCAGGGCGGCACCCTCACCGCCGCCAACATCCCCGGCGGCGCCCGCTTCACCTTCTGGTTTCCGCGGCTGACGGTGTGACAAAACCGTCACCCGCCCGGTCACCGATCCGCCACCCGGGGGTGGTATGCTGGCAGCAAAGGGCAGGGACCCACCCGGGCCCGCCCCGCGCAAAACAAGGAGGATCGCCTATGACACAGAAAAACAACCCCCCGGCGGGCCCCGGCGCCCCGCTGCTGCAGGTCCGCGGCCTGGGCCGGGTCTACGGCCGGGGCGAAGCGGCCGTCACCGCCCTGCAGGATGTGAACTTTTCGGTGGAGCGGGGCAGCTTTGTCTCCATCGTCGGGCCTTCCGGCTCGGGCAAATCCACGCTGCTGCATCTCATCGGCGGGGTGGACCGCCCCACCGCCGGCACCGTCTTTGTGGACGGCACCGACCTGGGCGCTTTGCCCGAAAGCCGGCTGGCCGTCTTCCGCCGCCGGCAGATCGGGCTGGTCTACCAGTTTTACAACCTGATCCCGGCGCTGACGGTGGAGGAAAACCTGACCCTGCCGCTGCTGCTGGACCGGCGCCCCATCGACCGGGGCCACCTGATGGAACTGGCCGCCCGGCTGGGCCTGGCCGACAAGCTGCACGCGCTGCCAAGCCAGCTTTCGGGCGGGCAGCAGCAGCGGGTCTCGGTGGGGCGGGCGCTCATCACCCGCCCGGCGCTGCTGCTGGCCGACGAACCCACCGGCAACCTGGACACCAAAAACAGCGCCGCCATCCTGGCGCTGCTTCAGCAATTCCACAGGCAGCTGGGCCAGACCCTGCTGCTCATCACCCACGACCCGGCCATCGCCCGGCAGGCCGACCGGGTGCTGTCCCTCCGGGACGGCCGGCTGGAGAAGGACGAGGTGATGCGCCCATGACACTGCTCACCCGCCTGGCCCTGCGCCAGATCCGCGCCGCCCGGGGCCGCTACCTTCTCACCGTGCTGGGCACCCTGCTGGCTGCGGCGCTGCTCACCGCCGTGCTGGTGGGCAGCCATTCGGTGCTGCGTTCCCTCTATGGCGCCACGGCGGCCCAGACCGGTACCTACCACTGGCAGACCCAGGGGCTGCCCGGCGAAACGGCCGCCCGGCTGCTGGCCGATGTCTCGCTGCAGCGCACCGGCGCGGTCAGCCAGGCCAACCCGGCCGTCACCGTCGGCGGCGAAAAGGTCCCGCTGGTCCGGGTGGCCGGCCACCAGCTGGAGATCCAGAACACCCGCCTGACCGACGGCGGCTACCCGGCCCCGGGCCAGGCGCTGCTGCCCGACGGGCTGGCCCGCCGGCTGGGCGTTGCCCCCGGCGACACGCTGCGCTATACCGGCCCGGAAGGCGAAGGCTGCGTGACGGTCAGCGGCCTGTACGGCGAAAGCCGGCTGCTGGCCACGCTGGGCCCGGACCTGGTGGAGCTCCCGCCGATCTACCTGCAGCTGGACACCCTGCCGGCGGGGGAGGCATTCGCGGTCTACGCCGCCGCCCAGCCGCTGGAACTGCGGGAAACCGGCGCCGCCTTCCTGGCCGCCGCCCGCGCCGCCGGCGAGCGCCTGCAGGCCGAAGGCTTCGGCAGCTGGTACAACACGGGGCTGCTCTCCTTTGCCGAGCAGCCCTGGGTCCGCCCCTACGACAACAGCCGGTTCAAGGCGATCGTCGGCGGGCTGCGGGTCTTTCTGCTGGGGCTCATCACGGCGGGCGCCGCGCTGCTCATCCTCAATTCCTTCTCCATCAGCCTGGCCGAGCGCCGCCGCACCCTGGGGCTGCTGGCCAGCGCCGGGGCCACCCCGCGGCAGAAAGCCGGGTTCCTCTGGCGGGAAGCCTTCTTCGTGGCTCTGCCAAGCATCCCGCTGGGGGTGGCGGCCGGCTGCCTCGGCGTCAAACTGGCCTTCACCCTGGTCCAGCCGCTGGTCAGCCGGGCCGTCGGCTGGCTGGGCGGCAGTCTGACCCTCTGCGTCTTTCCCGCAGGGCGGCTGCTGGGGGCGGCGGCGCTGCTCACGGCGCTGGTGGTGGCCCTGGCCGCCTGGCGCCCGGCCCGGCAGGCGGGGCGCACCTCGGCGATGGACTCCATCCGCCAGCAGGGGGAGATCCGGGTCCGCGCCACCCGCGGGCGGGAAGGGGCGCTGTCGGGCCGGCTGTTCGGCCCGACCGGGGTGCTGGCCGCCCGGTTCGCCCGCCGCTGCCACCGCCATTACCGGGCCACCGTCTGTTCCCTCACCGTCGTGGTGGTGCTGGCGGTGGCGGCCTCCGGCGCGGTGCTGTACCTGGAACGCAACTTCATCGCCACCCACGGGGCGCTGCAGGCCCAGGCCGAACTCCACCTGACCAGCGACGGCACCGCCGACCCGACCGCGCTGCCCGCCTGGGACCGGCTGCTCCACCCCGATACCCCGATCCGGGGGGTCACCGTCACCGAGGAGATCTACTGGGGGGACCTGACCCTGCAGGCCGGCCAGCTCAGCGAGGCCGCCCGGGGCGAGATCTTCGCCACGGCCGACGGCTACCCGATGCAGCCCCGCATCACCGTGCTGCCGGACGAGGACTATGCCGCCTGGCCGGCGCCCCGGCCGAGCCTTCGGGCGAGACCCTGCCGGTGGTCCTGTCCAACCGGCAGTTCATCGCCGGGGACTTCGGCCGGCTGGACCTGAACCCCCAGACCACCCTGACCGCCGGCGATACCCTGGCCTGGAGCTTCAACACGATGCCGCTGACCCTGTCGGTGCAGGCCGTCACCCAACGGCCGGAGTACGCCGGGCAGGCGGGCAGCGCCTGGCAGCTGACACTGTACACCAGCGCCGGCGCGGCCCAGGCCGTGTTCGACCGGTGGTATGCCGAGCGGGGCGGCGACCCGGCGGCCAGCTGCCGCCGCAACTACACCCTGGCCTACGAGACCGACGCCCCCGCCGCCCTGCTTGCAGAGCTCACCGACACCGTGGCGGCGGCCGGGACCGAAGGCGGCCGGCTCAGCGCCTACCCGGTGAACAACGCCGCCGAGGCTGCCGCCTACCGGTCGATGCTGCTGGTGCTGCGCATCCTGGCTTACGGGTTCGTGGCCCTCATCGCCCTGCTGGGCACCGCCAACATCGCCAACACCGTCTCCACCGGCCTGACGCTGCGGGGCAGGGAACTGGCCATGCTCCGCAGCGTGGGGATGGAACCGGCCGACCTGCGCCGCATGGTGCTGCTGCAAAGCCTGCTCTACGCCCTGCAGGCGCTGGCCTGGGGGCTGCCGCTGGCCTTCGTCTGCCTGCTGGCCGAATACCGCCTGCTGCGCACGGCCTGGGCCTTTTCCTTCACCCTGCCCTGGGCCGCCATCCTCGCGGTTGCGGCGGGGCTGACCGGGCTGACCCTGCTGGCCGCCCTGCCGGCCCTGCGGCTGCTGGACCGCCGGGGCATCCTCACCGGGCTGCGGCAGGAGGAGTGACCCCCGCCCGGAACGACCGCGCCGCCCCTGCGGCCCGGCCCCGCCGCATCCGCGCCCCGCAAGCCCCGACCGGTTCATCCGCCCGGTCGGGGCGTTTTTTTCGTCGAAACTTACAAAGTTTTCCGGTCGATTTTGTCAGCAAGCGGCTTGCATCCGGCCAAAAGCTGTGCTATACTTTAACACATTAAAGCGGCAAACGCCGGGAGGGACCTGTGCAGGGCCGGCGGGCGCCCCGTTGTGCAAAAGCAGAAAGAGGAGGAACCCTGTATGAAAAAGCGTATTTTGGCAGCACTCACCGCCGGCTGTCTGGCGGTGTCCCTGGCCGGCTGCGGCGGCGCCGGCAGCTCGGCGGCCGCCGACACCGGCGAAGCCGCCCAGACCCCCGCCGAGACCGAAACCGCCGAGAGCCCGGCGGCCGGGGACGCCGCCGCGGCCGGCTACACCATCGGCATCTGCCAGCAGCAGCCCCACGAGGCGCTGGACGCGGCCACCCAGGGCTTCAAGGACGCCCTGGTGGAAGCCTTCGGCGAGGACGGCGTCAGCTTTGACGAGCAGAACGCCCAGGGCGATTCCAACACCTGCTCCACCATCATCAACGGCTTTGTGTCGGGCGGGTACGACCTGATCATGGCCAACGGCAGCAGCGCCCTGCAGGCGGCCGCCGCCGGCACCGCCGACATCCCCATCCTGGGCACCTCGGTCACCGAGTACGGCGTGGCGCTGGGCATCGACGGGTTTGACGGCACCGTGGGCGGCAACGTCTCCGGCACCAGCGACCTGGCCCCGCTGGACCAGCAGGCCCAGATGCTGGCCGACTTCTTCCCGGCGGACCAGTACCCCACCGTGGGGATGCTGTACTGCAGCGCCGAGCCCAACAGCGCCTACCAGGTGGAGCAGGTCACCGGCTACCTGACTGAAATGGGCTACACCGTTGAGGATTACTCCTTCAGCGATTCCAACGACCTGGCCACCATCGCCACCAACGCCTCCACCAGCTGCGATGTCATCTACATCCCCACCGACAACACCGCCGCCTCCAACACCGAGATCATCCAGAACATCTGCCTGCCGGCCGGCGTCCCCATCATCGCGGGCGAGCAGGGCATCTGCTCCGGCTGCGGCGTGGCCACCCTGTCCATCAGCTACTATGACCTGGGCTATGCCACCGGCGAGATGGCGGTCAAGGTGCTCACCGGCGAAGCGGACATCTCCGCCATGCCCATCGAGTACGCCCCCAACTTCACCAAGATGTACAACCCCGGCAACTGCGAAACGCTGGGCATCACGGTGCCCGACGACTATGTCGCCATTGAGGAATGACCCTTCCCTCCGGCAACCTGCCGGATGAGGAAAGGGATGAGAAAAGGCGGGAAAAAGGGCTTCCCTTTTTCCCGCCTTTTTGCTATACTGTAAAGGTCTATAACTTTTTCCGGCCGCCTGGGCGGCCGGGGCACAGGGCGCACGGCGCCCGGTGCAAAACGGGGAGGTTTGTTTCTTTTGGATATCATGACATTGGTCAACGCCCTGCCCGGCGCGGTGGCGCAGGGGTTGATCTGGGCCATCATGGCCATCGGCGTCTACATCACCTACCGGGTGCTGGACATCGCCGACCTGACGGTGGACGGCACGCTGTGTACCGGCGGCGCGGTCTGCATCATGTGCATGCTGGCGGGCTGCAACGTCTGGGTGGCCATTCTGGCGGCCACCGGCGCCGGGCTGCTGGCGGGCTTTGTCACCGGCATCTTCCACACCTTCATGGGCATCCAGCCGATCCTGGCCGGCATCCTGACCCAGCTGGCGCTGTGGAGCATCAACCTCAAGATCATGGGCAAGTCCAACCAGGCCATCAATGTGGACAAGTACGACCTGCTGGTCTCGCTGCGCTATATCAAGGACGTGCCCTTCTGGCGCAACACCATCCTGGTGGTGGCGGTGGTCATCGCGGTGGTCATCGGGCTGCTGTACTGGTTCTTCGGCACCGAGCTGGGCTGCGGCATCCGGGCCACCGGCTGCAACGCCAACATGGCCCGGGCCCAGGGCATCAACACCAATCTGAACAAGGTCATCGGGCTGATGCTCTCCAACGGCCTGGTGGCGCTGTCCGGCGCGCTGCTGGCCCAGTACCAGGGCTTTGCCGACATCAACATGGGCCGCGGGGCCATCGTCATCGGCCTGGCCGCCGTCATCATCGGCGAGGCGCTGCTGGGCAAGGTGTTCCGCAACTTTGCCCTCAAAATGCTCAGCGTGGCGGTGGGCAGCGTCGTGTACTACCTGGTCTATCAGCTGGTGATCTGGTTCAAGGTGGACACCGACCTGCTCAAGGCGTTCAGCGCCGTGGTGGTGGCGATCTTCCTGGCCATCCCGTACTGGAAGGCAAAATACTTCACCAAACCCACGGTGGCAAAGGGGGCCGACAAACATGCTTGAGATCAAAAATGTCTACAAGACCTTCAATGCGGGCACCGTCAACCAGAAGGTGGCCCTCAACGGGCTGAACCTGACGCTGGAGGACGGCGACTTCGTCACCGTGATCGGCGGCAACGGAGCCGGCAAATCCACGATGCTCAACGCGGTGGCGGGGGTCTGGCCGGTGGATATGGGCAAGATCCTGATCGACGGCAAGGACATCACCCGCCTGCCCGAGCACAGGCGCGCCTGCTACATCGGCCGGGTCTTTCAGGACCCGATGATGGGCACCGCCGCCACCATGGGCATCGACGAAAACCTGGCCCTGGCCCGCCGCCGGGGCGAACCCCGCACGCTGCGCACCGGCATTTCGGCGAAGGAGCGGGCGGAATACCGGGAAATGGTCAAGGAGCTGGACCTGGGCCTGGAAGACCGGATGACCAGCAAGGTGGGGCTTTTGTCCGGCGGGCAGCGGCAGGCCATCACCCTGCTGATGGCCACCCTGAAAAAGCCCAAACTGCTGCTGCTGGACGAACACACCGCCGCGCTGGACCCCAAGACCGCGGCCAAGGTGCTGGCCTTGTCCGAAAAGATCGTGCAGGAGCACCGCCTGACCACCCTGATGATCACCCACAACATGAAGGACGCCATCAAGTACGGCAACCGGCTGATCATGATGTACGAAGGCCGGGTGATCTACGACGTGCGCGGGGCCGAGAAGGCCGCGCTGCATGTCTCCGACCTGCTGGCCCGGTTCGAGCAGGTCAGCGACGGCGAGTTCGCCAACGACCGGATGCTGCTCTCCTGACCGGCGCTTTGCACCCTACAACCGCCGCAGCGGGTCGAAAAAGTCTAAAACCGTCGCCGTCGGCGGACATGCGCCGACGACGGCGACACCGACAGGGAAATTTTACGGCAAATTGTGTGCGAGGAGCTTTGCTCCGAGTGCGCGGTTTGCCGTAAAATTTTGTCGAAGGGCTGCGGAGCCGAGCGCCGCCTGCGGCGGATGCAGCGAGGCGGAGCAGGGGCAGCGGTCGCAGAATGCAAGCGCCGTCCAAGGCGCGCCGCATGATGCGGGCACCGCAACCCGGACATTCCAAAGGGGGAAACGCGCCGAGCTGGCGTTAGCCAGTCGAAGCGTTGCCCCCTTTGCAGCGTGTCGAGTTTCTCGACACGCTGAGGCGGGCGGCTGCCCGCTTGGATTTGGGTACAGTATACTGCCGTTTGGCAAACCTGTCAAAGAACCGGCGCAAACTTTGTAAAAACCATACAAAAATCCCCGGCCTGCGGGGAAATGCAGGCCGGGGAACCGGCAAAGGAAGAAGGGGCGCGGGCAAAGCCGTTACGCCGTCACGTCCTCGAACTGGCTGTTGTACAGCTCGGCGTAGAAACCGCCTTTGGCCAGCAGCTCCTCGTGCCTGCCCTGCTCGACGATGTCGCCGTCGCGCATGACCAGGATGGTGTCGGCGTCCCGGATGGTGGAGAGCCGGTGGGCGATGACAAAGCTGGTGCGGCCGCGCATCAGGTTGTCCATGGCGGTCTGGATGCGCTGTTCGGTGCGGGTATCCACCGAGCTGGTGGCCTCGTCCA
>DWWE01000019.1 GCA_019119835.1 Candidatus Gemmiger stercoravium | reverse complement strand
GGCGCCGGATGTGGTCACGGTCCATTCGCCCACCGCCACCCCCCGGCCGTCGCCCACCGCCTCGCCGTCACCCGCCCCGGCGTCCCGCCCCGTGATCCCGGCCACCGGCGACCCCTTCCCCTGGCTGGGGGTGCTGGGCAGCATCCTGCTGGGGGCGCTGGGCCTGGGGCTGCTCCAGTGGTTCCGGCAGCGCCGGCTGTAATTTGGTCCGTTTGTCTTGCCAAAACCGACTTCCCGCGGTATAATGAAGGTTCAAAGGACTATTTACAGAAAAGGGGACTGAAAGTATGGAAACGATGGGTAACCTGCGCCGGACCAACTACTGCGGCGAGGTCTCCCTGGCCGACGCCGGGCGCGAGATGACCGTCTGCGGTTCGATCGCCCGGGCGCGGGACAAGGGCGGCATCATCTTTGCCGACCTGCGGGATACCACCGGCATTCTGCAGCTGGTATTTGACGAGGACACCCCCCAGGATGTGTTTGCCAAGGCCGAGAGCCTGAAAAGCGAGTATGTGGTCATCGCCCGCGGCCTGCTGCGGGAGCGCGCCGCCAAAACCGACAAGATCGCCACCGGCGATGTGGAGCTGTATGTGCAGGAACTGCGGGTCTTGAGCGAAGCCCAGACCCCGCCCTTCGAGATCCGCGACGGCATCAACGTCAACGATGACCTGCGCCTGCGCTACCGCTACCTTGACCTGCGCCGTCCCTCCCAGCATGAGACCATCGTGCTGCGCTCCAAGATCTGCCAGATCGTGCGCAACTATTTCTGCGACAACCATTTCTGTGAGATCGAGACCCCGACCCTGATCAAATCCACCCCCGAAGGTGCCCGGGACTACCTGGTGCCCAGCCGTGTGCAGCCCGGCCATTTCTACGCGCTGCCCCAAAGCCCCCAGCTGTACAAGCAGATCCTGATGCTCTCCGGCTTTGACCGCTACTTCCAGATCGCCCGCTGCTACCGGGACGAGGACCTGCGCGCCGACCGGCAGCCGGAATTCACCCAGATCGACGAAGAGCTGTCCTTTGTGGATGAGAATGACATCATGACCATCAACGAAGGGCTGCTGAAAAAGCTGTGGAAGGAGATGCTGGGCATCGACCTGGTCACCCCCTTCCAGCGCCTGCCCTGGGACCAGGCCATGGCCCGCTTCGGCTCGGACAAGCCGGACACCCGCTTCGGGCTGGAGATCCGGGATGTGACCGAGGTCTTCCGCGGCACCGGGTTCAAGCCCTTCGCCGCCGTGCTGGCCGAGGGCGGCAGCATCCGGGCCATCAACGCGGCGGGGCTGGCCGACAAGCTCACCCGCAAGAACATCGACAAGCTGGGCGAGGTGGCCAAGACCTACGGCGCCAAGGGGCTGGCCTTTAGCCGCCTGACTGCCGAGGGCACCGCCTCCAGCTTTGAAAAGTTCCTCACCGAAGCGGAAAAGACCGCTCTCTACCAGGCCCTGGACGCCCGCACCGGCGACGTGCTGCTGCTGGTCAGCGACACCGACTGGGTCCGCGCCTGCACCGCGCTGGGGCAGGTCCGGCTGGAGATCGGCCGCAAGTACGACCTGATCGACCCGGACAAGTTCAACTTCCTGTGGGTGGTGGACTTCCCGCTGTTCGAGTACAGCGAGCAGGAAGGCCGCTGGATGGCCATGCACCATCCCTTCACGATGCCCAAGCCCGAAGACCTTGACAAGATCGAGTCCGACCCCGGCGCCTGCCGGGCCCTGGCCTACGACATCGTGCTCAACGGCGTCGAGCTGGGCGGCGGTTCCATCCGCATCAACGACCCGGCCCTGCAGGACCGGATGTTCCACGCCCTCGGCTTCACCGAGGAAAAGGCCCGCGCCAGCTTCGGCTTCCTGATGGATGCCTACAAGTTCGGTGCGCCGCCCCACGGCGGCATGGCCTACGGCCTGGACCGCCTGGTGATGCTGATGCTCAAGCGGGACTCCATCCGGGATGTGATCGCCTTCCCCAAGGTGCAGAACGCCGGCGAGCCCATGTCCGGCGCACCGGACGTGGTGGACCCCAAGCAGCTCAAGGAGCTGTCCATCGCGCTGACGGACGCCGACCAGTGACCCGCACCCCCAACTGAATCAACCCCGCGGCCATCGCCGGATGGCCGCCGCTGCAAAGCGCTTGGCCCTGCCTCGTAGGCCGTTGAAGAGGCAGGACAGGCGCTTTTTTTATGGTAAAATCTGCGGAGGAACCGTTTCTATGACAACCCAAACCTTGCGGCAGGACTTCGGCCGCTATGTATCCCTCAGTGTGCTCGGCATGATCGCGGTGTCCTGTTACATCCTGGCCGACACCTTTTTTGTGGCCCAGGGCCTTGGCACCACCGGCCTGGCCGCGCTGAACCTGGCCATCCCGGTGTACAACGTCATCCACGGCACCGGGCTGCTGCTGGGCATGGGCGGCGCCACCAAGTTTTCCATCCTGAAAAGCCAGGGCGCCCACCGGCGGGCCGACTCGGTCTTTACCCACACCCTGGGTATGGCGGCCGCGGCCGCGGCGGTGTTCGCGCTGGTCGGGGCGCTGGGGGCGCCGCAGCTGGCCGCCCTGCTGGGGGCCGACGGTGAGACCGCCGCCATGACCGGCACCTACCTGCGGGTACTGCTGCTGTTTGCCCCGGCATTTTTGTGCAACGATGTGCTGGTCTGCTTTGTGCGCAACGACGGCGCCCCCCAGCTGGCCATGGCCGCCACCCTCAGCGGCAGCCTGGCCAACGTGGTCATGGACTGGTTCTTCATCTTCCCCTGCGGGATGGGCATTTTCGGTGCGGTGCTGGCCACCGGCTTTTCGCCGGTCATCGGGGTCATCGTCCAGTCGCCCCACTGGCTGGGGCGGCGGCGCGGCTTCCATCTGCGCCAGGTCCGCCCGCGGCTGCGCACCGCCGGGCAGGTGCTGGCCCTGGGCGTGCCCTCGCTGCTGGACCAGCTTTCCGGAGCGGTGGTCATGATCACCTTCAACACCCTCATCCTCGGCCTTACCGGCAACACCGGCGTGGCGGCGTATGGGGTGGTGGCCAACCTCTCGCTGGTGGTACTGTCGGTGTACACCGGCATTGCCCAGGGCATCCAGCCGCTGGTCAGCCGGGCCTGGGGTCAGGGGCAGCGGGCGGCGCTGCAGCGGCTGCTGCGGTATGCGCTGGGTACGGCGTTGGTCTTTTCGGCGGCGCTGTACCTGGTCTTCTTCCTGGGGGCCGGGCCGATCGCCGGCGTCTTCAACAGCGAGCAGGACCCTGCCATGCAGGCCATCGCCTGCCAGGGGCTGCGGCTCTACTTCCTGGCGGCGCCCTTTGCGGGGGTCAACATCATCCTGGCGGTCTACTTCGCCTCGGTGGAGCAGGCCGTGCCGGCCCAGGCGGTCTCGCTGCTGCGGGGTGTTCTGGTCATCCTGCCGATGGCGGTGGCACTGGCCGCGGCCTTCGGGATGGTGGGCGTGTGGGTGGCCTTCCCGGTCAGCGAGGCGCTGGTGGCCCTGGTGGCCTGGGCGCTGCTGCGCCGCTGCCGCCGCACCCTGTACCCGGCAAGCCGGGAAAGCTGAGCCCTGAACAGCAGAACAGCCCCGCCCCCGGTCAGGGGGCGGGGCTGTCTCATCTTGTCAGGATGTCAGGATGTCGGGCAACCGGGCTGCCGGCGGCCGAAGCATCCGTCTGAAACCTTTCGGGCGCCCGCAGGCTCAGTACTTCGGCCCGGGCTTGTTCTCCTTCTGGGCGTCGGGCTTCGGGGCCGCGCTGCCATTCGGGTCGGGGGCGTTCCGGGCCGCCGCATTGGCGTTCGGGGCCGGTGCGTTCGGGGCGGGGTAGGGCGCGGCCTGCATCCGCCGGGCCTGGCGCCGGGCCCGGCGGGCCGGCCCGGTCTTCCAGATCACCACCAGGATCACCGCGGCGATCAGCAGCACCGGCCAGAGGTAGATCACGCTCAGCACCAGCCCTTTCAGGAAGAGGCTGAAGGCGTCCCATCCGTCCAGGAAGGCCCGCCCGGCCTGTTCCAGGAAGCCGGCCGGCGTCTCGGGGGTCAGCGCCTTGACTTCGCTCAGACTGACTTCCACGGTGGAATAGTCCACCTGGTCGTCCATCCAGCGCTGCTGCTGGGTATAGCTCTCGATCTGATACTGCACGTCGGAAAGCTGGCTCTCGATCTCCAGCAGGTCGGCGGTGGTCTGGGCCTGGTCGGCCAGCTCGTTCAGCCGGTCCCGCTGGGCCTCCAGTGCGGTCAGCCGGGCCTGCACGTCGATGTAGTCGGCGGTGATGTCGTCGGCGCTCTCGCTGGCGTTCAGCAGGTTGGCCGAATTCCCCAGCGCCGTCAGCAGGCTGCGGTATTCCGTTGCCGGCACCCGCACGGTCAGGTGCAGAAAGCGGTCCTGATCCTCGGCGCTGCCGCTCAGGTCGGAGTGGGACAGGTAGCCCCCGTGGGTTTCCACCGCCTCCAGCACGGCCTGCTGGGCGGCGTCAAAGTCGGTGGATTCCAGCGTTACATCGGCGTTGTAGATGACTTTGCGGGCGTTCTCGGCCGTGGCGTTCCCCGGGTCCAGGTGGGGTACCCCGCCGCCCGAAGCCCCATCCTGGGCCGCGGCGGACATGCTCTCGGTGGAAGCGACGGCGTCGGCGCTGCCGCCGCCCGAAGCGCCGCAGCCGGTCAGCGCGGCGGTCAGGGCCAGGGCGGCGGCCAGGGCAGCCAGCCGCCGGGGCAGGAAGGTGGTTTTCATCGGCGTCCTCTCCTTTGGGTTCTTTTCCCCAGTATACCATAAATTCCGGCGCCGTACATGACAAAAAGGTAGCAAAAAAGCGCCTGAGCGTGTCGAGTTCCTCGACACGCTGCACAAGAGGCAACAGCCGCGCACGGCAATTGCCTAACGCGGCTGTTTCCCCTTGTGTATCCCCTTCGAAAAAATTTTACGCCAAATCGCGCACTCGTCACTTCGTTCCTCGCACACAATTTGGCGTAAAATTTCCCTGTCGGTGTCGCCGTCGTCGGCGCATGTCCGCCGACGGCGACAGTTTATATATTTTTAATGTCTGAGGCGCCCCGAGGATATAGAAGGATGCGAAATCGAAAGGTCCGCCCCCCGCCGCCGCCGTCGGCGGGCAGGCGGGGAAACGCTCAGTCCCGGCGGCCCAGCGGTTTGATGTCGTCGTTGTCGGCAAAGGCGGCGGCGGCAAAGCCGGCGGCTTCCAGCGTGCCGAACTGCTTGCCCAGCTTGCGGGCCTGGGGCAGCACGGTCACGTCGTAGTCGCTGCGCAGCCGTTCGGCCTTGGCCAGCACCTGGGCAAAGTCGGCTTCGGGCAGGTAGAGCAGGGCCAGCCGGGCCTTGGCGCCGGGGATCTCGTACCCCTGCTCCAGCAAAACGCCGCACACCCGCTCGAACCCGATGGAAAAGCCCACGGCCGGGACCTTCTGGCCGATGAACTTGCCCACCATCTCGTCGTAGCGGCCGCCGCCGGCCACCGCGCCGGAAAACTGCGGGCAGGTCACCTCAAACACCATGCCGGTGTAGTAGCCCTGCCCGCGCACCAGGCTGGGGCAGTAGGCCACCTTGTAGCGGCCACCGGCCAGCTTTTGGGCGGTGGAAAGCACATACTGCAGATCGCCGGCCAGGGCGGCGCCCTCCGGCCCGCAGGCGGCGGTCACGGCGTCCAGGCTGAAATCCCCGCCGGTCAGGAAGGCGTCCAGCGCCGCCACGGCCGCGGCGGGGCAGGCTTTCTCCTCCAGCTCGGCCTTCACGCCGGCAGCGCCGATCTTGTCCAGCTTGTCAAAGCTCACGCAGACCGAGTCGAGGGTGTCGGGCACAAAACCCATGGCCTGCAGCATCGCCCGCAGGATGCGCCGGTCGTTGATGTTGACGGTGAAATCGCTGAAGCCGATGCGCAGCAGCGCCCGGGTGGTCACGTCGATGAGTTCCACCTCGGCGTTGGGGCTCTCATCCCCGAGGATGTCGATGTCGCACTGGACAAACTCCCGCAGCCGGCCCTTCTGGGGGCGCTCGGCCCGGTAGACCCGGTCGGTCTGGATGACCTTGAAGGGGTGGGGCAGCACGGCCCGGTTGGCCGCATAGTAGCGGGACAGGGGCAGGGTCAGGTCATACCGCAGGCCCATGTCGGCCAGCGCGTCGGCGTCGCCGCTGCGCAGGGCGGCGCTGAGCTTTTCGCCCCGCTTCATCACCTTGAAGATCAGGTTCAGGTTGTCGCCGCCGTCGCTCTTGTTCAGGTTTTCCAGATCTTCCAGGATCGGGGTGGAGATCCGCTGGAACCCGGCGGCGCGGTAGGTGGCGAGGATCTCGCCCTGGATATAATCCCGGAGGGCCTGCTCCTTGGGCAGCAGGTCGCGCATTCCCTTTAAGGGTTGAGTTTTCATGGCAGAGGCAGCTCCTTTTCTTGGCTTGACAAAGATTCCCTCTTATGATAGCCCGTTCCACGCGGTTTTGTCAACCAAACCGGGCCATACTAGGGGGGATGGAGGAAAAAAGGAGGGATCGTATGCCGAAACAACAAAAAGGCCCCCGGATCCTGGCGGCGGGGGCGGCGGTGCAGCTGCTCACCGGCATCCCGGCGGCCTGGGGAGTGTTTCAGCGGCCGGTCATGGAGGAATACGCCTTCACCCGCGCCCAGGCCACGCTGGCCTTCGCGCTGCTGGTGGCCGGGTACGGCGTGGGCTGCGCGGCGGGCGGTCTGCTGCAGGACGCCCGCGGCCCCCGGCTGGCGGCGGCGGCCGGCACCGGGCTGCTGGGCGGGGCCTTCCTGCTGGCCGCGGTGGTGCCGGCGGGCAACGCGGCGCTCTTTCTGGCGGTGTACAGCCTGCCGGCCGGGGTGGGCAGCGCCTTCCTGGCTCCGGCGGTGCTGGCCTGCGCCCAGAAATGGTACGCCGGGCGCAAGGGGCTGGCCACCGGCGTCACCGGGGCGGCCATGGGGCTGTCAGGGGCCTTCCTCACGCTGTTTGTGCGGGGTGTGGGCGGCCGGTTCGGCATGCGGGTCTGCTTTGCGGCGCTGGGGGCGGTGGTGCTGGCGGTGTGCGGGGCCGGGGCCGCCGTGCTGCAGGACCCGCCGGCCCGGGGCCGGGCGCCCGCCGCGCCGGGGCTGAGCCCGCGGGCGATGCTCCGCACCCCCCAGTACCGGCTCTGCCTGGCCGGGGTGGCGCTGGC
The DNA here is from genome assembly GCA_019119835.1 of Candidatus Gemmiger stercoravium. Lineage (GTDB taxonomy): Bacteria > Bacillota > Clostridia > Oscillospirales > Ruminococcaceae > Gemmiger > Gemmiger stercoravium. Next base: position 7,320 of record DWWE01000019.1, on the reverse strand, counting down.
CGCCCCGCCGGTGCTGCTCTTCAGCCCCGAGATCCTGGCCATGGCGGCGGACCGGGGCCTGCCCGAAGCCTTCGCCCCCCTGTGCGTGGTGCTGGGGTCGGCGGCCTCGGCGGCCGGGCGGCTGGCCTGCCCGGCCCTCAGCGACAAGGCGGGCCGCAAACCTGTCTTGTACGGCGTCTGCCTGGGTCTGGGGATCGGCTCCGCCTTCTTTGCATGGGCCCGGGGCTGGTTTTTTGTGGCGGCTTACGCGCTGCTCACCTTTTTCTATTCCGGCGGGGCGGCGGTGCAGCCCGCGCTCAACACCGACCTGTTCGGGCTGCGCCACGCCGGGGTCAACTACGGCTTCCTGGCCCTGGGAATGAGCGCCGGCAGCCTGCTGAGCTACGCGGGCAGCCAGCTGCTGCCGCTGCCCGCCCGCCACCTGGCCGCCGGGGTCTGCGCCGCGGCGGGGCTGGGCTGCTTCGCACTTGTAAAACCTTTGTGTCAAAACGGTACAGCGGTTGCAAAAAAGGCGTGATAACGGTACAATAGGGAAGCGTTTCCGCACAAAGAGGATCCCGCCGCGCCGGCGGCGTTTCTTGATAGAAAATATGGGAGGGTTGTATGTCAAACACTTCGCGTCAGGACCTGGCGCTGGCCCGGCTCACCGGGTCGGCGGCCACCGCGTTCCTCGTGGCGGTCTGCTGCGTCTTTCCGCTGTATATCGATCGCTTCTCCAACCTGGGCCTGATCAAATTCAGCGGCGTCTTCACCTTGCTGCTGCTCTTCGCGCTGCTGCTGGGGGCCTGCGCCGCCATCGGGGCCCGGCCGCAGCCCGGCCGGCTGTACAGCCGCAGCGGCGGGCTGCTGGCGCTGGCGGCCGTCGTGCTCAGCGCCGTGCTGTCCACCTGCCTGTCGCTGGACCCGGTGGCCTCCGTCTGGGGGATCGGCAGCTACTACGGCGGCATGATGCTCATTCTGCTCACCGCGGTCGGCTACCTGGGGATCCGGGCCTTTGCCGAACTCAAGGACCTGGACTTCCTGTTTCTCGGCATAGGGGTCACCTCCTCGCTGGTGGTGGTGGTGTATGTGCTCAACATCTTCAACATCGACCTGATCGGCACCTATGAAAACACCGCCGTCGTCGAGCGGGCGCAGTTTTTCTCCACCCTGGGGCAGAAGGACTTCTGCGGCGGCTTCTTCGCCATCACCACCCCCATCATCTTCTATGCCTACTTACATGCCGAGGGGCCCCGCCGCACCGCCCTCTATGCGGTGCCGATGATCTTCGGTGCGCTGGCCATGGCGGTCGTGGACGCCGAGGCGCTGACCCTCGGCATCGTCACGGCGGCGATGGTCCTGGTCTGCCACCGGGACTTCACCACCCGCACCGTCCGCCGCGGCGCCTGGATCGGGGTTGCCTTCTTTTTCTGGGCCGCCTGGATGCACTGGATGCGCCGCAGCGTCTACACCCAGGGCGGCACCTCGCTGCTGGCCCGCTTCGGGGACTGGGACCTGGCCGTGCCGGGCACGGTGTTCTGCCTGGCGGTGTGGGCCTGGCTGACCTGGCGGGCCCGCCGCGGCCGGCCGGAGCGTTCGCTCTGCCTGTTGGGCCGGGTGCTCACGGCGGTGACCGTCGCCGCGGCCGCCCTGGTCTTTCTGCTGGCCACCTTCTGGCCTGCCTTCCCGAGCCTGGGCGGGCTGGACAACTTCTTCGTATTCAACGACGACTGGGGCACCTACCGGGGCGAAGCCTGGAAGGCATCCTGGGGCGCTTTTTGGGCCGCGCCGCTCTGGCGCAAACTGCTGGGCTACGGCATCGGGTCCTTCCACCAGCTCATTGCCGACTGGGCCGGGGCGGACATGACCCCCCGCCTGAACACCTTCTACGCCGCCCACAGCGAGTACATCGAGCTGCTGCTGGCCACCGGCCTGCTGGGGCTGGCGGCCTGGGGGGCCTTCCTGTGGTTCCACCTGCGCCGGGGGTTCCTGGGCTGGTACCGCCCCGGCGTGGCCCCGGTGCTGCTGTCGCTGTGCAGCTATCTGGCCCAGGCGGCGGTGTCCATCCGGGTGTCGATGCTCTTCCCCCTGGTCATGCTGCTCTTCGGGGTGCTGGCGGCTGCCACCGCCCCGGTGCCGGCGGCCCCGTCCGCCGCGCCGCCGCCCCGGCAGCCCCGGTCCCGCCGCGCCGCCCCGGCCCCCGAACGTCCGGCTGTCCGCTACGCCCAGATCACCCTGGCGGCCGTGGCGGCCATGGCGCTCTGTGCGCCGCTGAGCCAGGCCCTGCTCTGGTTTTTGTACTGATCCGTGCATGATCCTTTCGCCCCGCAGGCAGCCCCTGCGGGGCTTTTCCTTTTCGCTGCCCGGCGCCCGCGGGGAATTCTGCCGGGGCGGGGGATGCGGGGCGCATAGCCCGGCCGGTTCCCGGTTAAAATCTTGTTGCCGGGGCTTGATTCCGGCGGCCAAATGCGGTATGATAGATGTGCGGTTAGTTAGCAATAACTAACCGCACCGGCGGGGCGCATTTTCCGGGCCCGCCGGCCCTGCAAGCAGAAAGGAAGGTTACTCCATGAAAACTCTCACCATTCAAAAGGTTTACGGCCGCGAGATCATCGACTCCCGCGGCAATCCCACCGTGGAAGCCGAGGTCACCCTGGCCGACGGCACCGTCGGCCGGGGGGCCGCGCCCAGCGGCGCCTCCACCGGCGAGTTCGAGGCGCTGGAACTGCGGGACGGCGACGGGACCCGCTTTGGCGGCAAGGGGGTGAGCCGGGCGGTACACAACATCAACACCACCCTCAACCGGGCGCTGACCGGCCTGGACGCCGGCGACCTGTACGCCGTGGACGCGGCGATGCTGGCCGCCGACGGCACAAAGGACAAGTCCGCCCTGGGCGCCAACGCGATCCTGGCGGTGTCCATCGCCTGCGCCCGGGCGGCGGCCGCCGCGCTGGGGCTGCCCCTTTACCGCTACCTGGGCGGGGTGGCCGGCCGCCGGCTGCCGGTGCCGATGATGAACATTCTCAACGGCGGCGCCCATGCGGCCAACACGGTGGACGTGCAGGAGTTCATGATCATGCCGGTGGGGGCGCCCAGCTTCCGGGAAGGTCTGCGCTGGTGCACCGAGGTGTTCCACGCGCTGCAGGCGCTGCTGCGCGCCCGCGGGCTGGCCACCGGCGTGGGGGACGAGGGCGGCTTCGCCCCCGACCTGGCCAGCGACGAGGAGGCCATCCAGCTGATCCTGCAGGCGGTGGAAAAGGCCGGCTACACCCCCGGCCGGGATTTTGTGCTGGCCATGGACGCCGCGGCCAGCGAGTGGAAGAGCGGCGAAAAAGGGGTATACCGGCTGCCCAAATGCGGCAAGACCTTCACCTCCGCCGAACTGGTGGCCCACTGGAAGGAACTGACCGACAAGTACCCGATCCGCTCGCTGGAAGACGGCTTGGACGAAGAAGACTGGGAGGGTTGGCAGCTGCTGACCCGGGAGCTGGGCGGCCGGGTGCAGCTGGTGGGGGACGACCTGTTTGTCACCAACACCGAGCGGCTGGCCGAGGGCATCGCCCGGGGCTGCGGCAACTCCATCCTCATCAAGCTCAACCAGATCGGCACCGTCACCGAGACGCTGCAGGCCATCCAGATGGCCCACCGGGCCGGGTACACCGCCATTGCCTCCCACCGTTCCGGCGAGACGGAGGACACCACCATCGCGGACCTGGCCGTGGCGCTGAACACCGACCAGATCAAGACCGGCGCCCCCAGCCGCAGCGAGCGGGTGGCCAAGTACAACCAGCTGCTCCGCATTGAGGAGGAGCTGGGTGCGGCGGCTGTCTACCCCGGCGCCGACGCCTTCCGCACCGGCCGCTGACCCCCGGGCCGGGCGGACCGGGCCCCCAGCCGCCCGATAAACGGCAAAACAGGCCGGGACCGTGACGCGCAGGCGTCCGGCCCCGGCCTGTTTGATTGCGGCAGCCCGGAAAGTTCCTTGACAAATCAGGCGATAGAATTCATAATGATAGGCATAGTAAACATTCTGTCTCTGCGGAGGGTATCATGGATCTTTGCGAGATCACCAGGCAGCTTTGGGAGGATTACCTGATCGTGCGCACGCCGGAGTCGCTGACCCGTGCGATGAACCGGCTGGCGCCGGACTGCGTTTTGATCGGGACCGGAAAGCATGAATTCTATCTCAGCCGCGAAAGGATGCAGCAGGCCCTGGAGGTGGAAGTGGAGCAGACCCGCGGCTGCCGCTTCTACATTGTGGACGAGTGGTGCCAGGAGATGCCGCTGACCGAGGATGTGCGGCTGGTGTACGGCGGCCTGCGGGTGCGGGACGCCGAGCTGGGCAAGCCGGCGCTGGTGGATATGGACTCCCGCTACACCCTTGTGTACACCCGCCAGGGGGAGGATTGGGTGGTGCGCCACGGCCACCAGTCGCTGCCCTACACCGAGCAGGCGGCAGGGGAGAGCTACCCCCGTACCCTGATCGAGCAGGTCAAGGAGGCCCGCCACCTGGCGGACCGCATGACCCGCCTGGCCCAGAAGGACCCGGTCACCGGGCTGTACAACCACCGCGGCTTTTTTGACGAGGCCAACGTCCGCCTGGCCGAAGGCCCCGGCTGCTTCATGGTGCTGGACCTGGACGACTTCAAGCAGATCAACGACACCTACGGCCACATCACCGGTGACGACATCCTGCGCCAGACCGGCGACGTGCTGCGCTCGGCCACCCGCAGCGTGGATGTGGTGGGGCGCATCGGCGGCGACGAATATGCGATCTTCTGCCCGGGCGTCACCCAGGAAGCCGTGGCGCTGGCCATCGCCCGGCGGATCATCCGCCATGTCAACGCGGCGGCCGGCATCTCGGTGGGGTGTACGGTACGGCTGTCCATCGGCATTGCGGTCAGCAGCACCGAAACCGACACCCGCCCGCTGTTCGAAAAGGCGGACCGGGCGCTGTACAAGGTCAAGCGCAGCGGCAAGAACAGCTGCTGCCTCTATATGCCCCAGGACGACCCGACCCCGCCGCAGCCCTGAGCGGCCCGGAACAAAACAAACCGGACCCGACCCTGCCGCCGCAAACCGGCAGGGGCAGGTTTGCCGGCCGGCTGATACGGCCCGCCACAATAAAATCCCGCCGCCAACGGAAGGTTGGCGGCGGGATTTTGGTTTTGTCAGCGATCAGTCGGTCTCAGAGAACTGGTCCTTGCCGACGCCGCACAGCGGGCAGACCCAGCTGTCGGGCACATCTTCCCACTTGGTGCCGGCGGCCACGCCGTTGTCGGGATCCCCGGCGGCCTCGTCATAGATATAGCCGCACACGTCGCAGATATAACGCTTCATTTCAATGCTCCTTTTCAATGTGATGATTCGGGTCTATCTGACACCGCGGCAGACTGCGCGGTGGATCAGTAATTCAGAATGTCCTTCACGCTGCCGGACATCGAGAACAGTTTGGCCGAGAGATGGTCCAGATAAACGATGCCCAGCTTCAGCCCGCTCTCCTCATTGTACATGTCCGCCAGCTGGGGCATGGTCTGGAAAGCGGCCTCCTGCGCTTCGGGGGTGTTGTCAAAGTTGGCGGTGCCCTGCACCCGCAGCCACTCGCCGCGGTCGTTGGCGGCGCAGATCTCCAGGTTGGTGTTGTCCAGCAGCTGCTTGTAGGCCGCCTTGTGCTTGCCGATACCCAGGCAGAGATGGTCCTTGTACCACATGGCGAACCCGATGGGCCGCACCCGCGGCAGATACCCGTCCACCGTGGCCAGGTAGAAGGTGGGGTTATCTTTCAAAAACTGCATGATCTCACGGCTGGCTTCGCCGGTATTCATGGGCGTCCCTCCCTTGGTCCGCGCCCCGGGGCGGCGCCCCGGACGGCTTTCACTGTTTGTTTACTGTTTCTATTATAATACGGCGGGGAATTCAATGCAAGGTTTTCAGCGCCGCCACAATGCGGGCGGCGGCCTCCTTGGTGCGCTCGGCGTCGCCGAAGGCGGTCAGGCGGAAGTACCCTTCGCCGCAGGCGCCGAACCCTTCGCCCGGGGTGCCCACCACATGGGCGGTGTCCAGCAGCCAGTCAAAGAACTGCCAGCTGGTCATGCCGTCGGGGCATTTCAGCCACAGGTAGGGGCTGTTCTTGCCGCCGCAGTACCACACGCCGGCTTCTTCCAGCGCGGCGCCGATCACCGCGGCGTTGCGGCGGTAGTAATCCAGGTTCTGCTGGATCTGTTCCATCCCCTCGGGGCTGAAGACAGCGGCCGCCGCCCGCTGCACGATGTAGGCCACGCCGTTGAACTTGGTGGTCTGGCGGCGCAGCCACATCTTGTTCAGGCTCATGCCCTCGCGCAGCAGCGCCTCGGGCACGATGGTGTAGCCGCAGCGGGTGCCGGTGAAGCCGGCGATCTTGGAGAAGCTGCACACCTCGATGGCGCAGGTCTCGGCGCCCTCCACCTCATAGATGCTGCGGGCCAGGCCCGGCTCGGTGACAAAGCACTCGTAGGCCGCGTCAAACAGGATCACCGCATCGTGGGCGTTGGCCCAGTCCACCCACACCTTCAGCTGTTCGCGGGTGTAGGTGGCGCCGGTGGGGTTGTTGGGGCTGCACAGGTAAACGATGTCGCCGGCGGTATCCGCCCCGGGCATCGGCAGGAAGCCGTTGTCCGCCGTGGCGGGCAGGTAGCGGATGGGCCGCCCGGCCATCACGTTGTCATCCACATACACCGGATAGACCGGGTCGGGCACCAGCACGGTGTTGTCCACATCGAACAGGTCCAGCAGGTTGCCCAGGTCGCTCTTGGCGCCGTCCGAAACAAAGATCTCGGCGGTGTCCAGCCTGACGCTGCGCCGGGCATAATAATCCCGGATCGCCTCCCGCAAGAACGGGTAGCCCTGTTCGCTGGGGATATAGCCGTGGAAGGTTTCCTTGTGGCCCTGCTCCTCGCTGGCCGTGTGCAGCGCCTCCACAACGCTTTTGGCCAGCGGCAGCGTCACATCCCCGATCCCCAGCCGGATGATGTCGGCGTCCGGGTGGGCGGCCTGATAGTCCGCCACCTTGTGGGCGATGTTGCTGAACAGGTAGCTTTCCTCCAGCTGGGCATAATGCTTGTTGACTTTCATAGGTTGTTTTCCCCTCCTGCAATGGGCGGCGCACCGCCCGTGGTTAGCTATATCTTACCACATTCCCGCCTGCGGTGCAAGGCGCCTCACACCTCCACCGTGCCGGTAAAGGCGACCTCGGCCGGGCCGGCCATCCACACCGCGTCCTTGTCGTCCACCAGGATGTTCAGCACCCCGCCGGCCAGCTGCACCTCCACCGTCTCGCCCCGGGGGCAGACGCCCCGCAGCGCC
>DWWE01000018.1 GCA_019119835.1 Candidatus Gemmiger stercoravium | reverse complement strand
AGGGCGAGATGGGCGACTCCCACGTGGGCCTGCAGGCCCGGCTGATGAGCCAGGCCCTGCGCAAGCTCACCGGCATCATCGGCAAGACCAACACCGTCTGCATCTTCATCAACCAGCTGCGCGAAAAGGTCGGGGTGGTCTACGGCAGCCCCGAGGTCACCACCGGCGGCCGGGCGCTGAAGTACTACTCCTCGGTGCGCATCGACGTGCGCCGCATCGAAGGGCTCAAGGATTCCTCCGGCTCCTTCATCGGCAACCGCACCCGCGCCAAGATCGTCAAGAACAAGGTCGCGCCCCCCTTCAAGGAGGCGGAGTTCGACATCATGTTCGGCGAAGGCATCTCCAAGGTGGGCGAGATCATCGACCTGGGCGTCAAGCTGGGCGCCGTGCAGAAGAGCGGCGCCTGGTTCAACTACGGCGAGACCCGCCTGGGCCAGGGCCGGGACAACGCCAAGCAGTTCCTGCGGGACAACCCGGACATCGCCGCCGAGATCGAGGCCATCGTGCGGGAAAACGCCGACCGCATCCTGGCCGCCGGCAAGAAAGGGGTCGTCAAGCCCATCGAGAAGGCCGCCCCGGTCACCCCGGCCGCCGCGCCCGAAGCCGCCCCCGCCGCCCCGGCCAAGACCACCGGCGACGAGGTGGACCTGGACATCATGGTGGATGACTGATGCCCCGCCTGACCCGCATCACCGAGACAAAGCGGGGGCGGTACGCGCTGTTCCTGGACGACGAGTTCGCCTTCTCGCTGGATGAGGATACCTTTGCCGCCGCCGGCCTGCACGCCGGCGACGAGCTGACCGAGCCGGCCGTGGCCGAGCTGCGCCGCAAAAGCGACGCCCGCCGGGCGCTGGACAAGGCCATGGACCTGCTGGCTTTGCGGGACCATGCCGCCGGCGAACTGTACGAAAAACTCTGCCGCCGGTTCGACCCCCACACCGCCGCGGCCGCCGTGGCCCGGGTGGGGGAGCTGGGCCTGCTCAACGATGCGGGCTTTGCCCGCCGCCGGGCCGCCGAGCTGCTGCGCAAGCGCAAAAGCCGGCGGGAGATCCTGCAGGACCTGGCCGCCAAGGGCATCGACCGGGAGACGGCCGCCGACGCCCTGGCCGCCCTGATGCCCGCCGATGGGGAGGAAGACCCCGACCTGGCCAGCGCCCGGGCGCTGGTGGAGCGGCAGTACGCCCGCAAACTGGCCGAGGGCAAGACCCAGCAGGTCATGGCCGCGCTGGCCCGCCGCGGGTTTTCCCACGCGGTCATCCGCGCCGCGGTGCAGCCCCGGGACCCGGAGGAATAGCCCCCCAACACACACAGCAAGGAGCCCCCAAGCCATGAAAATCGCCATCATCTCCCTCGGCTGCCCCAAAAACCAGGTGGACGCCGACGTTTTCACCCACGCCCTGCTCAAGGAAGGCCACGAGACGGTGGCCGACCCGGCCGAGGCGGACGCCATCATCGTCAACACCTGCGGCTTCATCCAGTCCGCCAAGGAGGAAGCCATCGAGAACATCCTGCTGGCCTGCGGCTACAAGCAGACCAACCCGGAGCTGAAGGTGATCGTCACCGGCTGCCTGGCCGAGCGGTACAAGCAGCAGATCGCCGCCGAAATGCCGGAGGTGGACGCGGTGGTGGGCATGGGCTCCAATGCCGCCCTGCCCGAGATCCTGCGCCGGGTGTGTACCCCCGGCGCCGGCCGGGTGGAAAGCTACGGCCCCAAGGCGGACATGCCGCTGGGCGGGGCGCGGATCATCTCCACCCCCGGCCACTATGCCTACTTAAAGATCGCCGAAGGCTGCAACAACCGCTGCCGGTACTGCGCGATCCCGCTGATCCGCGGGCCGCTGCGCTCCCGCCCGATGGAAAGCTGCGTGGCCGAAGCCCGCTGGCTGGCCGGGGAAGGGGTGCGGGAGCTCATCGTGGTGGCCCAGGACCCCACCGCCTACGGCGAGGACTGGGGCCGCCCCGGCGCCATCAACGACCTGCTGGACGCCCTCAACGCCATCGAGGGCATCCGCTGGATCCGGGTGCTCTACGCCTACCCCGAGCGGATCACCGACGACTTCATCCGGGCGATGGTGCGCAACCGCAAGGTGGTGCCCTACCTGGACCTGCCCATCCAGCACTGCAACGACCGGATTCTGGCGGCGATGAACCGCCGCGGCTCCCGCGCCGAACTGGAGGATGTGATCCGCCGGCTGCGGGCCTCCATCCCGGGGCTGACGCTGCGCACCACCCTGATCGCCGGTTTCCCCGGCGAAACGGAGGAAGAGTACGCCGAACTCTGCGATTTCGTCCGCACCGTCCGGTTCGACCGGCTGGGCTGCTTCGCCTACTCGCCGGAGGAAAACACCCCCGCCGCCGCCATGGACGGCCAGCTGGCGGAGGAAGTCCGCCAGCGCCGGGCCGACCATATCATGGAGATCCAGGCCGAGATCAGCGCCGCCGCCATGGCCGCCAAGGTGGGGCAGACCCTGCCCTGCCTGTGCGACGGGGTGGACGAGGAGACCGGCATGTACCTGCTGCGGTCGATGGGCGACTGCCCCGAGATCGACGGCAACGTGCTGACCCCCGCCGACACCCCGCTGGTGCCCGGCGAATTCTACCGGGTCACCATCACCGATTCCGACACCTACGACCTCTATGGCTATGCCGAGCCTGAAACGGAGGAATGACCATGAACCTGCCGAATAAACTTACGATGCTGCGCGTGATCCTGGTGCCCTTCTTCATGTTTTTCGCGGCGGGGTCCCACATCGGCACCAGCGCCTACAACCCCGTTTTCCACCTTGTGGCGGGGGTGATCTTCGCGGCGGCCTCCTTCACCGATTTCCTGGACGGCTACATCGCCCGCAAAAACCACCTGGTCACCGACTTCGGCAAGTTCATGGACCCCCTGGCCGACAAATGCCTGACCACCGCCGCCTTTGTCTACATGATGGCCGACGGGCTCTGCCACCCGGTGGTGCTGGCCCTGGTCATGTTCCGGGAATTCGCGGTGGCCGGCGTGCGGATGATCGCCGCCGAGCGGGGCACCGTCATTGCCGCCAACATCTGGGGCAAGGTCAAAACGGTGCTGCAGATGCTCACCATCCTGTTCTACTACATCGCGCCGGCCTTCCTGCGGGATGTGGACGTGCTGGGCTTCGGCCTGGTGGTGCAGGGGCTGTGCTGGCTGGTGGCGCTGGTCACCGTCCTGTCCGGCGGCATCTATCTGTGGCAGAACCGCAGCTGCTTTGCCAGCGCAAAATAAGGCCGCCAACTTTCGGTTGCGCCGGGGCGCCGGCGCGGCTATAATAAAGGTTGTAATCAGCCCGGCCCGCCGGCCGGCAGGAAGGAAGCCCGTCTATGCAGATCTTCAACACCCTGACCCGCCAGAAAGAGGAATTCGTCCCCGCCACCCCGGGGGAGTACCGCATCTATGTCTGCGGGCCCACCGTCTACAACTACATCCACATCGGCAACGCCCGCCCGATGGTGGTCTTTGACACGCTGCGCCGGTACCTGGAATACCGGGGCAACAAGGTCTTCTACGTCTCCAACATCACCGACATCGACGACAAGCTCATCGCCAAAGGGCAGGAGGAGGGCGTCTCGATGGCCGAGGTCGCCCGCCGGTTCGAGGCCGAGTACATCAAGGACTCGGACGGGCTCAACGTCAAGGCCCCCACCGTCCGCCCCCGGGCCACCGAGCATGTGGGCGAGATCATCAAGATCGTCAAGGATCTGGTGGCCTCCGGCCACGCCTATGTGGCCCGCAACGGCGATGTCTATTTCCGGGTCAAGTCCGACCCGGGGTACGGCAAGCTCAGCCACCTGAACCTGGAGGACCTGGAAAGCGGCAACCGGGCCCTGCGCAGCCGGATGGACGACGACCTGAAGGAAGACCCGGCCGACTTCGCGGTCTGGAAGGCCGCCAAGCCCGGCGAGCCCTACTGGAACAGCCCCTGGGGCCACGGCCGGCCGGGCTGGCATATCGAGTGCAGCGCCATGGCCCGCAAGCATCTGGGCAAGACCATCGACCTGCACTGCGGCGGCCAGGACCTGATCTTCCCCCACCATGAAAACGAGATCGCCCAGTCGGAGTGCGCCAACGGCTGCACCTTCAGCCGGTACTGGATGCACAACGGCTTTTTGAACATCAACAACGAGAAGATGTCCAAGAGCGCGGGCAACTTCTTCACGGTGCGGGAGATCGCGGACCGCTACGGCTACGAGCCGATCCGGTATTTCATGCTCACCGCCGGCTACCGGATGCCGCTGAACTATACCGTCGAGCTCATCGAGAGCTGCAAGGCCAGCCTGGAACGGCTGTACACCTGCCGGGAGAACCTGGACTTTGCCATCGACCACGCCCACGGCACCGACACCGCCCTGCAGGACAAGGCCGCCGCCGCAAAGGACAAGTTCATCGCCGCCATGGACGACGACCTGAACACCCCCGACGCGCTGGCCGCGATCTTCGAGTTCGTCAAGGAGATCAACACCCGCGCCGACGCCGCCGACAAACCCAGCCTGCAGGCCGCCGCCGACACCTTTGACGAGCTGGCCGGCGTGCTGGGCCTGCTGTACAACCGCAAGACCGCCCAGGCCCCCGAGGAGGTCCAGGCGCTGGTGGCCGAGCGCACCGCCGCCAAAAAGGCCAAGGACTGGGCCCGGGCCGACGCGCTGCGCGCCCGGATCTCGGCGCTGGGCTGGACCGTCACCGACACGGCCCAGGGCCCCCAGCTCAGCAAACAGTAACAACCGAAAATCAGGACCGGCCGACGGGTGGGGTTTCCCTCCGCCCCGGTCCTTTTCGGTTTGTGCGCACCTTCCGCAGGAGGAACCCCGCCTATGAACCCCCAAACCATTCCCGGGCGCCGGGCCGGGCGCCGCCGGCTCTGGCTCATCCTGGCCGCGGCGCTGGCGCTGCGGCTGGCCCTGGCCGCCGCCACCCAGGGCTACCCCTATGACATGAGCTGCTTTGTGGCCTGGGGCGACAAGCTGCTCACCCAGGGCCCCGCCGCCTTTTACAGCGAGGGCTATTTTGCCGACTACCCGCCCGGCTACCTGCCGGTGCTGGCGCTGGCGGCGGCGCTGCGGCGGCTGCTGGGCTGCGGCGGCGAAAGCCCGGCGGGCTGGGTGCTGCTGGCGCTGGTGCCCGCCCTGGGCGACTGCGGCGTCACCGGGCTGGTGTACGCGCTGGCCCGCCGCCGGCTGGGCGACGGGCGCACCACCCTCTGCCTGACCCTCTTCACCGCCTTCAACCCGCTGCTGCTCTTCGACACCGCCTTGTGGAAGCAGATCGACGGGGCTTTCGTGCTGCCGCTGCTGGCCTGCTTTTTGCTGCTGGAACGCCGCCGCTACCTGCCCGCCGCCGCCCTCTACGGGCTGGCGCTGGCCATCAAGCCCCAGGCGCTGCTGGCCGGGCCGGTGCTGGCCGTCTGCTTCCTGGCCGGGGTGGCCGACGCCTGGTCCGCCGGCCCCCGGGTCCGCGCCCGGGCCGTCGGCCGCTGCTTCGGCGGGGCGGCCGCGGCGCTGGCGGTGCCGCTGGCCTTCGGGCTGCCCTTCTTCGGGGCGAGCCGGCTGCTGCCCGATCTGGCGGAAAAATACCTCACCACGGCCTCCGGCTACCCCTACGCCAGCATCAACGCCTTCAACTGGCTGGCGGCGCTGGGCGGCAACTGGGCCCCGCTGGAAGCCACCCTCGGCGGGCTCCTCAGCTGGGGGGCCCTGGGCACGCTGCACATCCTGCTGCTCACGGCGGGGCTGGCGGCGCTGGCCGTGCTGGCCTGGCGGGCCGACGCCCGCCGCCCCGACGGCGCCCCCCGGCGGTTCTCGCCGCTGCTGCTGGCCGCCTTCTACACCGTGGGGGTGTTCACGCTGGGCCACTGTATGCACGAGCGGTATCTGGTGCCCGGGGTGGTGCTGGCGCTGGCGGCCGCCGCCCGCTGGGGCGACATCCGGCTGTACGGGGCGGCCTTCGGGCTTTCCCTCACCGGTTTTGTGAACCTGGCCGCCGTCTATGCCCAGGTGGGCACCGACGATGAATGGCTCTCCGCCGCGGCCAGCAGCCTGTTCGTCCAGGTCATCGGTTTTGCGGCCACCGCGGCCTTCGTGCTGCTGGCCTTCACGGTCTGGACCATCTGCAAAAGCGGGGCGGTGTCGCCGCTGCCCGCCGGCGGCAGCCGGAGCCCCCGGCTGGACCGGGCGGCTGTCGGCGCCCCGGCCCCCCAGCCGGCCTGGACCCGGCGGGAGGTGTTCGCCCTGCTGGGGCTGACCGCCCTCACCGCCCTGCTGAGCTTTACCTGCCTGGGGGACCTTACCGCCCCCCAGAACCCGCTGGACGCCACCGGCGACACCCTGACCGAGACCGTCACCCCCGCCGCCGACACGGTGGAACTCTGGCTCTACCCGGGCATCAGTACCGGGGGCAGCGTCACCGTCACCGACGCCGCCGGCACCCTGCTGTATGAAAAGCAGCTGGACCAGGGCACGGTGTTCAGCTGGAGCCGGGCGGTCTGCCAGATCCCGGCGGGCACCGCCTGCACCGTCACGGTGTCCAACGCCCAGGTGTTCGAGCTGGCGCTGCGGGACATCGACGGCGGGCTGGTACCCCTCACCGGGGGCGGCGCCCTCACCGACGAGCAGGCCGCGGTGCCCGAGGCCATCAGCCAGCTCAACAGCATGTATTTTGACGAGATCTACCACGGCCGCACCGGGTATGAGCTGCTCCACGGCCTGACCGTCTACGAGACCACCCACCCCCCGCTGGGCAAGGACCTGATCATGCTGGGCATCGCGCTGTTCGGCATGACCGGCTTCGGCTGGCGGTTTTCCGGCACCCTGTTCGGGGTGCTGCTGGTGCCGCTGGCCTGGTGCTTTGCCCGCCGGCTGACCCGCCGCCCCTGGGTGGGGGCGCTGGCCGGGGCGCTGCTGGCGCTGGACTTCATGCGGTTTGCCCAAAGCCGCATCGCCACCATCGACATCTACGGCACCTTCTTCATCCTGCTGGGGGCCTACTGTATGCTGTGGTACTGCCAGCGGGTGCTCACCGCCGGGGTGGGCGGCGCGCTGGTGCCGATGGCGCTGGGCGGCGCGGCCTTCGGGCTGGGGTGTGCGGCCAAGTGGACCGGCATCTACGCCGGGGCCGGGCTGGCGGTGCTCTACCTGGGGGTGCTGTACGCCCGCTGGCGGCAGCGCCCGCCCCGCTTCTGGCGGGAATTCCGGCTGGCCGGCGTCGGCGGGGTGCTGTTCTATGTGCTGCTGCCCTTTGTGATCTACCTGGCCGCCTACCTGCCCTACCTCTGGCATGACCCGGGCTTCACCCTGGCCGACTGGTGGGACTGCCAGCGGTATATGTACTGGTACCACTCCACCCTGGAAGCCACCCACCCCTTCGAAAGCCGCTGGTACACCTGGCTGCTGGACCTGCGCCCGGTGTGGTATTACCAGAACACCAACCTGCCCGCCGGCAACCTGGGCAGCATCGCCGGGCTGGGCGGCCCGGTGATCTGGCTGGCCGGGCTGGCGGCCGTGCTGCGCCTGCTGTGGCGGCAGGTCTCCGGCCGGGGCAGCCGCGCCGGGGCCGGGGTGCTGATCCTGTACGGCACCCAGCTGATCCCCTGGATGCTGGTGGCCCGGTGTACCTTCCTGTACCACTACTTCCCCAGCTCGATGTTCTGCCTGGCGGCCGTCGCGCTGACCCTGGGCGGCGCCAACCAGCGCCGGGCCCGGCGGACCGGCGCCGGGCTGGCGGCGGCGAGCCTGCTGCTCTTCCTCTGGTTCTACCCGGTGCTCAGCGGGCTGCCGGTGCCGGAATTCTGGGCCCGCAGCCTGCAGGTCCTGCCCAGCTACGGGTTCTATTGAGCGGTATGCGGCGGCCAACCATGATCTTCCCCGGCTGTGAGACATCGCAGCCGGGCTTTTGCATCCGTTTCCTGATTGTAAAAATGCCGCCGCCCCGCATTGGCCGCCCAGGCCCGGGCGTGGTATAATAACAGCGCGGGCGGGGCGCAGCGGCAACGCCCCGCGCACCGCCGGCGCAGCGGCATGCCGAAGGCTGACCGGGCTGCGGGCCCGTCCCAGGCCGGAACGGCCCGCCGGCGGCGGATCGTATATTTTTTTGACAGCCCCGCGCACGCCCGCCGTGCGCCGGACAAGGGAGGAGAACACCGGTGGCCAAGGTGCTGGTAGTGGATGATGAACAGGAGATCGCGGAGCTGGTGGCCGTCTACCTGAAGGCCGAGGGCTTCGCGGTGCAGACCTTTGCCGCGGCGCAGCCGGCGCTGGCCGCCGTGGAGGCCGACCCGCCCGACCTGGCGATCCTGGATGTGATGCTGCCCGACATGGACGGCTTCGCGCTGTGCCAGCGCATCCGGCAGCGGCACCTGTTCCCCATCCTGATGCTCACCGCCCGGGGCGAGGATATGGACAAGATCACCGGGCTCACGCTGGGGGCGGACGATTACATCACCAAACCCTTCAACCCGCTGGAACTGGTGGCCCGGGTCAAGGGCCAGCTGCGCCGGGCCACCCGGTACAACGCCGGCAGCGCGCCGGCCGCCGGCCCCGCCGCGCCGGAGGAACACGAGCTGCGGGGGCTGGTCATCAACAAAGCCACCCACAAATGCACCCTGTACGGGCGGGAGGTGGCCCTCACCCCGCTGGAATTCTCCATCCTGTGGTACCTGTGCGACCACCGGGGCCGGGTCATCTCCAGCGAGGAACTGTTCGAGGCGGTCTGGGGCGAAAAATCCTTCGATTCCAACAACACGGTCATGACCCACATCGCCCGCCTGCGGGAAAAGCTGGGCGAACCGCCCCGCCGCCCGAAATTCATCAAGACTGTCTGGGGGGTGGGCTACACCGTTGAATAAACTGCTGCAAACCGTCCGGTCCGCCGCGGCCCGGGTCCGGGACCGGCGCCGGGCCCGCCCGCTCTACGGCCGCAGCGCCACCGACATGATCGGGCTGTACCTGCTCAGCATGGTGGGGGTGGCGTTCGGGATCTTCGTCCTCTTCATGGCCGGGTACAGCTTCTACCATGCCCTGGGCAACCACATCCAGTCCTACTGGATCGACTTTGTCACCCCCGTCGTCATTGTGCTGTACGAGATCATGTGCCGCGTGCGGGACATGGCGCTGCTGCTGGTCATCCTGCTGGCGGCCGCCGGCTGGCTGGGGGTGACCTGGGGCTTTTTCCGGCTGTACCAGCGGGACCTGACCCGGGTGGTGGAGGCCGCCGGCACCCTGATGGACCCGGCCGCCCCGCCCCCGAACCTGCCCAACGCACTGTCCGCCGCCTCGGCCCGGCTGGAGCGGGCCCGGGGCAAGGCCCAGGCCGCCGCGGCCGCCGCCCGGGAGGCCGAACAGCGCAAAAACGACCTGGTGGTCTACCTGGCCCACGACCTCAAGACCCCGCTGACCAGCGTGATCGGCTACCTGACCCTGCTGCAGGACGAACCCCAGATCTCCACCGAGCTGCGGGCCCGGTACACCGGCATCGCGCTGCGCAAGGCCGAGCGGCTGGAGGACCTGATCAACGAATTCTTCGACATCACCCGCTTCAGCCTGACCCACCTGGAACTGGAGCGCCGCCCGCTGGACCTGACCCGGATGCTCGCCCAGATCGCCAGCGAGTTCGAGCCGGTCCTGCGGGAAAAGGAGCTGACCTGCGCCCTGGACCTGCCGCCCCGGCTGACGGTGGACGCCGACCCGGACAAGCTGGCCCGTGTGTTTGACAACCTGCTGCGCAACGCCGGGCACTACAGCTTCCCCGGCAGCACGGTGCGCATCGCCGGCCGGCAGGACGGCGACACCGTGACCCTGACCTTCGAGAACGAGGGCCGCACCATCCCGCCCGAAAAGCTGGACCGGCTGTTCGAGCAGTTTTTCCGGCTGGACAGCTCCCGCGGGACCGGGTCGGGGGGCGCCGGGCTGGGGCTGGCCATCGCCCGGCAGATCGTCGAAGCCCACGGCGGCGCCATCACCGCCGCCAGCGCCCGCAACACCGTCACCTTCACCGTCACGCTGCCCGCCGGCAGCCGGTGAGCCGCCGCAAGAAAATCGCAAGAAATCCGCAGGGAAACCGCAAACACTCTGCAAGGCCCTCTGCAAACATGCCGCGCCCCGTTCTGGTAGGATAATGCCAGAACGGGGCGCGGCTTTCTGTATCCCGCCGCCGCCCGATCAGGGGGAGGACCTATGACCATGTATGCACGCAAGATCCTGATTTTCTTCGGCGGCTGCTCCACCGAGTATGCCGTCTCGCTGGAATCCGCCGCCGCGGTGCTGGCCAACCTGGACCCGGCCCGCTGGGCGCCGGTGCCGGTGGGCATCACCCGGGACGGGCGGTGGTTCTACTACACCGGCCCGCTGCAGGCCATCCCGGCCGATACCTGGCACCGGGACGCCGGCCACTGCGCGGCCTGCACGCTGGACGCCGCCCGCGGGGCCAGGACCCTCTGGCTGGCCGACGGCCGGCGCATCCGGTTCGAGGCGGCCTTCCCGGTGCTGCACGGCAAAAACGGCGAGGACGGCACCCTCCAGGGTCTGCTGGAACTGGCCGGCGTGCCGGTCATCGGCTGCGGCACCCTGGCCTCGGCCCTGTGTATGGACAAGGGCCGCACCCACCAGCTGGCCGCCCTGGCCGGGGTGGCGGTGCCCAAAAATGTCCGGCTGCGCCGGGACCAGGCCACCCCCGCCGCCCTGCAGGCCGCCGCCGAAACCATCGGCTGGCCGCTCTTTGTCAAGCCGGTGCGGGCGGGGTCCTCCTTCGGCATCACCCGCATCCAGGGCCCGGCGGAGCTGGCCGCCGCGGCCGCCGAAGCCCTGCGCCACGACGACGAGCTGCTGCTGGAACAGGCGGTGCCGGGCTTTGAGGTGGGCTGCGCCGTGATGGACGGCCCCGACGGCAAACTGATCACCGGCGCGGTGGACGAGATCGAGCTGGCCCCGGGCGAGGGCCTCTTCGACTATGCCGAAAAGTACACCCTGGCCCACGCAGCCATCCACTGCCCGGCCCGCATCCCCGACGAGACCGCCGACCGCATCCGCGACGCCGCCTGCACCGTCTACCGGGCGCTGGGCTGCCGGGGCTTTGCCCGGGTGGACCTGTTCCTGACCCCGGCGGGGGAGATCCTGCTCAACGAGGTGAACACCATCCCCGGCCTGACCGGGCACAGCCGCTTCCCCAGCATGATGCGGGCGGTGGGGATGGACTTCCCCGGCCTGCTGGACCGGCTGATCGCCCGGGGGGTGCAGGGATGACCGCCCCGGTGCGGCTGCCCTGGGCCGAAACCAGGAAAGGCCCGCTGGTGCTGGTCAACCGGGACCACCCGCTGCGCAGCCCCCTTGTGCCCGACCTGGTGCCGCTGGCCGGCGGCTGGCCCGACCAGCACCTGGACCGCACGGCGGCCCGGATGCTGACCGAGTGCATCCGGGCTGCCGGCGGGGCGGGGGTGATCCTGCCGGTGTCCGGCTGGCGCAGCCGGGGGGAGCAGCAGGCCATCTGGGACCGGACGCTGGAGACCGACGGCCCCGACTTCACCGCCCGGTATGTGGCCCGCCCGGGCTGCAGCGAACACGAGACCGGCCTGGCCGTGGACCTGGCCCTGGCCGCCGATGTCATCGACCCGATCTGCCCGGCCTTCCCGCGGGACGGCGTCTGCGGCCGGTTCCGGGCGCTGGCGGCCGACTACGGCTTTATCGAACGATATACCGAGGAAAAGCAGCCGATCACCGGCATCGGGGCCGAGCCCTGGCACTTCCGGTATGTGGGGGTGCCCCACGCCCGGCTGCTCACCGAAAACGCCCTCTGCCTGGAAGAGTACCGGGCCTTCCTGCAGCAGGGGGAGCGCACCGTCCGGCTGCCGGGCGGGCGGCGGGTCCGGGTGGGCTGGCTGCCCTGCCGCAGCGCGGCGGTCCGCTGGACCCCGCCCGCGGCCTGCTGGCAGGTCAGCGGCGACAATGACGGCGGCTTCATCACCACCGTCTGGGAGGGGTGACCATGGCGCAGACAACTCTGGCCCGCCGCGGCCCGGCGCTGGACCGGTTCCGGCTGGCCGCCGCCGTGCTGGTGGTGGCCATCCACACCGGCCCGCTGGCCTCCTTCGCCCCGGGGTGGGACCTGTGGCTCACCCGGGGGCTGGCCCGGGTGGCGGTGCCCTTCTTCTTCATGGTCACCGGCTACTTCCTGGCCAGGGGGAACTGGCAGGGCACCGGCCGGGCCTTCCGCCGGCTGCTGGCCCTCTACCTGGCGGCGGTGATCCTCTACCTGCCCCTCAACCTCTATGCCGGGTCGCTGCCCGGCTGGCGGGAACTGCTCTGTACCGGCACCTTCTACCACCTGTGGTACTTCCCGGCGGTGCTGCTGGGCCTCTGGGTGGCCCGGGGGCTGGCGGCGGTGGGGCCCCGGGCCGGCCTGGCGCTGGCCGGGGGGCTTTACCTCCTGGGGCTCGGGGGCGACAGCTGGTACGGCCTGACCGCCGCCCTGCCCCCGCTGCGCCGGTTTTACGACGGGCTGCTGGCCCTGCTGGGGGGCTACACCCGGGGCGGGCTGTTCTTTGCGCCGCTCTTCCTGCTGCTGGGGGCGGCCTTTGTCCGCCGGCCGCCCCGGCGGGGCTGCGCCGGGCTGGCGCTGGCCGGGCTGGCGGGGCTCACGGCCGAATGCCTGGCCCTGCACGCCCTGGGCTGGCCCCGGCACGACAGCATGTACCTGAGCCTGCCGCCGGCCATGGCGGGCATCTTCGGCCTGCTGCTGGCCCGCAACGCCGGGCAGGACAAACCGGTGCGGCGGGTGTCGATGCTCCTCTACCTGCTGCACCCCTGGGGCATCGTGGCGGTGCGGGGGCTGGCCCGGCTGCTGGGCGCCCGCGCCCTGCTGGTGGACAACAGCCTGGTCCACTTTGCCGCCGTGCTGGCTGGCAGCCTGGCGGCGGCCTGGGTGCTG
>DWWE01000017.1 GCA_019119835.1 Candidatus Gemmiger stercoravium | reverse complement strand
TCATGCTCAACGGCGCCATCACCCTCGGCACCCTGGACGGCGCCAATGTGGAGATCGCCGACGCCGCCGGCCATGAGAACGAGATCATCTTCGGCATGCTCACGCCGGAAGTCAACGCCCTCAAGGGTATGGGCTACCATCCCCAGGCATATATTTCGGATGACAATGTGGCCATGGCGGTGCTGGACCTGCTGGAACGCGGCTGGAACGGCGAAAACTTCACCGAGGTCACCAACAACCTGCGCAACAGCGATCCCTATATGGTCATGGCGGACTTCAAGGACTACCGCCGCGCCCAGCAGACCGTGCAGAAGCTGTACAGCGACCGGGCGACCTGGAACCGCATGAGCCTGATGAATATTGCCAACGCGGGCATCTTCTCGGCCGACCGCTCGGTGATGGATTACGCCCGCGACATCTGGGGCGCTTCCCCGGTGCGCTGAGCCCGCACGCCCCCCTGTGACCCTGACCGCCGCAAACCCTGGTCCGCTCGTTGTCGAGTGCGCAAGGAAGCGTTTGCCGCCGCTGCCGCCACAACCAGATCGCCGCCCCTGCCGCCCGGCGGGTCGGCCTGGTTCTGTGCCGTTTCGGCGCTGCGCCGTCGTTTTGCCGCCTGCGCGGCAAAACGCCCTGATGCCGCACCCCGGGCGCCGGCCGCGCTTGCGGCGGTTTTTGCAGCAGAAGATTTCAGCCCGAAGGGACAGACGTAAGAATGCCGTATACCTTTTTCAACAGCCGCCTGCCGCGCTACAAAACGCCATTCGGCGCCGTGCCCGCCGACACGCCGGTCACCCTGCATCTGGATGTGCCGGTGGACTACGGGTATGTGGACCCGCACCTGGTCCTGACCAAAGACCGGGAGGACCCGGTCCACTACCGCATGGAGTTTGACGGCCAGCAGGACGGCACCAACCACTTTTCGGTCACTGTGAGACCCACCACCTCCGGGCTGTATTTCTATTATTTCGACCTGTACACCGACTTCCGCAAGATCTGCCGGGGCCCGGGCGGGGAGGGCAAACTCACCTGGGTGCTGAAGGACAGCTGGCAGCTGACGGTCTATGAGCCGGACTTCCAGACGCCGGACTGGATCAAAAACGGCACGATGTACCAGATCTTCCCCGACCGCTTCTATGAGGGCGACCCGGGCAAACCCATGCCCTTTGCCGACCGGATCTACCGGGCCGACAAGACCGGCGAGCCCTATTTCTGGCCCACCGAGCAGGCGGAAGGCTACCTGAACATGGACTACTTCGGGGGGGATTTTGCCGGCATCCGGCAGAAGCTGCCCTACCTGAAAAGCCTCGGGGTGAGCTGCATCTACCTCAACCCGATCTTTGAAGCCCACGCCAACCACCGCTACAACACCGCCGACTACCTCAAGGCCGACCCGCTGCTGGGCACCAACCAGGACTTTGCCGAGCTGTGCCGGGCCGCGGCCGAACAGGGCATCCGGATCATTCTGGACGGCGTGTTCAGCCATACCGGGTCGGATTCCCTCTACTTCAACCGGGAAGGCCGCTACGGCCCCGGCGGCGCCTACCGGGACCGCCGTTCGCCCTATCGCAGCTGGTATGACTTCGACTCCGGCTACAGCTGCGGTTACCGCAGCTGGTGGGGGTTCGACACACTGCCGGAAGTGGACGAAAATTCGCCTTCCTATGTTGAATTTGTCTGCGGCGAGGGCGGCGTCATCGACACCTGGCTCAAGCTGGGCGCCTCCGGCTTCCGGCTGGATGTGGCCGATGAACTGCCGGACGGCTTCATTGAAAAGATCCGTGCAGCGGTCAAGGCCCACGGGCCGGACAAACTGCTGATCGGCGAAGTGTGGGAGGACGCCACCACCAAGGAAGGCTGGGGCCGCCGCCGCACCTACCTGCGGGGCCACGGGCTGGACACCACAATGAACTATCCCTTCCGCAACGCCGCCATCGACTTTGTGCGGGGGGCCGACGCGGGGGAAATCGCCGACCGGATCCTCTCCATCTGCGAAAACTACCCCAAACCCGCGCTGGACTGCGCGATGAACTTCCTGTCCACCCACGATACCGAGCGGGCCATCACCGCCATTGCCGACGAGCCGGCCAACGGGCGGGACCGTTTCTGGCAGAGCGGGCGGCGGATCCCGCCGGGAAGGATGGAGGAGGCCATCCGCCGCGAACTGCTGGCCTACGCCCTGATCTTCACGCTGCCCGGCGTGCCCTGCATCTACTACGGCGACGAGATCGCCATGCAGGGGTACCGGGACCCCTTCAACCGGGCCTACTATGACTGGACCAGCACCGAACGCCGGCTGCGGGGCCCCATGGCCAACCTGGCGCAGCTGCGCCGCAGCTGCGACGCCTTCCGGGGCGGGGGCATCGAGCTGGTGAAGGCCGCCGGGGATGTGCTGCACTTCCGCCGGGTCGGCAAGACCCAGACCGCCGAGGTCATCCTGAACCGCGGGCCGCACCTGCTGTGTACCCAGGCATTCGGCAAGGCCGCCGAGGTCAACCCCCAGGGCTTTACCATCCTGGTGGAAGACAACGACCCCGGGCGGGTGGGCTATTTCAAGATCTATTGAGCCGACGGAAAAAACAAGAACGATTGCCGTTAGATCCCGCGATCTGACGGCATTTTCTATAAACAGAAAAGAAACGGTAAATTCCGTCTCCATCCCCTTGACAGTGCCACACAGAACTGTTAAACTATTGACAAAGTTAAAGGAGGGAACCATCTTGGGAATGGATAGTGTCGTCTGGCTTGTCGCTGTGGTGGCGTTCTTTATTCTGGAAGCCATCACCACCGCCCTGGTTTCCGTCTGGTTTGCCGTGGGCGCTGCGGTTGCCCTGATCGTCAGCTTCTTCACCACCTCGGTGGCGGTCCAGTTTGTGGTGTTTGCCCTGGTGTCGGCGGTCACGCTGGCCATCATGGTGCCGCTGCTGGCCAAACACCGGGGCCAAAACGCCCCCATCACCAACGGCGCCCGCCTGTCGGTGGGCAAACGCGGGATCGTGCTGCTGGCCATCCTGCCCGGCGAGATCGGCCGGGTGCGGGTGGACGGCCTGGACTGGCAGGCCCGGGCCGATGCCGCCCTGCCGAAAGGCGCCCGGGTGGAGGTGACCGATGTGGACGGCGGCGTGCTGGTCGTTCATGCCGTGCAGGAACCTCAAACGACCCGGTAAGTCCCTGTTGTCCCGGAAGTCGTCTTCCGAAGAAAAGAAATGAAAGAAATGAAGGAGGAATCGTTTATGTGGCCCATCACGTTGGCAATTCTGTTGATCGTTGTGCTGCTTGTCCTGATCCGCTGCATCGTCATCGTGCCCCAGTCCAATGACTTTGTGGTCGAATGGCTGGGCGTGTACAAGGAGACCTGGAGCGCAGGTCTGCATCTGAAAGTCCCGTTTGTGGAGCGGATCGCCCGCCGTGTCTCCCTCAAGGAAGAAGTGGCGGATTTCCCGCCCCAGCCGGTCATCACCCGGGACAATGTCACCATGATGATCGACACGGTGGTCTTTTTCCAGGTGTTTGACGCCAAGGCCTACGCCTACGGGGTCAACCGCCCGATCCAGGCCATCGAGAATCTGTCCGCCACCACGCTGCGCGACATCATCGGTTCGATGTCGCTGGACGAGACGCTGACCAGCCGCGACCTGATCAACACCAAGATCACCGCCACGCTGGATGAAGCCACCGACCGGTGGGGCATCAAGGTGAACCGGATCGAGCTGAAGAACATCGAGCCGCCGGCCGAGATCCGCCAGGCGATGGAAAAGCAGATGAAGGCTGATCGGGAGAAGCGCGCCAGCATCCTGCTGGCCGAAGGCGAAAAACAGGCGGCCATCACCCGCGCCGAAGGCGAGAAGGAGAGCGCCATCCTGCGGGCCGAGGCTGTCAAGGAGCAGAAGATCCGGGAGGCCGAAGGCCAGGCTCAGGCGCTGCTGCTGGTGCAGAAGGCCCAGGCCGACTCCATCCGGATGATCAACGAGGCGGCCCCCACCCAGAACATGCTGGCCCTGCGCAGCATGGAGGCGATGGAGAAGGTGGCCGACGGCAAGGCGACCAAGATCATCGTTCCCAGCGATATGCAGAACATGGCGGCCACCGTCAGCGCCATCAAGGCCCTGGCCGGCGACGGCGCCGCGGCCAAGTGATCCTGAACCAATCCAATCAAAACGCCCTGTACCGGCCGGTACAGGGCGTTTGTGTTTGGCAGGGAAGGGGAGAAGACCCTTACAAAAGATACGGCGTGAATTTGTGCAGTTCGTCGATTTTGACGGTGGCCTCATAGTAGGCGCCGTCGGGCCGGAATTCTTCCTTGAGGACGCTGCCGCGGGTGCGCAGCAGATCGGCCAGGCCCAGCTTGTCGTAGGGCAGCAGGATCTCGATGTGCCGCACCCGGCTGGCCATCAGGGCATCCAGCCGCTGCAGCAGTTCCTTCAGCCCCCGGCCGGTCTTGGCGCTGGTCAGCAGCACGGCCGGGTCAAAGGGGATGGTGCCGGGCTTGTCGCACTTGTTGTACACGACGATCTGGGGAATGTCCCCGCAGCCCAGCGAGTCCAGCACCTCATCGGTCACGGCCAGCTGGGCCGCGGCCTCGTTGTCACTGGCGTCCGCCACCTTGACGATCACATCCGCGTAGGCGGCCTCCTCCAGCGTGCTCTTGAAAGCGTCCACCAGGTGGTGGGGCAGGCGGCTCACAAAACCGACCGTGTCCACCAGCACGACGGTCAGCCCGCTGGGCAGCATCAGCTTGCGGGCGGTGGGGTCCAGCGTGGCAAACAGCATGTCCGCCTCAAAGATCTCGGCCCCGCACAGCGCGTTCATCAGGCTGGATTTGCCCACGTTGGTGTAGCCCACCAGGGCCACCACCGGCACGTTGTTCTTGCGCCGGGCCCGGCGGGTCTCGTTGCGGCGTTTTTCCAACTCCTTGAGCCGGCCTTCCAGGTGTTCGATGCGGTGGTGCAGGTAGCGCCGGTCCAGTTCCAGCTTGGTCTCGCCGGCGCCGCGGCGGGCGCCCCCGCCGCCGGCCCCGCCGCCGC
Organism: Candidatus Gemmiger stercoravium; assembly: GCA_019119835.1. Lineage (GTDB taxonomy): Bacteria > Bacillota > Clostridia > Oscillospirales > Ruminococcaceae > Gemmiger > Gemmiger stercoravium. The sequence continues at coordinate 13,911 of DWWE01000017.1, read as the reverse complement.
CCTGCCGGCTCAGGCTTTCGCCCAGCCCCTGCAGCCGCGGCAGCTGGTAGCGCAGCATGGCCAGCTCGGTCTGCAGCTTGCCCTCGTTGGTGGTGGCCCGGCTGCGGAAGATCTCCAGGATCAGCATGGTGCGGTCCATCACGTCCACCTGCAGTGCGGCCGACAGATTGCGGATCTGGCTGCCGGACAATTCGCCGTCAAAGATGGCGGCCTCCGCCCGGGTGTTGGAACAGACCAGCCGCGCCTCGGCCACCTTGCCCTCGCCCAGCATGGTGGCGGCCTCGGGGGTGCTGCGTTTCTGGGTCACCGCAGCCACGGCCTCCATGCCGTTGGCTTCGGCCAGGGCGGCCAGCTCGTCCAGGCTGCGCTGGGCGTTGAACTTGCCCTGGTCCAGGCTCAGCAGCACCACCCGGATGGGCGCCTGGCCCTCCTCCTCCCCGGATGGGAAGGGGTCCAGCGAATCGGTGTCCTCGTCGGAAAGCAGGGGATCGCTGCCAAAATCAAGTGTGAACTCGTCCATCTCAGTTTACTCCTTCGTGTTTGGGTTGGGTCGGACAGGGGATCATCCGCGGCGGCCGGTCAGCTTGCGCAGCAGGCCCAGGCCCAGCTGCCAGAGCTTTTGCAGCTGGGGGCGGTACAGCGTGCAGTAGACGAACAGGATCGCCCCCACCGCCAGGAACTTGAGCAGAAAATGCTGGTAGAACACCACCCCGGCGGCGGTGGCGGCCACCGCCAGCAGAAAGCCCGAGACCGTGCGCGGGATGCTGGGGATGGTGCGGTAGTAGTACTGCCCGGTGACGGTGCGGTACAAAAACATCACCGCGTTGCCGGCCACCAGCGCCACGGCGGCGCCGGTCACGGCGTAGGCCGGCACCAGCCACAGGCAGATCAGCACTTCGGCCAGCACGCCGGCCGCCACCCCGATGGTGTCGTGGTGGGGGCGCCGGGCGATGGAATTGCCGTAGACGGTGCCTTCCATCAGGATCAGGAACACCGCCGCCAGCATCATCAGCGGGAAAAATCGCTGGCAGGCCGCCTTGCCGGGGAAAACCAGGAAGATGATGTCCTCAAACATCACAAGGCAGCAGAAAAAGGCGAAGATCAGAAAGTTCAGCAGGTCGTGGACCCGCCCGATCCGTGCCTGTTCGGTGCGATAGTGGGCGAACACATAGGGCCCCCAGTAGGTGGAAAAGCCCGCCTGCACGGTGGTGACCAGCAGCGAAAGCTGGTAGGCGAAGGAGAACAGTCCCTGGCTGGTCTGGCCGCTGTAGGCCGCCAGAAAGGAGAGCGCCACACTCTGGTACAGCGGGGTCAGCACGGCGGCCGGCGCCAGCGCGATGCTGTAGGGCACCATTTGGCGGTATACGGCCTTGTAGGGCAGGCCGGGGGCCTGCAGCGGCGCCCGGGCTTTGAACCAGAAGGCGATGGCCACGCAGCCGAAGCTGGCCACCGCCACCGCGATGAACACCCAGGTCCTTTGGGTGAAGAAGCCGGGCAGCAGGAACAGCAGGTTCAGGCATGCCTGCATCCACAGGGTCTCGGCGGTGTAGGCGGCCACGTTGTTTTCCAGCCGCAGCAGCACGTTGAGGTAGCGCACCAGCATGTACAGCGCGGCGTTCAGGAACAAAAACGGCACCAGGATGGCCCCGCCCGTCCCCAGGCCGAAGGCGGTCGCCAGCGGCCGGGCGAACAGCGCCGAGCCCACCAGCCCCACCGCCGCCATCACCAGCAGCGAAAGCCGGGTGCAGGCCGCGAACATCGTGCGGCCGGTGGCGCCTTTGGGAGGTTCATGGTAAAAGCGCAGCAGCCCCTGGTCCAGCCCCAGCATCCCGATGTTCATGAGGGAGGTGGTGTAGGCCATGAAGGAGGCCGGCACGGCGTAGCTGTCCGGCGGCAGGATGCCCTTGACGACCAGGGCGGCCCCGCTGATCAGAAACCCCAGGTAGGTCGCTACGGAATATTTCATCAGATTGCCAAGGAAGGACTCCTGCTTTTTCGGGGCTTCCGGTTTGGGTGTGTCAGGCATAGCGTCTCCTTTTGACTGGGCGGTTCAGCGCAGAAACGGGCGGATGCGTTCGGTCATGGCCCGGATCTCCTCAGGTTCCAGGTGCGCCTTGTCCACATACCCGTAGATCCGCTGGGCAAAGCCGGCCAGCGGCGGGCACCAGGCAAACACCCGGCGGGGTTCCCAGCGGCGGCGGTAGAGGAAGTGGACCCCCCACAGGGCAAAATATTTCAGCCAGTTGAAATGCGGGGTGAAGCCTTCGCCCATCGGGTGGTCCCGGGGCGGTTCGCGGTATACCTGCTCCAGCAGGTCGGCCATGCGCAGGTAGGCCGGGCGGGGGCTCGGGTCAAAATACCCCTCGATCACCTCCCGCCGGATGGGGAAGGGGGGATCGCTCTGCGCCATGGCGGTGCAGAATTCCTCGTAACTGGTCACATACCGGGCCCCTTTGTAGATCACCGGGTCGTACTCGTGCTCGATGGGGACCGGGCGCAGGATATGGCAGCTCTTGCCGGCCATGTACACCTCGGCGATGGCGGTGCTCATCCAGATGGAGATGGAGTCGGCCGCCACGATCCACTGCTTGACCGAATCGGCAAAGATCACATGGAAGTTGGGCCGCTTGCGGGTCAGCTCCTCCAGCGCCGGGCTGTTCCACTCGCTGGGGTGGCGGCGGTAGACCAGCTCCACCTCCGGGTGGTCGCCCAGGTAGGCGTCAAACCAGCGCAGCGTCTGGTCCATCGAGATCCGGTTGGTGGCGGCAAATCCGGTGAAGTCGGTGCCCGCCATGCGGGACAGCTCGGCCACCTCCTCCGCCGACATGCTGGCGTAGCCGAAGCTGGAAATATACAGGTGCAGCTTTTTGTCCGGGTCCAGGCCGAACTCCCGGCAAAGGGCGGCCTTGTCCTTGAAATAGCCTTTGAATTCCGGGCGCAGGAAGTCCATCATCACCGCCCCGGTCACCGGGGTGTTTTTGGGGTCCATGCCGTGGGCCTGCAGGCGGGCCGCCGTGCGCTTGCCCCAGCAGGTCTGGATGCAGCGCTTGGCGTTGCCGTTCATGTTGAACCAGTCGCCCTCCTCCTGGGTGTCCGAGAGCATCTGCTCCCAATGGAGGTTGACGATCTTGTCACAGCGGCCGATGTTGTTGTACACATGGCTGTTGATGGCCTCGTTGTCATACATGCAGCTGGCCACCAGCACCTCGGGCTTGTCCTGGCCGAACAGGCGCCGGTATTTGGGGTCCAGCAGCTGGCGGATCTCCACCTGGTATCCCCGGCGTTCCAGCTCCAGTTTCAGCAGCAGGTCGCTCTCATATTCCCGGACCGTGTGCTCGTATAAGATCAGAAAATCCAAAGCCATGCCTTGCTCCTACGTTTCAAAGATTCATCGGTCCAGGTCCCCGAACAGCTGCCGGGTCCAGTCGGGCAGGCCGTAGACCTCGTCCAGGTGGAACCCATCGTAGAACTGGGTGTCGTCGTCGGTGATGCAGCTGCCGCTCCATTCGTAATCCAGCACGGTCATGCCGGTCTCGTCGGCCCAGCGGTCCAGCAGCGGCAGCACGGTCTCGAGCATCGCATCGTCGATGCCGTATTTCTCGCACACCTGGGTGCGGACGTTCTGCGCCATCGGCGGCAGGACCAGGGTCAGGGCCACCCCCTCGGCCTGGCAGCGCCGGGCCAGTTCTTCCAGCCGGGCCAGCTGCTCCTCATTGATCGCCCAGTCCCGGCAGCGGCTGTCGATCAGCGCCGGGTACTCGTACAGTTTGCGGTGCAGCGGCAGGGTGTTGCCCTCTTCGTCCAGGTAGTCGGCCGGGCCCCACACGCCGGACTCGATGGTGTCGGGGGTGTTCCTGACAAAGTTCAGGAACATCGTCAGCGCGTTGACGTTGTATTCCAGGTTCAGGCAGTAGGCCAGCGGGTTGACCAGCGTCTCTTCCAGCGCCGAGAACCGGTCGGTGTCATAACCGGCGTTGACGGTGTAGAAGGAAACTTCCAGCAGGATCTCCTCCACCTCGTGGCCGGAATCCAGCACGAATTCCGCCAGATCCAGGCTTTCCCGCAGGCTGGCGCCGCCGAAGGCCAGGTTCTGCCACGGCCGGCCGGACACCTCTTCCACCAGGTCCATGTCAAAGTGGGCCAGGCGGCTGTCCCCGATGATCAGGCTGCGCCCCGGCTCCTGCTGGTAGGCGCGCACCCGCGCCACCGGCTGGCTGGAATCGGTCTGCTTTTTGAGCCCGAAATAGTTGTTGGGCTCAAACGCCAGAAAGAAGGCGAACCACAGATACACCGGGATCAGCAGCACCGCCAGCCGTTTGAGGATGTGCAGCATACCGTCCACCTTTCGCTCTCAGGATCCCCGCAGCGGGGTCAGAAATTCGCATACATGCCAAAGCCGGCGCTGCCGCCGAAGCCGCCGCCCTGCAGGATGTACCCTGCCAGCACAAAGCAGACCAGCAGATAGTACACCGCCTGGCGTTTTGCACCGGGCAGCGCGGCCAGAGTCTCCTCGGCCGGGGCGTTGCGGAATCGGAAGCACCGCCGGGCATCCAGCCAGAAGGCCAGCGCCAGCGCCAGCACCGCAAACAGGTAATACCCGGCCACCATCAGGCCGTTGGCGTAAAAGCCGTCGTAGATGGCCCGGTAAGCCTCGCCGGCAAAGCGGGCCGGGGCCAGGCCGCGGAACAGCCCGCCCAGGTAGCCGAAACAGTCGCCCACCGTGCCGGCACCCGACCCCATGCGGAAAAAGACCATGCTCAGCGTCCACAGTGCGAACACGCCGGCCTGCTTGGCCCACAAAACCCGGGCCGGGGCCTTGCGCTTGGGCTTGCCCAGGCGGCGGTGGAGCAGTTCCTCCCCCACCCGGAACAGCGCCTGCAGCAGCCCCCACACCACAAAGGGCAGGGTGTTGCCGTGCCAGAAACCGGATACGAAAAAGACGATGAATACGCAGACTTCCGGCGGCAGCCGCCGCAGCCGCCCGCCGGTCAGCCGCTCGGTGTCGGCCCAGGCCAGCGGCATGAACAGATAGTCCTGCAGCCAGGAGGAAAAGCTGATGTGCCAGCGGCTCCAGAACCCGGAAAAGTTGGTGGCAAAAAAGGGGGTCTTGAAGTTTTCCGGCAGTTCCAGGCCCAGCACCAGGCCGGTGGCCCGGGCCAGCTCGGAATAGCCGCTGAAATTGAAGTACAGCTGGAAGGTGTAGCACACCGCCGCCAGCCCCAGCATCCAGCCGCCGTAGCTCTGCCAGTGGCCGAACACCTCGTCCACCAGCACGCCCAGCACGTCGGACACCGCCACCATCTTGAACAGCCCCAGCCCGTACAGCCGCAGCGCCCGAACGGTGCGGGCGGCGTCGAACCTGTGTTCCCGGGTCAGCTGGGGCATCAGCGCCCCGGCCCGGGGGATGGGCCCTTGGGTGACGGTGGCAAAAAAGGTCAGGAACAGCGCGTAGGTCAGCGGATTGCGCTCCACCTCGCAGTCGCCCCGGCCGGCGTCGATCAGGTAAGCGATGGCCGCGAAGCTGTAAAAACTGATGCCCAGCGGCATCACGATGGAAAAAGGCAGCGCCAGCGCTGTTTCCAGAAAGCCGAAATACTTGAAAAACGCCAGGATCGCCAGGCTGCCGGCGACGCCCAGCCGCACAAAGGCGGTTTTGTGCGCCCCGCCCCGCCAGGTGATGCCCCGCCCGCACAGGTAGGAGAAGGCGCCGACGCCCAGCGTGACCAGCAGATACCGGCAGTCGGCCATGGCGTAAAACACCAGCGACGCCGCCAGCAGAAAGGGCGGCTGGCCGTGCCGCGGCAGGTGCAGGTAGACGGCGGCCGCCACCGCCAGGAACAGGATGTATTGGATGCTTTGCAGGCCCACGCGGGGGATCCTCCCTTCAGCAATGCGGGGGATGCGGCGCCCCGCCGCGACCCGGTCGTTAATCAGTTTATTATACCTCTTTTTACTGTCTGTGTAAAGCAAGGGGAGGGGGCTGGGGCAAAAAAGCACGCCCGATTGGCTTTTTGCATGGTTTTTACAGAAAAATCCGCAAATTTCCGTTGAAATCAACCGACAAATGGCATACAATAGAGCTAAGAAATGCGCCCGGCGGCCCCGACCGGCCCGGGCAGAAACGAGGAGCGCTATGGAACATTACAACCCGTTGCTGGCGGGCCGAGAAAGCCCCGCGAAATTCATCACCATCGGTGAGGTCATGCTGCGCCTGACCCCGCCCAACTACGAAAAGATCCGCATGGCCACCAGCTTTGAGGCCAGCTACGGCGGCAGCGAGGCCAACATCGCCCTGGCCCTGGCCAACCTGGGGGTGGACAGCACCTTCTTCAGCGTAGTGCCCAACAATTCCCTGGGCAAGAGCGCGGTGCGCTGGCTGCGCTCCAATGACGTACACTGCACCCCGATGATCCTTTCCACCCCGGAGGAGACCCCCACCCATCGCCTGGGCACCTATTACCTGGAGACCGGCTACGGCATCCGGCCCAGCAAGGTCATCTATGACCGCAAACACAGCGCACTGACCGAGTATGATCTTTCGAAGGTGGATGTGGACGAGCTGCTGGACGGCTACGACTGGCTGCACCTGTCCGGCATCACGCCGGCTCTGGCCGACAGCTGTGCCTATTTCATGCTGCGCTGCCTGGAGACCGCCAAGAAGAAGGGCCTGACCGTCAGCTTTGACGGCAACTTCCGCAGCAGCCTCTGGAGTTGGGAGGAAGCCCGGGACTACTGCACCAAATGCCTGCCCTATGTGGATGTGCTGTTCGGCATCGAACCCTACCATCTGTGGAAGGACGAGGAGGACCATTCCAAGGGCGACTGGAAGGACGGCGTGCCGCTGCAGCCCAGCTATGAGCAGCAGGACGAGGTGTTCCAGCGCTTTATTGAGCGTTACCCCAACATCAAGTGCCTGGCCCGGCATGTGCGCTACGCCCATTCCGGTTCGGAGAACAGCCTCAAAGCCTTCATGTGGTACGAAGGCCACACCTTCGAGAGCAAGCTCTTCACCTTCAACATCCTGGACCGTGTGGGCGGCGGCGACGCCTTTGCCAGCGGCCTGATCTACGCGATGGTCAACCACTATCGCCCGATGGATATGATCAACTTCGCGGTGGCTTCCAGCGCCATCAAGCACACGATCCACGGCGACGCCAACATCACCGACGATGTCAAGACCATCCGCAACCTGATGAACATGAACTACGACATCAAGCGCTGACAGGCCCGGAGCCCCGCCGGCGCACAAACCGCACAAGCACAAAGGGACCGCCCCACTCGGGGCGGTCCCTTTTGCATGGGTTTCTTTCGGATGGCGGATCTTTGCAGGGCAGGGGACTCAGCGCGCCGCCTGCCCGGCCCCGTAGGCGCGGAGCGACCGCAGAAGCGCGTCCAGCTCGCCATCCCCGAACCCGATGAGACAGAGCGAGTAATAGCGGTAGCGCATCGTCTTGACCCGGGTGTCGGTCCAGTCCCTGGTGTGGCGCATCATCGGGCTGTCCGGCAACGTTTCGGCCAGCTGGGGCCAGAGCGCGTCGGCATACTGGACCCGGATCGGGTCGATGGGCTCGTACAGGTCAAGCCGGACCTCCTTCGCTTCGTAATAGTCGTTGGTGTCCACCGTCAGCAGGGCCTGCTCGAACCCATCCAGGGCCAGTTCCTCCAGCGTCATGTCGGAGCTGCCGGTGATCAGGTGACCGGCCTCCTCGTTCAAGGTGCTGTTGAACAGCACGCGCTGGCCGTCCGGCCCGTAAAAGACCAGCTCCACCTGGTCGATCTGGTCCCGGACCTCTTCGGGCAGGTCCCAGATGGCGGCCGCCCAGTCCCGACCGTCGTCGGTGCCGTTCTCGGCGGTGGGACGGCGGACCTGGCGCATCTGCCGGGGGGTGACATAGGGGGTCAGCTGCCCGTGGGCGAAGACATACCGTTCGGGCAGATCCTCCGGCAGCCAGAGGCTGGTGCCGGTGCGGTCCAGCATTTCCAGCAGGGCGGTCTCCTCGTTGGCCGGCAGCGTGGCCAGGCAGAGACTCCCCGCGGCGCCCTGGCCGAGGTCGGTGATCTCTCCCCAGGCCTGGCCGAACCGGGCCTGGTTCACAAAATCCAGCTTCCGGGTGCCGCTGCTCACGACCTCGCCGTTTTCGTCGTAGTCGTAGGTTTGCTTGTCCCAGGTCTCGGGCCATTCGTCCCGGTCGTCGTGGACCTGCTCGCGCCAGTTGGGGTCGGTATCCGACAGGCGGGTCATCGAAAACCCGGTGGAGGAGCCATCCTGGGGCAGATAGGGTTCCCCGGGGTCCAGTTCCAGCGATTCGCCGGTGGCTGTGTCATAGATGCGGAACCCCCGCAGCGCCGCCGCGCCCATAAGCAGCGCGGCCAGCGCCACGGCAGCCGCCAGCAGCAGGGCGGCCCGGCGCGCCGGGCGGCGGGGCGGAGGCTCCTGCAGCCGGGCGGCCACGGCGGGCCAGAGGTCCCGGGTCTTTGGCGTCTGTGCGGTGAGCCGTGCGCGCAGACGGGCGTCCTGCAGAGGGTCCTCCCGGCGGGGGGGCTTCGGTGTGTGTTTCATCGGGAACCTCCTTCTTCCTTCGTCCCATCGCCCAGCCAGGCAGCCAACCGCTGTTTGGCGCGGCAGCACCGGGAGCGCAGGGCGGTTTCGGGGCGGCCGTGAATGGCCGCCAGTTCGCGGTAACTCAGCCCTTCCACCACCTGGCCCCACACAAGGGCCCGGTCCAGCGGGGTCAGCCGGGCCAGGGCGTCATGGACTTCGGCGTCCCGGGCCGGGTCGGCGGCAGGGGCAGGGGGCGGCAGGCGCCGGGCGGTCCGGCGGGCGGTGCGCAGCATGTCCAGCGCCGTGCGGTAGGTAATGCGGTACAAAAGCGCCCGCAGGTTGGTGCCCGGCCGCATCCGGGCCCGGCTGCGCCATGCTTTGAGGAAGGCGGTCTGCACCGCGTCCTCGGCGTCGGCCATGCTGCCCAGGATGCCCGCCGCGTAGCGCAGCAGTTCGCCCTGATACTGCCGCACGGCCGCTTCCAGGGCGGACTCGTCCGCCAGCGGGGTGAATGATCCTTGCATCGGCTTCCTCCTTTCCTTGGGGGTTGCAACCCTTTCACCCCTATAACGCCGCCCGGGCCCGGGTTGTTGCGCCGGGGCAAAAATAAATCCCGGGCACGGTGCTGCACCGTGCCCGGGGGCGTTCAATCAATGGGCAATGGGGAATCATTCCCGCTCTTTGCGGTCCTTTTCCTTGCGGTCCTTGTCCCGGCGGGGTTCGTCCTTGTCCTCGTCCTCCCGCTGGCGGCTGCGGTGGTTTTTCTCCTCCGCCTCCTCATCTTCCGCCTGGGGCGGCGGGGTGATCTTGTGGACCATCGCCCACAGAATCTTGCGGTCCTCAATGGTCTGCACGTCAAACTGCAGGCCGCACACCTCCACGCTGGGGGTGGTCCCGTCCTCGGGGATGGAGGGCAGGCAGCTCAGGATCAGGCCGGCCACCGTGTCGTAGTCCCGGTCTTCGGGCAGTTCAAAGTCCAGCGCTTCGGCAAACTCCTCCACCCGCATCGAGCCGGCCACCCGCCACATGCCCTTGCCCATCTCGGTCAGTTCCTGGGGCTCGGCGGGGTCGAACTCGTCAAAAATATCGCCGACGATCTCTTCCAGCAGGTCCTCGATGGTGATGACGCCGGCGGTGCCGCCGTACTCATCCACCACCACGGCCAGGTGCTGTTTCTGGGCCTGCATGTCCTTGAACAGCTGGTCGGCATGGACGCTTTCCGGCACAAAGTAGGCCGGGCGCAGCAGTTCCTTCAGCGGGCGGGGGTTCTCTTCCTGCAGGTTCAGCAGGAAGTCGCGGGCGTTCAGGATGCCGCAGATGTCGTTGACATCGTCATCCTCATACACCGGGTAGCGGCTCAGGCCGGTCTCCCGGATGGCCTTGAGGATCTCCTGGGGGTCCTCATCCAGCGAGAAGGCGGTCACGTCCGGTTCGGGGGTCATGGCGGAGCTGGCGGTCATGTCGTTGAAGTCGAACACATTCTCGATCCATTCCTGTTCGTCCTGGTCGATGGTGCCCTGTTCGCCGCTGCTCTCCACCATCAGGCGCAGGTCCTCCTCGCTGGCCACGCCCTCCTCGGCTTCCACCTTCATGCCCATCAGGCGCAGGGTGCCGTTGGTGCAGACGTTGAGCAGCGCGAACATCGGCGCGAACACCACCGACACCACCCGCAGCACATGCAGAGCGGGCACGGCGAACATCATCGGCTTCTGCATGGCGATGCGCTTGGGCACCATCTCGCCGAAGGCGATGGAGAAGAAGGAGATGATGACGGTGACCAGCACGGTGGAGATCACCGACACCACCCCGGCGGGCAGCGGCAGGTGCAGGGTGCCGAGCATGAAGTCGTCCAGGTAGCCCGAGAAGTTCTCGGTACCGAAGGCGGCGGACAGGAAGCCGGACAGGGTGATGGCCACCTGGATGCCGGACAGGAAGGTGTTGGGGTTTTCCACCACTTTCAGCAGGGCTGCGGCGGTCTTGTCGCCGTCCTCGGCTTTTTTGGACAGCTTGATCTGGGACAGGGACAGAAAGGCGATCTCCGACCCGGCAAAGAAAGCGTTGAGCAGGATAAAGACGATCTGCAGCAAGATCTGGGAAGCTATGTTAGGCAAGTAAAGACACTCCTTCATCAAAATAGGGTGACGGCTGTGGGGTCAACCGGCGCCGTTGCACCCGGGGCAAAACGAAATGAATCGGGCAGCCTGCGCGGCAGCGCCGCCCTGCACGCAGCAAAAAAAGGCAGAGCCGGTACCAAAACACTGGTGCTGGCTTTGCCTTGCTATTCGCGCTGATTCATTTTTCGTCGCGGGTTACTGTCACCGTCGGCGTTCATAAAAATGAAGTTCCTTTCGTAAAATCTGAGATGCTCCCCCGCAGCGGGGGAACGCACGGATCGGGGCCGCGCCCCGCCTTCGCTGCGTAACAGTTATAAATATACATCGTTGTCCGCTGCTTGTCAATAGGGTACAATGCCGGCGGCCGGGTTGAAATTATGCGCACAATCGGGTATACTAATTTGTAATAATTGGACAAACGCACCGGCGGGGCCACCCGCGATGCTTGACAAAAGGAGCTTTGCTATGTCTCACACTGTACTTGTCACCGGCGCCGACGGCTTTATCGGCAGCCACCTGGCGGAAGAACTGGTCAAACGCGGCGAGAAGGTTCGGGCGTTCTGCCTGTACAATTCCTTCGGCTCGCTGGGCTGGATCGACACCCTGCCCGCCGACATCCGCGGCGAGATGGAGATCTTCATGGGGGATGTGCGCGACCCCAACGGCGTGCGCACCGCCATGCGCGGGCAGGAGCGGGTGTTCCACCTGGCGGCCCTCATCGCCATCCCGTTTTCCTACCACAGCCCGGACAGCTATGTGGACACGAACATCAAGGGCACGCTGAATGTCCTCAACGCCGCCCGGGAGCTGGGCACCGCCCGGGTGCTGGTCACCTCCACCAGCGAGGTGTACGGCACCGCCCAGTATGTGCCCATCGACGAAAAACATCCCTTCCAGGGCCAGAGCCCCTACTCGGCCACCAAAATCGGCGCCGACCGCCTGGCCGAGAGCTTCTACCGCAGCTTTGATCTGCCGGTGTCCATCGTGCGGCCCTTCAACACCTACGGGCCCCGCCAGTCGGGCCGGGCCATCATTCCCACCATCATCACCCAGCTGCTGGCCGGCCAGACCGAGATCAAGCTGGGCAGCCTGACCCCCACCCGGGACTTCAACTATGTCAAGGACACCGCCGCCGGCTTCATGGCCATCGCCGACTGCGACGCCGCCATCGGCCGCGAACTGAACATCGCCACCGGGGTGGAGCATTCCATCGGGGATCTGGCCCGGGAGCTCATCGCCCAGATCAACCCCCAGGCCACCATCGTCTGCGAAGCCGAGCGTCTGCGCCCCGAAAAGAGCGAGGTCAACCGTCTGCTGGGCGACGCCACCCAGCTGCGCAGCCTCACCGGGTGGGCGCCCCGGTACACCTTTGCGCAGGGGCTGGCCGAGACCATCGAGTTCCTGCGCGGCCACCTGGATGACTACAAAGTGGGGCAGTACATCCTGTGACGGGGCTGAAGAAGGGCCCGAAGCCCCCGTTCAACGACCCCAAACGCCGCGCCGTGCTGGTCTGGGGGCTGGCGCTGGCGGCAGCCGCCCTGGCGGGCCTGGTGTGGTCCTATTGCTGGCGGGTGTTCTTTTACCTGGACAGCCGTTGCCCGGCGCTGTGGAGCACCGCCGGCTGCGTGGGCTTCTGCCTGCTGGCGGTGGGGGCGGTGGCGCTGGTGCGCCGGCTGCCCGGCTTTGCCGCCCGGGGCGCCGCCTGCATCCTGCTGTGCGGGGTGCTGTTCGCCTTTGCCAACCCGCCGCTGCAGACCCCCGATGAGACCGACCATTACCTGCGCACCTACGCGATCTCGCTGGGGCGCTTCGATTTTGACTATGACCGCACCTACCCCGAGGACGTGGCCCGGCTGGTGGAGGCTTTCCCCGGCGCCTGGGTCAACGCCCACACCTCGGTGGGGATCGGCACCGACCCCGACACAGGGGAGGACAAACCCTACGACACCGCCGGCTACGCCCTCAAACAGATCGGCTCGGACGGCGCGATCCAGAGCATTGCCGACAGCTTTGCCGCCTACTTCAGCGGCGGGGAAGAATCCCCCGAACCGCTGCACGAACCGGTCAGCTTTCTGATCCTGCCCTTCCTGCCGGGGGCGGCGGGCATGGCGCTGGTGCGGCTGCTGGGCGGCGGTGCGCTGGCCTGCCTGTATGCCGGCCGGCTGGGCAACCTGCTGGCCTACACGCTGCTGTGCGGTGCGGCACTGCACCTGGCCCGGCGGTACCGGCCGGTGCTGCTCTGCGTGATGCTGCTGCCGCTCTCCCTCTTCATGGGGGCGTCGCTGAGCTATGACGCCACGCTGCTGGCCTGCTATTACCTGATGTTGGCGCTGCTGACCCGGCCGGTCTGGACCACCCGCACCGCTGCGGCGTATGCGGCAGCCTGCGTCTTTGTGAATGTGGCCAAGCCCTACCTGAACCTGCTGTGGGCGCTGCTGCCGCTGGTGCTGCTGGCGGCCGATGCCTGGCGGGCCCGGGGGCGCCGCTGGCTGTGGAGCGCCGCCATGGCGGCCGGTGCGCTGGCCGCCACCCTGGGGGTGGAGACCTACGGCCGGCTGCTGCGCCGCAACTACCCGGTCATCGCCCGCCAGGGCGGCCAGGCGGTGGACGGCATGGCACAGCTTCTGTTTGTGCTGGGCAACCCGCTGCGCACCCTTGCCACCTTCTGGGGCACCCTGTATGAGAACGAGGGCTTTGTGGGCCAGCTGGGGATCTTCGGCTGGAAGGACCTGCCCATCCCACTGCTGAACCTGCTGGGCCCGGTGGCGCTGGGGCTGGCCGTGCTGCTGGCTTCGGCCCAGCCGGCGGGGCTCGGCCGCCGCAGGGCCCTGGGGCTCGGCGGCTTCGGGGCGGTGTATGCGGCGGGGGCCATGGCGGCCATGTACATCACCTACACGCCGGTGGCGATGGTCCGCATCGTCGGGCTGCAGGCCCGGTATTTCCTGCCGGTGTTCCTGGCCCTGGCCCTGGTGGCCGTGGCCCCGCTGCGCCGCCTGCTGGCCCCGCAGCTGCCGCTGCCCCGGGCCGAACGGCTGGCGGTGCCTCTTTTTGCGGGCCACGCCCTGCTTGGCGCGGTGCTTTTGTTCCAACACTATTTTGTGGGACCCTTCTATACCATCCCTGCCTGAAGGGCCCCGCAAGACGCTTCCCTGAGAAAGGAACTGCTATGCCCATCCTTCCCACCCTGATCGGTCTGCTGGTGCTGGCCTTTTTCGGCGCGGTCTGCCTGGCACTGGCCGCCTGCACCCGCTACGA
>DWWE01000003.1 GCA_019119835.1 Candidatus Gemmiger stercoravium | reverse complement strand
GGAACGCGGAGGTTTACGGGAATTAATTTCTTTGGCATAGACAGCAAACATATCACAATTTTTAATCCCGTTCATTCTGCAAATAGTTTTAGTAATTTCTGCAAATTCATCACAATTAGCAACCTTAAAAGCTTTAACACATCCAATAAGGCCTCTGAAATGCTCAGAAACCCCACCATCGCGATAAAGAGATTTGATAAAATATCTGACAAATTTTAACCTGTCTTCAAGGTCTTTAATTTCGGGTTGTTTAGCTGCAAACTCTTCAGAAGAAAGGAAGCAAGCCTTAGAAGGCGATCTTAAATCAGGAAGAGTTTCATTGAAGACAAATTTTAATTTAGGCAGAATTTTATGAGTTTTAGGGCGTCCAGGTGGTTGGTGGGCTCGTCGATCAGCGGGTCGCCCCCGGGCTGCAGAAACAGCAGCGCCAGCAGCGCCCGGGTCTGCTCCCCCGGTGAAAGGGTGTCGAACCGCTGGTCCAGCCGTTCGGGCGGCAGGCCCATGCGGCCCAGTTCCCGGGCGATCTGCCAGTCTTCGGCGCCGCACAGCTCGGCGGCCACGGCGGACAGCGTCCGGTCAGGGTGGGGCACCGGGCAGGGGAAATACCCGCAGTGCATCCCCGGCGGGGTCACGATCTGCCCGCCGGTGGGGCTCAGCTGCCCCTGCAGCAGGCGCAGCAGCGTGGTTTTGCCCCGGCCGTTGCGGCCGGTCAGGCCCAGTTTCCAGCGGGTGTCGAACCGGGCCTCGGCGCCGGTAAAGACATTGTCATAGCTGCCGGGATAGTGGAAGGTCAGTTGGGAAAGTTGGATCAAAGCCATTGGGCGGCACCTCCTTGTCTGCGCGGACAAAACAAAAAGCGGGCTGCAGGGGCAGATCTCCCCGCAGCCCGCTGTCGGCCGCCGCCGGGGGCAGGGCCCCCGGGCAGCGCCCGGCGCATAACAAAAGGCGGTCGAATGCGGAGCGTCACCCCTGCCAAACGACACAGCAAACCAGGGACGCCCCAGGGGCGCCCGCACAGCCGGACGGCCGGTTTTGCCATGTGTTTCAGCAAGCGACGTTGCGCATCCTTCCACCTCAACTTTCCATTCATCTTGCAGTGGTCTCTCAGGACCGGCCCCATCATACCACACAAGCCGGGAAAATGCAAGGGCGGCGGTCCGGAAAAAAACCGGGATTTTTTTGCCGAACCGGCTTGACAAACCGGCTTGCAGGCGCTATAATATATCTCGTCGTCACGGAAGATTAGCTCAGCTGGTTAGAGCGCTGCGTTCACATCGCAGAGGTCTTGGGTTCGAGTCCCTAATCTTCCACCACAACAGCGTATCCGAACCCGGTTCGCCGGGTTCGGATATTTGCGTTTACGGGCAAATTTTCCCCGGGCATACAGGGGCAGAACAAACAGGGCGGGCGCTTCCATGCAGGAAGCGCCCGCCCTGTTTACCGGGCCCGGCCGGCGGCCCGGGGGATCGTTTTTTTGCTGCGCCTTTGGGCGCTGCCGCGCTGCGTCAGGCCAGCGTCTGCTCCATGCGGGCGCGGATCTCCCGCAGGAACTCCAGCGAGGTGACCTTGCGGGCAGGGGTCTCGCCCTCCCACATGGCGCACAGGTCGCCGGTCATGACGCCGGATTCGATGGTGTCGATGGTGGCCTTTTCCAGCGCGTCGGCAAAGCGGCCCAGCGCGTCGATGCCGTCCAGCTCGCCCCGCTTGCGCAGCGCGCCCGACCAGGCGAACAGGGTGGCCACCGGGTTGGTGGAGGTCTCCTCGCCCTTGAGGTACTTGTAGTAGTGGCGGGTGACGGTGCCGTGGGCGGCCTCGTATTCATAGTTGCCGTCCGGCGAGACCAGCACCGAGGTCATCATGGCCAGCGAGCCGAAGGCGGTGGAGACCATGTCGCTCATCACGTCGCCGTCGTAGTTCTTGCAGGCCCAGATGAACCCGCCCTTGGAGCGGATCACCCGCGCCACCGCGTCGTCGATGAGGGTGTAGAAATACTCGATGTCCAGGGCTTCGAACTTTTCCTTGTATTCGGCGTCGTAGATCTCCTGGAAGATGTCCTTGAAGGTATGGTCGTACTGCTTGGAGATGGTATCCTTGGTGGAGAACCACAGATCCTGCTTGGTGTCCACAGCATACTGGAAGCAGGAGCGGGCGAAGGAGGAGATGGACTCGTCGGTGTTGAACTGGGCCTGCAGCACGCCGGGGCCGGCAAACTGGTGAACGGTCTGCCAGTGGGCGGTGCGGCGGTGGTCGTCGCTGGTAAAGACCAGCTCGGCCTTGCCGGGGCCGGGCACGCGGTATTCGGTGGCGCGGTAAACGTCGCCGAAGGCGTGGCGGGCGATGGTGATGGGCTGCTTCCAGGTGCGCACCACCGGCGAGATGCCCTTGACCATGATGGGCGCCCGGAAGACCGTGCCGTCCAGAATGGCGCGGATGGTGCCGTTGGGGCTCTTCCACATCTGGGAGAGCTTGTATTCCTCCACCCGCTGGGCGTTGGGGGTGATGGTGGCGCACTTGACCGCCACGCCGTACTTCTTGTTGGCGTTGGCGGCGTCCACCGTCACCTGGTCCTTGGTCTCCTCCCGGTGGATCAGGCCCAGGTCATAGTACTCGGTCTTCAGGTCCACAAAGGGCAGAATGACCTCCTCCTTGATCTGTTTCCACAGGATGCGGGTCATCTCGTCGCCGTCCATCTCCACCAGCGGGGTGGTCATCTTGATCTTTTCCATCGCACTTCCTCCTCCATGGCAGCCAGTGTTGGTTTTATGCACCATCCATTATAATCCATGCGGCGCGTTTTCGCAAGTCTGCGGGGCTCAGGCCGTCACATCTTCGAACTGGCTGTTGTACAGCTCGGCGTAAAAACCGCCCCGGGCCAGCAGTTCCTCGTGCCGGCCCTGCTCGACGATGTCGCCGTCCCGCATGACCAGGATGGTGTCGGCGTCCCGGATGGTGGACAGCCGGTGGGCGATCACAAAGCTGGTACGCCCGCGCATCAGGTTGTCCATGGCGGTCTGGATGCGCTGTTCGGTGCGGGTATCCACCGAGCTGGTGGCCTCGTCCAGAATCAGGATCTTGTTGTCGGCCAGGATGGCCCGGGCGATGGTCAGCAGCTGTTTCTGGCCCTGGCTCACGTTGGAGGCGTCCTCGTTGAGCTCCATCTGGTAGCCGCCGGGCAGGGTGCGGATGAAGTGGTCCACATTGGCGGCTTTGGCGGCGGCGATGACCTCCTCGTCGGTGGCGTCCAGCCGGCCGTAGCGGATGTTCTCCATGATGGTGCCCTTGAACAGCCAGGTGTCCTGCAGCACCATGCCGAAGCCTTCCCGCAGGTCGCTGCGGTCAAAGTCCCGGACGTTGTGGCCGTTCAGGGTGATGGCGCCACCGTCCACATCATAAAACCGCATCAGCAGCTTGACCATCGTGGTCTTGCCGGCGCCGGTGGGCCCCACGATGGCCACCTTCTGCCCCGGCTCCACATGGCAGCTGAAATCGTGGATGACCGCCTTGTCGGGGGTGTAGCCGAACCGCACATGGTCAAAGTCCACATGCCCGTCAATGACCGAGGAATCCACCCGGCGGACCGGGTCGGCCTTCTGGTCTTCCTCCTCCTCGGCCAGGAACTCGAACACCCGCTCGGCGGCGGCCGCCATGCTCTGCAGCATGTTGGACACCTGGGCCAGCTGCTGGATGGGGGAGGTGAAGTTCTTCACATACTGGATGAACGCCTGGATCTCGCCGATGGTGATGACCCCCCGGGCGGCCAGGATGCTGCCCGCCACGGCCACCGCCACATAGCCCAGGTTGCCCACAAAGTTCATCACCGGCATCATCAGGCCGGAGAGGAACTGGCTCTTCCAGGCGGATTCGTACAGCTTGTCGTTGGCGGCGCCGAACTCGGCGAGCACGGCGGCTTCCCGGTTGAAGGCCTTGACCACGTTGTGGCCGGAGTAGACTTCCTCCACCTGGCCGTTGACGACGCCGAGGTATTTCTGCTGGGCGCGGAAGTATTTCTGGCTGAACCGCACCACCACCGACACCAGCGCCACCGACACCGGCAGGATCAGCAGGGCGATCAGGGTCATCAGCGGGCTGATGGACAGCATCATGACCAGCACGCCCACCATCGTGGTGAGGCTGGTGATCAGGGTGGTGATGCTCTGGTTCAGGCTCTGGCCCAGCGTGTCCACATCGTTGGTGATGCGGCTGAGCACCTCGCCCACCGTCCGCTTTTCAAAGTAGGCCAGCGGCAGGCGGCTGATCTTTTCGCTGATCTGGCGGCGGAAGTCGTAGCACAGTTTCTGGGACATGCCGCTCATCACCCAGCCCTGCACAAAGCTGAAGCAGGCCGACAGCAGGTACATCCCCAGCAGGATCAGCAGAATGCGGCCGATCAGCGCAAAATCAATGCTGCCGGTGCCGGTGATCATCGCCATCCAGCCGGTGGCCAGGGCGGTGGTGGCTTCGGCCAGGATGCGTGGCCCGGCGATGTTGAACAGGGTGGAGAGCATGGCGAAGACGAGCACCGCGAAGAAGGCGGCCTTGAACCGCCCCAGCGTGCCCAGCAGCCGGCGCAGGGTGCCGGTCATGTCCTTGGGTTTTTCGGCAGGACCTCTGTGATGTACGGGCGGCATCAGGCGTCGCCTCCTTTCCGGGGTTCGCGGGCGCCGGCTGCGGCCAGGTCCCGCTCGCTGAGCTGGCTTTTTGCGATCTCCCGGTATTCGGGGCAGCATGCCAGCAGTTCTTCATGGCGGCCGCAGCCCACCACGCGGCCTTCGTCCAGCACCAGGATCTGGTCGGCGTGCAGCACGGTGGAGATGCGCTGCGCCACAAGGATGACGGTGGCGCCGCCGGTCTTTTCGTTCAGGGCGCGGCGCAGCGCCGCGTCGGTCTTGTAGTCCAGCGCCGAGAAGCTGTCATCAAACAGGTAGACCTTGGGGTTCTTGGCGATGGCCCGGGCGATGGACAGCCGCTGTTTCTGCCCGCCGGAGACGTTGGTGCCCCCCTGGGCGATGGGGCTGCGGTATCCTTCCGGCTTGGAGGCGATGAAATCGCCGGCCTGGGCGATGGCGGCGGCCTGCTCCATGGCCTGGTCCGAGATCGTGTCGCCGCCGAACTTCAGGTTGGACTCGATGGTGCCGGAGAACAGCACCCCCTTCTGCGGCACATAGCCCAGCTGGGCCCGCAGCGTGGCCTGGGGCATCTCCCGCAGGTCCACGCCGTCCAGTGTGATCCGCCCGCCGGTCACGTCATAGAACCGGGGGATCAGGTTGAGCAGGGTGGACTTGCCGCAGCCGGTGGACCCGATGATGGCGGTGGTCTGGCCCGGCCGGGCGGTGAAGGAAATGTCCTTCAGCACGTCGGTGTCGGCGCCGGGAAAGCGGAAGTCCACATGGTCGAACTGCACCACCCCCTGCCAGGGATGGTCGGCCAGGCCGGCGGGCTGCCGGTCAGGGGCCGGGTCCTCGATGACCGGCTCGGTGCGCAGCACCTCCTCGATGCGGTCGGCCGCCACCCCGGCCCGAGGCAGCATGATCGAGATGACCGTCAGCATCAGGAAGGACATGACGATCTGCATGGTGTAGGTGATAAAGGCGATCAGGTCGCCCACCTGCATCCCGCGGGTGACCATCGCGTGGCCGCCGAACCAGACGATCAGCAGGCTCACCCCGTTCATGATCAGCGTCATGCCCGGCATCATGAAGGTCATGGTCCGGTTGGTGAACAGCTGGGTCTTCATCAGGTCCCGGTTGGCCTCGTCGAACCGGGCTTCCTCAAATTTCTCGCGGCTGAACGCCCGGATCGGCATGATGCCGGTCAGGATCTCCCGGCTGACCAGGTTCAGCCGGTCCACCAGCTTCTGCATCTTTTTGAAGCGGGGCATCGCCACCTGCATCAGCACAAACACCAGGCAGAGCAGCAGCGCCACCGCCAGCACGATGATCCAGGACAGGCCGGTGTCGGTGCCGGCCACCCGGACGATGCCGCCGATGCCCAGGATCGGCGCATAAATCACGATGCGCAGCAGCATCACCGCCACCATCTGCACCTGCTGGATGTCGTTGGTGGTGCGGGTGATCAGCGAGGCGGTGGAGAAGCGGTCGGTCTCGGCATGGGAAAAGTCGATGACTTTGGCAAACACCTGCCCCCGCAGGTCCCGCCCGATGGCCGCCGACACCCGGGAGGCAAGGAAGCCCACCGAGATGGCCGCCGCGGCCATCAGCAGGGCCACCAGCAGCATCTCGCCGCCGGTGGTAAGCAGGTAGCGCATCTGCACCTGGCCGTCCACCCCCTGGGCCCGGTATTCCAGCCGCACCAGCTGCACGGCCTGGCTGGCTGCCTGGCTGGAAAGGCCGGCGGCGGAGCCGCCGGAGGTGATGGCGCCGGAAGCAAGCGAGACATCCTCCGCACTGCTCAGTGCCTGGCTGACGGCTGCCGCGGCGGCGTCCAGGTCCTGCGCTTCGGGCAGGGCGCTCTCCACCCCCTGGCGGTCGGCCGACAGGGCCGCCGCGGCCTGGTACAGCATCACGTCGGGCAGGGTGAAGGCTTCTTCCAGTTCGGCGCGGGCGGCCTCGGCGCCATGGCCCAGCGCGCGCAGGCCGCTTTCGTCCGGCGCGGCATACCACTGCTCGGCCAGGGCGGCGTCCTCGGGGGACATCAGGCTTTCCAGCGCCTGCAGGGTGGAATTACGCACCGGGTCGGGCAGGGCGCTGTCCACGCCGCCCTGCTGGATCCCCACGTCCACAATGTCCGAGGTGTATCCGGGCAGGGCCAGGTCGCAGTTGGCCTGCACCAGCAGCAGCGCCACCACCGCCAGGATGGTGGCCCAGTGCTTGAAGAGATAGCGGAAAATTTTCAGCATGGGGGCAGGTACCTCCTTCAAAATCGTAGGCTCAGCGGGCGGCCGGGGCCGACAGCTCGGCCTGCATGGCTTCGTCCCACCGGCGCCAGGAATCCAGCATGGCGGTAAAGTTTTCCTCCCCCATCCGGCGGATCACCCGGACCATGTAGGCCCGCAGCATCGCCTCGGTCTCCCGGCGGGCCGCCTCGCCGGCGGGGGTCAGCCGCACCAGTGTCCGCCGGTGGTCGGCCGGGTCGTGGATGCGCTCGGCCAAACCGGCGTCCTCCAGCTGGCGCAGCGACCGGGACACCGCCGTCGGCAGCAGCCGGGTCTGCTCGGCCACCGCCGATACCGGGATGGCCGCCCCCTCGCCCCGCTGGCGGATGGCATAGTGCAGCCGCTCCAGCATGAAAAACTGGCTGTGGGGGCAGCGGCCCTCCACCTGCTGCATACAGCGCTGCACCGATTTGCGCATCTGCCACAAGCGCTCAAACAGTTCGCCGATGGCCTGTTCTTCTGTCATGGGACAACCGCCTTTCCGTTTGTGAGAAGAATACTTATCACTGGTTACTTAACTTGCGTTAAGTATTTTGCAGCGGTATCATACACCTTTTGGCCGGCCATTGCAAGGGGAGGCGGCCAATGTTTTCTTTTTGTTCATATTTGCCCGCTGACCAGATTGAAAATGCAGAAAAGGAAGCAAATGGTGGCACCAACGATGCCGGGAGGGGAATATTTGGCTAACCAAAGGCTGTTGCGGATAACCGAGTGCCTTTAACAATCGTTCGTGTCTAAACACACCCCGACACCGGCGGGGAGCGAACAGGCATAAAAAATCCCCCTGCAGCTGAAATCAGCAGCAGGGGGATCGGCGTATCAGGGGTAGACTCCTGAGCCGGGATCACGCCGGCGGCCCGGGCGCGTCACGCCGGCAGGCGCTTTTTGGAATGCCTGCGCATCCGCCAAGCCGAGCGTGCGCCAAGAGTCCGACGGAATTACTTCCGGGGGTTCTTGATCGCAGCCTGGGCAGCGGCCAGACGGGCGATGGGAACGCGGAAGGGAGAGCAGGACACATAGTCCAGACCAACATTGTGGCAGAACTCCACGCTGCTGGGGTCGCCGCCGTGCTCGCCGCAGATGCCAAGGCCCAGGTTGGGGTTGGTGGCGCGGCCATCCTCGGCAGCCATCTTCACCAGGCGGCCGACGCCGGTCTGGTCCAGATGCTGGAACGGATCGCTCTCATAGATCTTGTTGTCGTAGTAGGCGGTCAGGAACTTGGCCGCGTCGTCACGGCTGAAGCCGAAGGTCATCTGGGTCAGGTCGTTGGTGCCGAAGCTGAAGAAGTCGGCTTCCTTGGCGATCTCGCCGGCGGTCAGGGCCGCACGCGGAATCTCGATCATGGTGCCCACTTCGTACTTCATGTCCACGCCGGCGTCGGCGATCAGCTTGTCGGCGGTCTTGACGACCACGTCCTTGACGAACTTCAGTTCCTTCACTTCGCCAACCAGGGGGATCATGATGTGCGGGGTGATCATCTTGCCGGTCTCGGCGGAGACTTTCAGCGCAGCCTTGATGACGGCGTTGGTCTGCATCTCGGCAATCTCGGGGTAGGTGACAGCCAGGCGGCAGCCGCGGTGACCCATCATCGGGTTGAACTCATGCAGGCTCTCGACGACGTTGGTCAGCTCCTCGGTGGTCATGCCCATATCCTTGGCCAGCTCGGCGATGTCCTCGGGCTTGGTGGGCAGGAACTCGTGCAGAGGCGGGTCCAGGTAACGGATGGTCATGGGACGGTCGCCCATGATCTTGTACATGGCGGTGAAGTCGGCCTCCTGGTAGGGCTCGACCTTGGCCAGGGCGGCCTTGCGGGCCTCCACGGTGCGGGCGCAGATCATCTCGCGGACAGCCTTGATGCGGTCCTCGGCGAAGAACATGTGCTCGGTACGGCACAGACCGATGCCCTCGGCACCCATATCGACGGCATTCTGGGCGTCGGTCGGGTTGTCGGCGTTGGTCAGCACCTTCAGCTGGCGGGCTTCGTCGGCCCAGCCCATGAAGCGCTTGAAGTCGGCGTTCTCGGTGGAAGCGACGGTGGCGATCTGGCCCTGGTAGATGTTGCCGGTGGAGCCGTCAATGCTGATCCAGTCGCCTTCCTGGAAGGTGTGGCCGTTGATGGTGAACACCTTGGCGTCGTAGTCGATGGTCACTTCGTTGTCGTTGCCGCAGCCGGAAACGCAGCAGGTGCCCATGCCGCGGGCCACAACGGCCGCGTGGCTGGTCATGCCGCCGCGCACGGTCAGGATGCCCTGGGAAACCTGCATGCCCACGATATCCTCGGGGCTGGTCTCCAGGCGGACCAGCACGACCTTCTTCCAGTCGGCGTCCTTGACCTTCTCCTCGGCGTCCTCGGCGCTGAAGACAACGCGGCCGCAGGCGGAACCCGGGGAAGCGGCCAGGCCCTTGCCGATGGCCTCGGCGGCCTTCAGGGCGGCGGCGTCAAACTGCGGGTGCAGCAGGGTGTCCAGCTGTTTGGGCTCCACGCGCAGCACGGCGGTGCGCTCGTCGATCACGCCCTCGTCCACCAGGTCGCAGGCGATCTTCAGCGCGGCCTGGGCGGTGCGCTTGCCGTTGCGGGTCTGCAGCATGAACAGCTTGCCGTCCTCGATGGTGAACTCCATGTCCTGCATGTCCTTGTAGTAGGACTCCAGGCGGGTGGCGATCTCCACGAACTGGTCGTAGACCTCGGGCATTTCCTCATGCAGCTTGCTGATGGGGGAGGGGGTGCGGATGCCGGCCACCACGTCTTCGCCCTGGGCGTTGATCAGGTATTCGCCCATCAGCTTCTTCTCGCCGGTGGCGGGGTTGCGGGTGAAGGCCACGCCGGTGCCCGAACGCATGCCGGAGTTGCCGAAGGCCATCTGCTGGACGTTGACGGCGGTGCCCCATTCATAGGGGATCTCGTTCATCTTGCGGTAGACGTTGGCGCGGGGGTTGTCCCAGGAGCGGAACACGGCCTTGACGGCGCCGATCAGCTGCTCTTTGGGGTCCTGGGGGAACTCGCTGCCCTGCTTTTCCAGGTAGATGGCCTTGAACCGCTTGACCAGCTCCTTCATGTCCTCGGCGTCCAGGTCGATGTCCTGGGTCACGCCCTTGGCGGTCTTGACCTCGTCGATGATCTCCTCAAAGAAGCTCTTGCCCAGCTCCATGACCACGTCGGAGTACATCTGGATGAAGCGGCGGTAGCAGTCGTAAGCGAAGCGGGGGTTGTCGGTCTTCTTGGCCAGACCTTCCACAGCCTGGTCGTTCAGGCCCAGGTTCAGGATGGTGTCCATCATGCCGGGCATGGACTGACGGGCGCCGGAACGCACCGACACCAGCAGCGGGTTCTGGATGTCGCCGAACTTCTTGCCGGTCTGCTCTTCCAGGATGCCCATATACTTGAAGATGTCCGCCTTGATCTCGTCGTTGATCTCGCGGTTGTCGGCATAATACTGGGTGCAGGCTTCGGTGGTGATGGTGAAGCCCTGCGGCACCGGCATCCCGGCGTGGGTCATCTCGGCCAGGCCGGCGCCCTTGCCACCCAGAATGTTCTTCATGGTGGTCTGGTCGCCGCCGAAGGCGTCATGACCTTCCTTGAACAGGTAAAGGAACTTCTTGCTCATGTCTTACCTCCATTGTTTGCTTACGGTTTCTTCCCGGTGCGGCCATAACCCGCACCCGCAACTTTTGGTGATTGCACAGTCCATTATAACAGACCAAAACCGGAATTACCAGAGGATTGTTAAAAAAGTGCTCAATAGTTTCGCTGAATTTTTGCCGAATTTTTCCCGAGATTCTCTTGCATTTTAACCAAAAATGCGATAAATTATAATGGGCGGGAAGTTTGAAAAAGTTACTTCGGCCTTCCCGCGTTAACATTTCTTAACAGCCTGCCTGCCGCCCGCTGTGGGGCCGGGCGGGCTTGCCGTCATGGGGGCTTGCTTCCCATTTGGCGGGCGGTCTGGTATAATAGGTACAGGTCCGGGGGCGCCGCGGCAAGCGGGCGCCCGGCGATCATGAAGGAGGAAAACCCTATGTCCACTGCACGGGAAAACTATCTGGCTGCCAAGCAGCGCTTTGCTGAGACCTTCCAGCGCCACCTGGAAAACGGGGTGGAGTTCCTCAGCGACAATGTCTACATCGACCCGGAGGTCATCATCGCCCCGGGGGCGACCATCCTGCCCGGGTGCATCCTGCGCGGGGCCACCGTCATCGAGGCCGGCTGCGTCATCGGCCCCAACACCCTGCTGGAAAACACCACCGTCGGCGCCGGCACCGCCGTCAACGCCAGCCAGTGCTATGACAGCGTTCTCGGCCCCAACAACAAGATCGGCCCCTTCACCCATGTGCGCGCCGGCACCCGCACCGGCGAGGGGGTCCACCTGGGTGCCTATGTGGAGACCAAGAACGCCGATTTCGCCCAGGGCAACACGGTCAGCCACCTGACCTACATCGGCGACGCCACGGTGGGCAAATACTGCAACTTCGGCTGCGGCACCGTCACCTGCAACTATGACGGCGAGGGCAAGTATCACACCACCATCGGGGACTATGCCTTCATCGGCTGCAACACCAACCTGGTGGCGCCGGTCACGGTGGGGGACCACGCCTACACCGCCGCCGGGTCCACCATCGGCAAGGACGTGCCCGCCGGCGCGCTGGGCATCGAGCGGGGCAAGCAGACCGCCCTGCCCGGCTGGGGCGAGCGCAAGCTGAAACAGTACATCGAAAAAAAGCAGAAGCTGGAAGCCGAACAGGCCGCCGGGCAGCCGTGAGGGGGGGCGCCCTATGCTGTTGGATCGTCTGCCCTTTGTCAAAAAGGAACTGCTGGTCACCACCGACCCGGCCCGCCTGGCGGCCGTCACGGCCGCGCTGACCGCCGCCGGCATTCCCTATGTGCAGCGGCAGCAGTACACCGGCAGCGGCACCCGCCGGGCCGGCGGGTTCGCCGCAGTGGGGGAGCGGGCCGACCTTTCCACGCTGTACACCCTGCTGGTGCCGGCCCGCCGTTGGGACGCCGCCCGGCGGGCGCTGCAGCAGAGTTTTCATCCGTAAGGGGGGCTTTGCCATGCGTTTTCTCGGCAATCTTCTGTGGCTGATCTTCGGCGGGCTGGCCAGCGCCCTGGGCTGGGCGCTGGCGGGTGCGCTGTGGTGCGTCACCATCCTGGGCATCCCGGTGGGGATGCAGTGCTTCAAGTTCGCCGCCCTCTCGCTGTGCCCCTTCGGCAAGGAGGTGGTCTTCGGCGGCGGGGCGGGCAGTGTGCTGCTCAACATCCTGTGGCTGGTCCTTACCGGCCTGCCGATGGCCCTGGCCCACGCGGCCTGGGGGTGCCTGCTCTGCGTGACGGTCATCGGCATCCCCTTCGGGCTGCAGTTTTTCAAGCTGGCCCGGCTGTCCCTCTTTCCCTTCGGCAGCCAGGTGCGCCACAGCCTTTTGTAAGCAATCTGTGTAAGGAGTTTTCTCTTCTATGTCCCTGTTTTCCCACACCGGGGCCGACTGGATCATCGCCGGTCTCGGCAACCCGGAACCCAAGTACGACGGCACCCGCCACAACGCGGGCTTTGCGGCGCTGGACGCCCTGGCACAGCGCTGGGGCTGCCCCCTGGGCAAAGCCAAGTGGCAGGGGCTGTACGGCATCACCCAGGTGGACGGCCGCAAGGTGATGCTGCTCAAACCGCTGACCTACATGAACCTGAGCGGCCAGTGCATCGCCCCGGCCGCCCAGTTCTACAAGATCCCCCGCAGCCATGTGCTGGTGCTCTGCGACGACATCACCCAGGAACCCGGCCATCTGCGCATCCGGGCTTCCGGCTCGGCAGGGGGCCACAACGGCCTCAAAAGCATCATCGCTTCGCTGGGCGGGGAGGATTTCCCCCGGCTGCGCATCGGGGTGGGGGCCAAGCCCCGCCCCGACTATGACCTGGCCGCCTGGGTGCTGGGCCGGTTCCCGCCGGCCGACGCCCAGGCCCTGGCCGACCGCCGCGACGACATCGAGGGCGCCTGCCGCCTGATCCTCGCCGGCAAGCTGGGGGAGGCCCAGAACCGCTACAACCACTGACCCGTCTGCCGGCCGTCCCGGGATCTTTCGCCCATCACAAGGAGGTCGTGTATGAAACATCGTCTAGCTTCCCTCTGCCTGGCCGTCTCCCTGCTGGCCGGGCTTTTCGGCTGTTCGGCCGCCCCGTCGGCCGGGCAGGACCCGGCGGCGACGCCGGGCTCCACGGCTGCGCCCTCCGCCGCGCCGGCCCCCACCCCGCTGCTTGGCACAGATGCCCCCGGGGCGCAGACGGTGGCTTCCGCCGCCGTGCTGCCCAGCCTGCTGGGGCAGATGGACCCGCTGTACGACCCGGACCTGGTGCCCGCCGTGCCCGACTACCCGGTGGAACCGGACTTCTCCAACGTCATCAACGCCGACCGGATGGAGTATTGGAGCGAGGAAGCCCGCCAGACCCTGCTGGAAAACGGCTTCCTGGTGATCGAGAACAACAACCACGAATTTTTCAGCACCTACGAGAGCAACCGCTACAACTATGAGCCGAACTTTGTCACGGTGGACGCGATGCTCCACACCTACCACCTCTACTTCGCCTACCTGCAGAAACAGGTGGAAAAGGAGGAACTCTGCGGCCGGCTGCTGGCGCTGAGCCAGGCGATGCAGCAGCAGAGCCAGACCCAGTGGCAGGCGCTGGCCGGCACCGAATGGGAGAACGCGGCGCTGCGCAACCTGGCTTTCTTCACGGTGGGGGCCTGCCTGCTGGACCCGGACACCCCGGTGCCCGAGGCGGTGGCCGCCCCGGTGGCGCAGGAGCTGGCGCTGATCGAAGCGGCCGAAACCACCGCCCTTTCGCCGGTGATGAACCTGGGCGGCGACGGCGGGGCCGACGGCTTGAAAGAGGACTATACCCAGTACATCCCCCGCAGCTACTACGCCGGGGATGAAACGCTGGAGCGCTATTTCCGCGGGATGATGTGGTACGGGCGGCTGACCTTCCGCACCGCCAGCGCCGACGAGACCCGCAGCGCCCTGCTGGCCTGCCTGGCACTGGAACAGGCCGGGGTCCAGGCCGACTGGGACCGACTGTATGCGGTGACCGCCTTCTTTGCCGGGGTCAGCGACGATGCGGTGGTCAGCGACTACCGCCCGCTGATCGAGTCGGCCTACGGCGGCCTTCCGGAGACCGGCGACCTGCCGGGGCAGACCGCCGCCTTCGACGCCTTTGCCGACAGTGTGGGCAGGCTGGCGCCGGCGGCCATCAACTCCATCCCGATCTATGAAGACGAGGACCGGGACGCCGCCACCAAGGGTTTCCGCTTCCTGGGGCAGCGGTTCACGCTGGACGCCGCGGTGTTCCAGCAGCTGGTCTACCCCCAGGTGGAAGCCAACGGCCAGGCCCAGCGGATGCTGCCGGCGGCCCTGGACCTGCCCGCCGCCCTCGGGTCCGAACGGGCGCGGGCGCTGCTGGACGAAGCGGGGCAGACCGACTACCCCAACTATGACGAACAGTTGGACAAGGTCCGCACCCGGCTGGCCGAAGCGCCGGACACGGCCTGGAACGCCAGCCTGTATGCGGCCTGGCTGAACGCGCTGCGCCCGCTGGCCGAGGCGAAGGGCGCGGGCTGGCCTGCCTACATGCAGACCGACGCCTGGACCGCCAAAAGCCTGACCAGCTTGCTGGGCAGCTGGACCGAACTCAAACATGACACCGCCCTCTACGCCAAGCAGATCTATGCCGAGATGGGCGGCGGCGGAATGATCGAAGAGCGGGACGACCGGGGGTATGTGGAGGCCGAACCGGTGGTGTTCGGGCGGCTGTCGGCGCTGTGCACCGCCACGGCCAACGGCCTGGACGCCCTGGGCCTGCTGCTTGACGATGCCGCCGAGGACCTGTCCCTGCTGGCCGAGATGAACCGCCGGTTCATGACCATCGCCGAGAAGGAGCTGCGCAACGAGCTGCCGACCGACGAGGAATTTGAGCTGATCCGCAGTTTCGGCGGCCAGCTGGAACACTTCTGGACCGAGACGGTGGCCGACCCGGCCGGCATCTACACCCCGCTCGAGATGCCGGCGGCGCTGGTCTCGGACGTGGCCACCGACCCCAACGGCTCGGTGCTGCAGGTGGCCACCTCGGTGAACACGATCTATGTCATCGTCCCGGTGGAGGGCAGTCTGCGCATCGCCTCGGGCACGGTGTTCGCCTTCCACGAGTTCACCCGGCCCCAGGCCGAGCGCCTCACCGACAGCCAGTGGCAGAGCGCCATGGGCCTGATCGCCGGCGAGGACGGCCTGCTGCGCGACGTGGCTGACCGCCCCGACCCCGCCGCCTGGACCCAGCCGGCCATGCTGGACGCTTCCGCGCTGTGGCAGCGCTGATCCGGGCGGCCCGGGGGCGGCTGACCCTGCCGCTGGCGGCCCTGGTGCTGCTGGCGGCGGTGCTGCTGGGGCTGGGGCGGGCCGGCGACCCCCGCCTGCCCGCCGCCCCCGACGCGGGGGCCTGGTGGACGGCGGACGGGGGCTGGGCGGTGGAGCTTTCCACCGCCGGGGTGCTCACCGTCTGGGGGCGGCATGAACCCCTCTTTGTCTCCGAACCCGGCTGGCGGGTGCGCGGCTTCCTCACCGGCGACCTGGACGCCGACGGCGCTGACGAGCTGGCGCTGCTGGTCTGGCGGCGGGGCTTTTACGGCCCCAGCCGGCCGTTCTGGCAGACCGGCCGGGATACCCGGTACAGCCAGCACATCTTCCTGTACCGCTGGCAGGATGGCGAGGTCCGGTCCTTCTGGATGTCCAGCGGGCTGAACCCGGAGGTGGCGTCCTGGTCCATGACCGGGGATGGCTGCCTGGCCATCCGCACCACCGGCGGCGAGGACACCCTCTGGGGCTGGCGCGGCTGGGGCCTGGAACGGCTGGACGCGCCGCTCCGGCGGCTGTAAACTACCGCCCGGCAAACAGGGCTTCGAACCGGCGGATGAACAGCCCGTACACAAGATAGCACACCCCCAGGCAGAGGCCCAGCACCCCCAGCCAGGCCGCCCACCGCCCCGCCGCCGACCCGGCCGGCAGGGCGGGCAGCAGGCTCAGCAGCAGCGGATGGGCCAGATACAGGAAAAAACTGCCGCCGCTGAAAAACCGCAGCGCCCGCCCGGCCCGGCTCTCCGGCCGAAGGGGACAGGGCAGGCAGACGGCCAGCAGCACCAGCGCGGCAAACACACCCTCAAAGGCCACGCGGGTGAAGCCGGTCAGCAGCGGCAGCAGCAGGCAGAATCCGCCAAAGGCCAGGGCCTGCCCTTCCCGCACTGCAAAAAACAGCAGGGCCCCGTACAAAAACACATACAGCTCCATGACCGGGTTCTGGGCGCTGAACTGGGAGATGTTGTCCACCTGACCGGCGGGCAGCCGGCCCAGTGTCTGTTCCAGGGCCCGGCCCAGCATGCCCTTGCCGGCCAGCACCGCCGCCAGCAGGCAGAACCCCGCGGCTGTGCCGCCGTACCGCCAGCGCCGCTCGGCGCCGGCCAGCAGCCGGTACAGCCAGGGGGCCAGCAGGTAGAAAAAGGCGAAGGCGCTCATCGTCCACAGGGCGCTGCGGTTGTTCCACAGGGCCCAGTTGTCGCTGGGCAGCCACATCTGCAAAAACAGCAGATAGCGCAGGTACCGGGGCCCGCAGGGGCCTTCGGGCCCGAACACGGCCCCCGCCGGCATTCCGCCGGCCAGGTACAGCCCGGCGTCCAGCGCCCAGCGCACCGCCACCACCAGCCAGTACAGCGGCAGGATCCGCCGCACCCGGCCCAGGTAGTATCGCCCGGGGGCGGGGCGCCGGTCCAGGCTGGCCATGGTCAGGTAGCCGCTCAGGATAAAAAACAGCAGTACCCCCTGGCCGCCCACCCGGGTCTGTTCCCCCAGCCCGGCGGCCTGCCCGGCATGGACCGCCAGTACCATCAGTGCGGCGCCGGTGCGCAGCAGGTCAAGGGTCGGGTTCTGGGTCTGGCGGGGGTGTGTCATGGGGGGCTCCTCTCTGCACGAAGGTGCTTGGTTCTGATGTATAGTATAGCGGCCCGGACCGGGCCTGACAAGTGACAGGTGACTTATGTTCCAATCGCTGTTTCTGCAAACCGAAGAATACAAAAAGCTGGCGGGGGCGCTGTCCGGCAAGGGGGCCTGTGCGCTGTTCGGGCTGCCGGCGTCCGGCCGGGCGCTGGTGTATGCGGCGCTGGGCCGGGCGCTGGGGCGCACGCTGTGCGTCGTCACCCCCGGCGAGGCCGAGGCCACCCGTTTCGCCGCCGACCTGAACACGCTGGGGGTGGCGGCCGCGGTCTTCCCGGCCCGGGATTACCTGCTGCGTCCCATCGAGAGCGCCGGCCGGGAATACGAGTACCGCCGTCTGGCCGTGCTGGGGGACCTGGCCGGCGGGCGGCTGCAGGCGGTCTGCGTGCCCAGCGAGGGGCTGACCCAGTACACGGTGCCCCCGGCGGATTTCCGCGCCAACACCCGCACGCTGCACCCCGGCGACACCCTGCAGCGGGACGAGCTCACCGCGCTGCTGCTGGGCGCCGGCTATGTGCGCCGGGACCGGGTGGACGGCCCGGGGCAGTTTTCCATCCGGGGCGACATCCTGGACCTGTACGCCCCCGACATGAAGGCCCCGGCCCGCGTGGAGTTCTGGGGGGACGAGATCGACACGATGCACACCTTCGACCTGGCCACCCAGCGCCGGGACGAACCGGTGGAGAAGATCTACCTGAGCCCTGCGCGGGAGGTGCTGTTCGGCGCGCCGGGGCAGGCCGCCGCCGCGCTGCGGGCCTACTGGAAAAAGCAGCGGGGGAAAAAGCGCACCGCGATGGAGGCGGTCATGGCCGCCGACCTGGCCCAGCTGGACGCCGGGGCGGTGCCGCCGTCGATGGACCGGTACCTGGACGTGCGCTACCCCGAGCGGGCCACCCTGCTGGACCACCTGGAGGACCCACTGCTCTTCATCGAGGAGCCGGCCTCCATCCGGGAGGCCGACCGGGCCACCGCCTACCGCCGGGGCGAGGAGCTGGCCGCCTTGTTCAACGACGGCGCCCTCTGCGCCGGGCTGGACGACCTGTACGCCCCGCCCGAATGGCTCTGGACCCGGACCGGGCGCTACCGCACCCTGCTGGCCGAAAACTTTGCCCGCAGCCTGCCCGACCAGCCGCTGAAGGCGATGGTCAACGTGCCCAGCCACAGCCTGCCCGCCTGGGGCGGCGAGGTGGCCGCGCTGCTGGAAGACCTGACCCCGCTGCGGGGGCAGGGGCTGGCGGTCACGGTGCTGGCCGGCACCCCCCGCGCCGCCGCCGGGCTCAGCCAGGACCTGCGGGCCAAGGGGCTGCCGGTCACCACCGACCCGGCGGCCCCGCCCGCCGCCGGGCAGGTGCAGGTGCTGCCCGGGCACCTGTCCGCCGGGTGCGAGCTGCCCTTTGCCCGCTATGCGGTGATCACGGCCCGGGCCTTTGGCGAGACCACCGTCCGCCGCAAAAAGAAGCGCCCCAAGGACGCCCTCAACAGCCTGACCGAGATCACCCCCGGCGACCTGGTGGTCCACCAGAACCACGGCATCGGCCGGTATGCGGGCATCCGCCGCATGGAGGTGCAGGGGGTCACCAAGGACTACCTGCGCATCGAGTACGACAAAAAGGACGTGCTCTACGTCCCGGTCACCCAGCTGGACCTGCTCTCCCGCTACACCGCCCCCGGCGACTCGGACAAGGTGCGGCTGAGCCGGCTGGGCGGCGGCGACTGGAACAAGACCCGCCGGCGGGTCCGGGCCGCCACCGAGGCGATGGCCAAGGAGCTCATCGAGCTGTACGCCCGCCGCAAGCAGGCCCGGGGCTACGCCTTCCCGGCGGACGACACCTGGCAGGGGGACTTTGAACAGCGCTTCGCCTATGAGGAGACCCCCGACCAGCTGGCGGCCACCGCCGAGATCAAGCACGACATGGAGCAGACCTGGCCGATGGACCGGCTGCTGTGCGGCGACGTGGGGGTCGGCAAGACCGAGGTGGCGCTGCGGGCGGCCTTCAAATGTGTGATGGGCGGCAAGCAGTGCGCGATCCTGGCCCCCACCACCATCCTGGCCTGGCAGCATTTCAACACCGCCCTCTCCCGCATGGAGGCGTTCCCCATCCGCATCGGGCTGCTGTCCCGCTACCGCAGCGCCAAGGAACAGAAGGAGACGCTGCGCGGCCTGCGGGACGGCACCGTGGACATCGTGGTGGGGACCCACCGGCTGCTGTCCGACGATGTGAAGTTCAAGGACCTGGGCCTGCTCATCATTGACGAGGAACAGCGCTTCGGGGTCAAACACAAGGAAAAGCTCAAGGAAAACTTCGTGGGGGTGGATGTGCTGACCCTCTCGGCCACCCCGATCCCCCGCACGCTGAACATGGCGCTGTCCGGCATCCGGGATATGTCGATGATCGAGCAGCCCCCCTTCGAGCGCCAGCCCATCGAGACCTATGTGCTGGAATACGACGCCGGCATCGTGGCCGAGGCCATCCGCAAGGAACTGGCCCGGGGCGGGCAGGTCTACTACCTGCACAACCAGATCGGGGACATCGACGCCTGCGCCGCCCGCATCACCCAAATGGTGCCCGGCGCCCGGGTGGGCATCGCCCACGGCAAGATGACCGAGGAACAGATCTCCTCGGTCTGGCAGCAGCTGCTGGACAACGAGATCGACCTGCTGGTCTGCACCACCCTCATCGAGACCGGGGTGGACGTGCGCAACTGCAACACCCTGATCATTGAGGACGCCGACCGCATGGGCCTGTCCCAGCTGTACCAGATCCGCGGCCGGGTGGGCCGGTCGGCCCGCAAGGCCTACGCCTACTTCACCTTCCGCCGGGACCGGGTCCTCACCGAAGTGGCGGCCAAGCGGCTGTCGGCCATCCGGGAGTTCACGGCCTTCGGTTCGGGGGTGCGCATCGCCATGCGGGACCTGCAGATCCGCGGCGCCGGCAGCCTGCTGGGCCACAGCCAGCACGGCCACATGGAGGCCGTGGGCTATGACCTGTATGTGAAGATGCTGGGCCAGGCCATCGCCGCGGCCCGGGGCGAAGTGCCCGAGCCGGACAAGAGCGACTGCATCGTGGACATCGCGGCCGACGCCTTCCTGCCCGAAGCCTACATCCCCGATGCGGCCGGCCGCATCGAGGCGTACAAGCGCATCGCGGCCATCGAGACCGCCGACGACGCCGAGGACGTGCTGGACGAACTCATCGACCGGTACGGCGACCCGCCCAAGAGCGTACAGAGCCTGGTGGATGTGTCGCTGGTGCGGGTCACGGCGGCCCGGGTGGGGGTTGTCGAGATCACCCAGAAGGGCAGCGAGCTGCTGCTGTACAGCGATGTGGTGGGCCCGCAGCAGATGGGCCCGCTGCTGGACGCGATGCCCCGCCGGGTGAAGTACTGCGCCCTGGGCCGGCCCTACCTGAGCCTGCACCTGCAGCCCGGCGAGGACCCGCTGGTCATTTTGCGGGACGCCGTGGCCCTGCTGCCCGGCGCCCGGCCCCGGCAGGGGTAAGGCGCCCGCGGCAAAAAGACAAACAACAAAAGCACGGCTGCCTTACCTGTTTACGATAAGACGGTAATTTGAAGAAATTGTAAAATCGACATCTGTCAAACAGGATTGGACAACAAACAGACGGCATTCAACTTCGGTTGGGTGCCGTCTGCTTTTTTGTGTGTTTAAGGACCGAAAACTGCCTACTTTTTGCCCTGTGGTGTGTTTTGTGAAAGCGGTCCATACCCAGGTTCGTTTATTGCTGTTAGTTGATATGGCGGCGTAAAAGGGAAACTTCCCTATCCATAAAATCGCAAAATCGTCGAGCGAAATCGCAATAAATTGCGAAAATGCATCTATTAAGCGGACAATTATCTTGATTTCTAAAGTAATTTCTAGTATAATAGCTCTTGTAAAAGTTAACATACGGATTTGGAAAGAATGTGCTATGAAAATCAGTTACAAAAAGTTATGGATACGCTTAATTGAGAAAGAAATTTCTCCGGCCACACTCCGAAAAGATTTGAGCATTGCTACGGGAACAATGACAAAACTCAGAAAAAATGAAGAAGTCGCTCTTTCTGTCCTGTTACGCATTTGTGAGTATCTAGATTGTAATATTGGGGATATTTGTGATGCAATCAAGATAGATCCGGAACAACTCTGAGTTTTGTCTGCGGAGGATAGATATGGCTTTTTGCACTAACTGCGGGAAAGAACTGCTGGACAGTTTCGAGTTTTGTCCAGAATGTGGGAAGAAAATAGACTGCAAGGAAAGTGAATCGTATGATACGAAAGAATCTTTTAATGATTTCACAGGAATGACCAAAATTTGCCCGAAATGCGGTGCGGCAATGCCAGAGGATTCTTTTTACTGCTTGAATTGTGGCAGCGCATTTCCTGACCGAAATATTGAGTTTGAAACGATAAAGAGAAGGATCACTATACAAACAGGGACTTGGCGCAGTAAATGGATTGCCTTGATTCTGTGTGTGTTCTTTGGGTGGTTAGGAGTACATCGTTTTTACGAAGGTAAAGTAATTACCGGACTTTTGTATCTATGTACATTGGGCTTTTTTGGTATCGGCTGGATAGTTGATATTGTTAGACTTGCAATGAAGTCGAATCCATACCGTGTAAAATGATGAAATTGAGGTACATATATGGCTTATTGTAGGAATTGTGGAACCCAGCTAATTGATGGTGCAAAATTCTGCCAGAAATGCGGCTATCCAGTATCAGATGGAAACACGAAAAATACACAACGCCAACATGAGTTTACAGGGAAACTATACAAATGTCCAAATTGTGGCGAAGTCCTAAAGTCATTTGAATTAAATTGCCCTGCTTGTGGTTACGAGTTGCGTGGAGCAAAAGCAACCAGTGCTGTAAAGGAATTTGCCCTGAAATTAGAGGCGATTGAATCAAGACGGGAATACGAAAAACCTCATGGTCTTTTTTCAGCGGCAGAAGCGAAACAAAGGGTATCCAAGACGGATGAACAAAAAATCAGCTTAATAAAAAGCTTCTCCATTCCTAACACAAAAGAGGATATGCTTGAATTTATGATTCTTGCGACCTCAAGCATGAACATGCGAACATATGACTCTGCCAATACAGATATTTCTAAGAGCGAAAAAGAAGTAAACGCAGCTTGGTTTTCAAAAGTCCAGCAGGTATATGAAAAGGCCAAAAGAGCCTATTCTGCAGATAGTACATTTATGGAAATCAAGGAGCTTTATGATAGTTGTAATGAGAAAATTAAAAAATCCAAGAAAAAAGGTGTCATTAAGTGGGTTCTTATGATTGGGTGGGTGCCCATAGTATGGATTGTCGTAATTATGATACTTGTGATTACTAATCCAAAAGAGGAAGCAAAAGAACTTGAGCGTTTGGATAATATCGTTCTCGATGTTCAGCAGGCATTAGATAATGGAGAATATTCACATGCCTTAAGAATTGCAGACTCTATCGACTATCAGCGTTATGATATGGAAATGGAGCGAAAATGGGATATTGAACGGGAATATTGGGTGGAAAAGGTACTTGAAAAAGCCACAGAAAATGGAATAGATTTAGAGTACACACCCACTCCAGATATTGATAGGGCGAATGATGAACCATCTGATAGCGAAAATGGTACTGGTGGATTTGTCGAGGGTTTCAAAGACGGTTTGCAGCCAGGGTTGGATGCGGCACAAGAAAATATTGATGAATTTAACCGTATCCTGAATGGCGAAGAATCAAGTGATAGCGATACAAAAGAGTAGGAGGGCTTCCGATATGGGATTATTCGACAGAAATAATCGCAAAAGCGGTTTGATGGATGAGATACGCTGTGACGAACCATCGTATCTTATTTGGAAGTGGCATCCGTCCGGTGTTCGGCAGGGTGAAACTGTCAGAGAAAATTCTATTCGCTGGGGGTCTTCCTTGCGGGTTAAAGACGGCGAGGTTGCAGTCTTTGTTTACAAACAGAAAAATGGCACGATGCAGGATTTCATTGTCGGCCCTTTCGATCAAACAATTAAAACGGCTAACTTTCCTGTTTTATCAAGCATCATCGGTCTGGCATATGAGGGTGGCACTCCGTTTCAGGCAGAGATTTATTTCATCAATCTCGCCCGCATTATCCAGGTTAAATTTGGTGTTCCGTTCTTTGATGTATATGACCCAAGACTTCCTGATTTTGGTGTTCCACTTGCCGTCAGAGGTACTGTCAGTTTTCAGATTCGGGACTACCGCGAGTTCATTAAACTCAATCGATTAAATACATTTGACCTCAATGATTTTCAAAAGCAGATTCGAGATGCAGTATGCCGGTATGTGAAAGATGCGGTCGCCAATGCTCCCGCTGCCAACAATATTCCGGTCATTCAGATTGAAACCAAAACCGCACAAATCAACGATGCTGTGGAGTACGACATCGGCGAACGCCTGAAAGAATCTTTCGGTGTTTTGGTATCCGGGGTGGATATTGCCGCCATTGAGATCGACAAAACCAGCGAAGGTTACCGCCATCTGATGGCTGTTACCAGGGATATTGCTGCAACGAGGGTTGAGGCTGAAACGCAGGATTATGTAGAGCGTCTCCGTATCCAGCGTGAAGAAGGCCAGTATGCTATGCACAAGCAGACACAAACTGCCAACATTGGTGTTTTCCAAGTTGAAAAACAGGCAGAGGTTGGCGTTGCTGGCGCACAGGCTCTCGGTCAGATGGGAGCGAACGGAGCTGGTGATGTAAGTTTAGGCGGCAGTGGAGAGAGCTTCAATATGGCCGCTATGATGGCAAGCATGGCTGTTGGCGGTGCTGTCGGTCAGAACATTGCCGGTGCTATGAATAATATGATGGGTGGCATCAATCAGCAGATAACGCCCGGTGCTGTGCCTCCACCTATTTCTGCTGTGGCATATCATGTTGCGGTAAACGGACAAGCCACAGGACCGTTTGATCTTTCTGTGTTGACACAGATGGCAGCCGCAGGGCAACTTACTGCTGATAGTTTGGTTTGGAAAAATGGAATGGCGCAATGGGCAAAAGCGGGGACGGTTGACGAACTGAAAAATCTGTTCGCAAACGCCATGCCGCCTATTCCGCCGATTGAGTAAAGGAGTATCTTATGCTGACTAATCATGATAAAGATTTGGCTTGTGAAATAACCGACTTCAATACGCTGACTTTGGTAGCTGCGACTTACACAGTTTATGAAAATTTGTGTACAAAAAAGCCTATTCCAAAGAGAGATTTTCTCAAACAGTTCGAAGATAATTGCGGCGTTTTCAAGAAAATTATGTTTGAAGAAAAGGAGTAATTTCGTACCATCGGTGCGTAGCCGATTTCCCCAAAATTGATAAAGGGTTTGAGGCGTTCCCCAACGAGAAAGCGCACGAATGGGTACCGCCGTGCGCTGTTTGCCAGATATAAAAATCGCAGTGTGTACATACATCTGTTGTGCTTGCTATTCTCAGCTTCCTCATAAAAGCAAGCGCCATTTTCAAGTGGAAATTGGCGGCAACCGCCGCCTTGGCTGCCAAAAAGCGAAATGGACGGGCGCTGTCAACGGCGGCGTAAGCCGTTCATCTTGACCATTGACGGCGGCCGGCTGTTTTGTCATCCGCAGGTTTTTGAGTGGAATCGAATGAAAGAATTGGATCTGTTGGCTCGCTTCCGGGATCATTCGGCTGCCGCGCCCTGCCGCATGGCCCCGGCCGGGCGCCGGGCCGTGTACAGCAGGGTGGCCAGCGCCACCGTCACCGGCACCGCCAGCACCACCCCGAAGCTGCCCGCCAGCCCCTGCATCACCGAGATGCCGATGTTGTTGGAGTTCAGGATCTGCAGCGCCGGCAGGTCGTAGGCATAGTCCAGCAGCAGGGTGCTCACGCTGCCGCCCGCAAAGGCCAGGATCAGGGTGTTGGAGTCGGTGCCCATCATATCCCGGCCGATCCGCATGCCCGAGGCAAACAGGGCGGTGCGGTGCATGGCGGGGTTCTGGGCCAGAACCTCGCCCATCGAGCTGGCCACCGACATGGCCACGTCCATCACGGCGCCCAGGCTGGAGATCAGCAGCCCGGCAAACAGCAGTTCGCCCACATTGATGCCGTTGGTGTTCCACAGGGTGATGAGGGTCTCGATGTCCGAGACATTCCACCCCGAGATGCCGGTGGCCCAGCCGAACAGCGCGGCGATCAGCGCGGCAATGACCACGCCGGCCACCGTGCCCACGCTGGCCACCACCGTCTTGCGGGTGGGCCCGCCGATCAGGTACATGGTCACGGCGGTGGTCGCGGCGCAGATCAGCACCGAGGTCCACAGCGGCGGCCAGCCCAGGTAGACCAGCGGCAGGTACAGGTAGATGATGGACAAAAAGGTGAAGGCGAGCCCCAAAGCCCCCTTGAGCCCCTGCTTGCCGCCGATGACCACCAGCGCCGCCAGGTAGAGCAGGGCGAACAGGATCAGGACGCCGCCCCGGTCCTGGCTGTACACGCTGGACACGGTGGTGTCGCCGGCCACGCTCTGCATCACAATGACCCGCAGCCCTTCCCGGCAGGCAGCGCCGAACAGATACCCCGAACTGCTGGTCATCTCGATGGTCTGGCCCTTGCGCACGCCGGAGGTCATGCGCACCGCCACCCGCTGGTCGCCCACGCGGGTGCCGTCCGGCTGCAGGTTGTCCTGCAGCACGGCGGTCACGACGCCTTTTTCAAAGGTCTGTCCGGTGCGGTTGATCAGCGCGGTCTTTTCCACCTGCTGCAAAACGGCGGCCAGCACCACGGTGGCCAGCAGTACGGCGGCCATCAGCCACCAGCGTTTGATAAAGGACAGGGTCTTGTCAGACATGGGGTTCCTCCTGCTTGTTGTCGTCGATAAAAAGGCCCCGCCGGGCAGGCAGGGCCTCAGACTGTCGAAATAATCTAGAACCGTCGCCGTCGGCGGACATGCGCCGACGACGGCGACACCGACAGGGAAATTTTACGGC
This sequence comes from Candidatus Gemmiger stercoravium, assembly GCA_019119835.1. Classification (GTDB taxonomy): domain Bacteria; phylum Bacillota; class Clostridia; order Oscillospirales; family Ruminococcaceae; genus Gemmiger; species Gemmiger stercoravium. The sequence goes on along the minus strand of DWWE01000003.1, from coordinate 77 downwards.
AAATTGTGTGCGAGGAACGAAGTGACGAGTGCGCGATTTGACGTAAAATTTTGTCGAAGGGGATACACAAGGGGAAA
>DWWE01000016.1 GCA_019119835.1 Candidatus Gemmiger stercoravium | reverse complement strand
TTGTCAAGTGAAGTGCAACACATTTTGGAAGAAAGACTCATAAGGAGTGAGCCAACCAAGGCATTTGCGGGGTCTGAGGTTGAGCAGAGCACAGAAGGTGGAGAGATCAGCCTCAGAGACATCGTTCAGGGAATGGCGTTTCGGAATAAACTGCCGGAGCAGCCCGTTTGTGTTCTCGACCGTAGGCTTTTCCCAGGGCGAATGCGGATGCGCAAAGTAGACCGGTACTCCGAGTTCCTGCTCCATTTGCTGGCTTTGAACGAATTCTCGGCCCTGGTCAAGGGTAACAGTTTCAATCTTTTTGCCGGTGCTCTTGAGCATAGCCACCAACTTTTCTCGGACGGCAGTGGCGTCCAACCGCTCCACTTTGCCGGTCAGCAGAAACCGGCTACGCCGGTCGGTGGCGGTCACAATGGCTGCCGGGCCTTTCGAGCCCACAATCGTGTCCGCTTCGAAATCTCCGATTCTTGTGCGTTCGTTCGCTTCCTGCGGCCTGTCCGAGATGGAACGACGAAAGCAGACCTTGTTTCTTTTGTTCGCCTTGCCGATCTTTTTGTATTTAATTCGCAGATAGACCCGCAGGGTATCGCGCAAGAGCCCGTTATCCAGCGCCCGGTAAATCGTAGAGGTGCTGACGCGGTGCCCCTGCTCATACTTCAGGCGATTGGCGATCTGTTCCGGAGACCAGAACAGATGCCCCAACAGAAAACGGACTTGATCGCATAACTCACGATTGGATAAGATGCTTTTGCGCACACAGTTTCGTCGCCGATTTTGGTAAGCCTGCTGTGCCTGACAGGGAAGCAACCCAGCGTTGCGCTTCAGCTCTCTCGATATTGTCGAGGGTGAGCGATGCAGCAATGAAGCAATTTGTCGCACAGACATTCCTTGATTTTCAAACAAGTATAGCTTTTCTCGTTCTTCTATGGTAAGATGGTGGTAGCAACTCATAAGACTTTTCCTGTTCTTTCGGTTTGTTTTGCTCACTTACCATTTTACAGGATTCTCTTATGAGTTGCCTTTATATTTTTTAGGTGTTGCACTTACTATGATAATCCGCCTCATGAAAGAACAACGATATGTCGATATGTTGTTAAAAAGATAGCCGCAAAGCCAAACCCGGCAACTAACCTGCAAGGCAAACCCCGCTAGGCCAATAAAGAAAAAAGCAGCGTTTGAGGCGCGGCGGGGGCGCGGGGATTCCTGCGGGGTGAGAGCCGCCGGAAAGCCCGCTAGCCGATTTGGCAGCGTGAGCGGATGGGCAAGGCGCGAGGTTACCCGAGGGCTGGGCAGTGCCGGTAGGTCCGCTGGGCCGATAAAGAAAAAAGCATCGTGCGCGGCGGGGAAGGGTGCGGGGACTCCCGCAAAATGTCCGCCCCCCCGGCAGGTCCCGCCTTACAACCTCCCAAAACAAACGGCGCGGAAGCACCGGGAAACGCCGCAGCGTTCCGGGCTTCCGCGCCGGAGGAGAACAAGGAACACACGAAGAGAGACAAAGAAAACCACATGAGTCGGGCAGGGGGCCTCAACCCAGCCCCCGCCCCGCCGCGGCCGGCGGAACAAACCCCCGCCCCGCTTACGCTTCCGGGGTGAAGAGGTCGGTGGAGAGGTAACGCTCGCCCCGGTCGGGCAGCAGGGTGACGATCCGCTTGTCCCGGTTTTCGGGGCGCTTGGCCAGTTCCAGCGCGGCCCACATGGCGGCGCCGGAGGAATACCCCACCAGCAGCCCTTCCACGGTGGCCAGCAGCCGGGCGGTTTTGCGGGCGTCCTCGGTGGTGACGGTCATGACCTCGTCGATATATTCGGGGGAATAGATGTGGGGCACAAACCCCGCGCCGATGCCCTGCAGCTTGTGGGGCCCCGGTTTGCCGCCGGACAGCACCGGGCTGTCGGCGGGTTCCACCGCGATGATCCTGATGTTGGGGTTCTTCTCCTTGAGGAACTGCCCCACGCCGGTGATGGTGCCGCCGGTGCCCACGCCGGCCACAAAGTAGTCCAGCTTGCCTTCGGTGTCCTCCCAGATCTCGGGGCCGGTGGTGGCATAGTGGGCTTCGTAGTTGATCCAGTTTTCGAACTGGTTCAGGGTGATGGCGCCGGGGATCTGTTCCAGCAGTTCCTTGGCCTTGGCGATGGCCCCGGCCATGCCCTGGGCGCCGGGGGTCAGCACCACCTCGGCCCCGTACGCCTGGATCAGTGCGCGGCGCTCCACGCTCATGGAGTCGGGCATGACGATGATGGCCCGGTAACCCCGCGTCGCCGCCAGGAAGGCCAGCCCGATGCCGGTATTGCCGCTGGTGGGTTCGACGATGGTGCCGTGCCAGCCCAGCCGGCGGCCCTGCTGATAGACGTCGAGCATCCGCATCACGGCCCGGTCCTTCACCGAGCCGCCGGGGTTGAAGCATTCCAGCTTGGCGAGCAGGTCGGCTTCGTACTGGAGTTCGTCGTGCAGGTTGCGCAAACGGAGCATCGGGGTGTTGCCGATCAACTGTTCGAGGGTAGTGTAAATCTCAGACATCGTGGTTCTCCTTGTTGGAAAGTTGAAGGTCGGAAAGGGTTTGCCGCCGCCGGCAGGCGCCGGGGCGGATGGATGAACAAACGGTCGGGGCCAGGGCGCCGGGGCCGCAAAGGCAGGCGCCGCCCCGGGGTCACCGCAGCGGCAGGTCCACCGTCAGGCTGTGGTCGGCTTCGCCGCTGACATGGTAGGCGGGCTCCACATCGGCGCCCCAGGTGTTGATGCCGCCCACCCCGCGCATGGCCGCATACAGGCAGAGGTGGGTGTGGGGGGCGGGGCCCAGGTCCTCCTTATGGTCGGCGGCCTCCAGCTCCAGGGCGGTGTGGGGCAGCGCCGAGAAGGCGAAGGCGTCGCCGGCCATGCAGGCGGTGAGCTCGGTGCCGTCCGGCCGGCGCAGGGTGACGGCCTGGGTCTGCACATGGCAGCCGCAGTCCTGGGGGACCAGGTAGCCGGCCAGGTGGGGGGCTTCCTGCCAGTGGCCGAACTGCCCGCCCTTCCAGCGGTCGGGGTAAGTTTCGCCGGACAGGCCGGTCCAGGCCACCTGGTCCGCCGGGGCGGCGGTGGTGAGCCGCACCCCGAAGCAGGGCAGCTCGGGCAGGCCGGGGGCGCCCTGGTAGCTTGCCTGCAGCCGCAGCACCCCGCCGGGCGTGACGGTATACCGCAGGGTGGCGGCCATGCCGGGCACCGCCGGGCAGGTGAAGGTGTAGGCGATGGTCACCCCGCGGGGGCCGCATGCCTCCAGCTGGTGGGAGGTGCAGCGGGCGGTGGCTTCGGCCGCCAGCCAGGCCCCGCTGCGCAGGGGGAAGCCGCAGCCCTTGTCGTTTTCGGTGGCGGCCCGCCAGAAGACCGGCCGCGGGGCCCGGTAGAGCCATTCCTGCCCATCGGCCCGGCGCAGGCTGACCGGCCCGCCCTCGGTGTAAGAGAAGAGCACCGCAAACCCCGGCCCCCGCACGCCCAGGTTCCCGTCCCCCTGCACGATCTGCAGGTCGGGGGCGGCGGCGTCGGCCCGGGCGCGGGCTTCGGCCTCGGCGGCCAGGGCGTTTGCGCTGCGGATGCGGGCGGCGGCGTTGTCGGCGTCAAACCGGGCGCGGCGGTCGGGGCGGTCGTACCAGTAGCGGACCTCCTGCATGGCGGGTTTCTCGGTGCCGTCGGCAAAGACGATGCCGTTGGCGCAGAAGGCGTAGTCGGTGGGGCGCTCGCCGAAATCGCCGCCGTAGCCCAGGGTGCGCCGGCCCAGCGGGTCGGTGTGCCACAGGGCCTGGTCCATATAGTCCCAGATGAAGCCGCCCTGGCACTGGGGGAACTCTTCGGTCAGGGCGATGTAGCTTTCCATGCCGCCCAGGCTGTTGCCCATGTCGTGCATGTACTCGCACTGGATGATCGGCTTTTCGGGGCTGGATTCCAGGTAGGCGCGGATGTCCCGCGGGTCGGTGTACATCTGGCTTTCCAGGTCGGAGGTAGCCTCCCAGGCGGGGTCGTAGGGGGCGCCGTTGGCGGCTTCCCGCCGGGATTGGAAGATGCCCTCGTAGTGGACCGGGCGGGTGGGGTCCAGTTCATGGAACAGCCGGGACATGGCCAGGATGTCGTCGCCGGCGTAGCTCTCGTTGCCGCAGCTCCACAGCAGCACCGAGGGGTGGTTCTTGTCCCGTTCCAGCATCGAGCGGGCCCGGTCCAGCACGCAGGCCAGCCATTCCGGCCGGGACCCGGGCACCGCGCCGGCCGCGCCCTCGCCGGGGCGGGCCCAGGTGCCGTGGGTCTCCATATTGGTCTCGTCGATCACATAGATGCCGTTCTGGTCGCACAGCTCGTACCACAGGCTCTGGTTGGGGTAGTGGCAGGTGCGCACCGCGTTGATGTTGTTGCGGCGGAAGGTCTCGATGGCCCTGACCATGTCCGCCCGGCCGATGGCCCGGCCGGTCTCGGGGTTCCATTCATGCCGGTTGACCCCGTTGAACAGCAGCCGCCCGCCGTTGAGCTGCAGCAGGCCGTCCGCCATCTCGATGCGGCGGAAGCCCGCCTGGCACAGGCAGGTCTCGATCAGCCGGCCGTCCGCCCCCAGCAGGGTCAGCGAGACATCGTAGAGGGCCGGGTCCTCGTGGGACCAGGGGCGGATGTCGGGCAGGCGGAGTTCCGGGGCCTGCCAGACCATCCAGCCCGGGCAGGCCGGGTCGGGGGCGGCGGGCTGCAGCGCCAGTTCCCCGGCATGGACCACCGCCCCGCCCGGGGCGGTGACGGTGCAGCGGACGGTGCATTCCTCCCCGCAGGCCGGGTCGGCGCAGGAGGTTTTGAGCCGCGGCGCCAGCGTGCCGGTGCGGCCGTCCCGGTCAAGGCCGGCCTGCAGCCAGACATCCTCCAGGTGGGTGTCCGGCTTGGCGTAGAGGAAGACCGGGCGGAAGATGCCGAAGAAGCGGAAGAAGTCCTGGTCTTCCAGCCAGCTGGCGGAACAGTGCTGGTAGACTTCCACACACAGCCGGTTGCCGGTGGGGCGCACGCAGCCGGTCAGGTCGAACTCGGCGGGGGTGAAGCTGTCCTCACTGTAGCCGAGGAAGCGGCCGTTGCACCAGCAGCTGAAGGCCCGCTCCACACCCTGGAAGGACAGGCAGACCCGGCCGGTGCGCAGCGCGGGGTCCAGGTCGAAGTCCAGCACATAGCTGCCGACGGCGCAGTCTTCGGGGGAGAAGTGGGGCGGGGTCAGGGCGCGGTGGCCGTCCCAGGGGTAGAGGGTGTTGATGTATTGGATCTGGCCGCAGCCCTGGGTCTCGATGTGGCCGGGCACCCGGATGGAGCGGAAGGCGCTCAGGTCGGCGTCCGGCTGCCAGAATTCGGCCGGCCGGGCCGCCAGGCTGGGGCTGTAGTGGAAGCGCCACCGCCCGTCGAGGGACTGGCGGGGTTCCTGCCCGGCCACCAGGAACCGGTGGTCGCTGTGGGCCGGCAGCCGGTTGACCGCAAAGACGGTGGGGTCGGACAGCCAGGAAAGATCAAACTGGGGGATGGTCATGAAGGCACCTCCTTCGAAATGAACGGCCGGGGCGCCACCGCGCCCCGGCCGGCTGTCTCTATTATGACCGAAACCGGTCGGAAAAAAAAGGGGGGAACCGTTGAATCCAAAAATTTTTTGTAAAAATTTCCCCCTGGAACGAGAACAAGGAACGGTTCGCATTCCCCAAAACGCACCCCGGCGCCCCGCCTGGCGGGGCGCCGGGGGGCTCCGGGCGGGCCGGCCGCCCCAAAGGCGGGGGATGGGGAAATTACTTCTTGACCGGGGTCAACAGGGCCTTGCCACCCATGTAGGGGCGCAGCACTTCGGGGATGGTGACCGACCCGTCGGCCTGGTAGTGGTTTTCCAGGAAGGCGATGAGCATACGGGGCGGGGCCACCACAGTGTTGTTGAGGGTGTGGGCCAGCTGGGTCTTGCCGGACTCGTCCTTGTAGCGGATGCGCAGGCGGCGGGCCTGGGCGTCGCCCAGGTTGGAGCAGCTGCAGACCTCGAAGAATTTCTGCTGGCGGGGGCTCCAGGCTTCGATGTCGCAGCTCTTGACCTTCAGGTCGGCCAGGTCGCCGGTGCAGCATTCCAGCTGGCGGACCGGGATCTCCAGGCTGCGGAACAGTTCCACCGAGTAGCGCCACATCTGTTCATACCACTTCATGCTGTCCTCGGGCTTGCAGACGACGATCATCTCCTGCTTTTCGAACTGGTGGATGCGGTAGACGCCCCGCTCCTCGATGCCGTGGGCGCCCTTTTCCTTGCGGAAGCAGGGGGAGTAGCTGGTCAGGGTCAGGGGCAGCTTGGCGCCGTCCAGCACCTGGTCGATGAAGCGGCCGATCATGCTGTGTTCCGATGTGCCGATGAGGTAGAGGTCCTCGCCCTCGATCTTGTACATCATGGCGTCCATTTCGGGGAAGGACATGACGCCCTGCACCACGTTGCCGTGGATCATGAAAGGCGGGATGACGTAGGTGAAGCCCTTGCCGATCATGAAGTCCCGGGCATAGGCCAGCACGGCTTCATGCAGGCGGGCGATGTCGCCCAGCAGGTAGTAGAACCCGTTGCCGGACACCCGGCCGGCGGCGTCCAGGTCGATGCCGTCGAAGCTTTCCATGATGTCCACATGGTAGGGGATGGGGTAGTCGGGCACGGTGCATTCGCCGAAGCGCTGGACCTCCACATTGCAGCTGTCGTCGGGGCCCACCGGCACCGAGGGGTCCACCATCTGGGGGATCTGGTACATGATCTGCTGGATCTGGGCCTGGAGGTCGGCTTCCCGGGCTTCCAGTTCCTTCAGGCGGTCGGCCTGGGCGGTGACCTGGGCCTTGACGGCCTCGGCCTCGGCGGCCTTGGCGGGGTCCTTTTTGGCCTGGCCCATCAGCATACCGATCTGTTTGGAGAGCTTGTTGCGGTTGGCCCGCAGGTCGCTGGCCTCGGTGATGGCGGCGCGGTATTCGGCGTCCAGGGCGATGACCTGGTCCACCAGGGGAAGTTTCTGGTCCTGGAATTTCTTTTTGATGTTTTCCTTGACTTCCTCGGCGTGTTCACGGACAAAGCGGATGTCTAACATAATGATTCCTCTCTTTTTTAGGTTTGGCTATTATGATTTGTTACAACATATCGAATTATCGTTGTTCTTTTGTGACGTTGGTTTTTCTTTATTGGCTTTAGCGGGCGTGCCGGCGTTTCGCACCCTGCGGGAAGTCCCGCGCCCTGCCGCGCTGCGAACGCTGCCAAAATTGGCCTAGCGGGCTTTCCGGCGGCTCTCACCCAGCGGGACACCCCGCACCCTCCCGCGCCGCTCACGCTGTTTTTTCTTTATTGGCCTAGCGGAGTTTGTCTTGTGGGTTAGTTGCCGGGATAACTTTGCGGCCGTCTTTTTTTACAACATATCGTATTATCGTTGTTCTTTCATGACTGAAAGAACCAAAGGTCCCGCCGTTTCGATGCGGCGGCCGCCGACCAGGGGTCCACAGGACCCCTGGACCCCCCGTGAGGGTTGGTCAGCGGCCGGGTTTTTACGCCCTATCTGCGCCGGCCCACCCTTGACGGGCCGGCGCACAGCGTGCATCTCCATGGCCTTTACATCGTTGCTTTCATACAGCGTTGCGGTAGTATTTACGTTTTGGGAGGGTCACTGACCCTCCGCTACAGAGATAAGAGAAACCTTCTCATAAATGGCTGACCATGTGGCGTGGAAACCTACCTTGCCTGGTGGCCTGTACTTTCCGACATGGAGAACCACCTTGTGCGCCGCCCCGTCTACGGTGGGGCGGCGCGGCAGGGGCTCACAGAGATGGCCGCGCAACGATCCCGTGCGGGGGGTCCAGGGGTCCTGTGGACCCCTGGTCGGCGTCCACCGCATCGAAACGGTGGGACCTTTGGTTCTTTCGGTCACGAAAGAACAACGTCACAACGAGATGTTGTGAAAAATAAAACCACAACGTTTTCGGCAAGGTCAGGGGGGCTGCGGGGGCGCGGGCCCCCGCAAACAAAGTCATTGCTTTTCGGTTTGGTACTGCCCCAAAAGTCCAGCGAAGGTGCGGAGCTGGTCGTCGCTGTAGAAGTCGATGCGCAAGCTGCCTTTGCCGTCTTTGTACTCCACATGCACCTCGCAGCCGGTGACTTCCTTGAGGGCGGCTTCCACCTCGGTGGCCAGCACCGGGCGGGTGAAGGCGTCGGGGGCCGGCTTGGGGGCCTTGGGCGGGCGGGCCAGCCGGCGGCAGAGCGCCTCGGTCTGGCGGACGTTCAGCGCCTTGGCCGTGACCTGGGCGGCGGCGGCCTCCATCATTTCGCCGGTGGGCAGCCCCAGGATCGCCTTGGCGTGGCCGGTGCTGATCGCCCCGCTGCGCACCTGGGCCCGCACCGGGTCGGGCAGGCTGAGCAGCCGCAGGGTGTTGGTCAGTGCGCTGCGGCTTTTGCCCAGCCGCTGGGCGGCCTGCTCCTGGGTCAGCCCGTACTGGTCGATCAGCCGGCGGCAGCCCTCGGCCACCTCGATGGGGTCCAGGTCCTCCCGCTGCAGGTTTTCGATCAGGGCCAGGGCGGCGGCCTGTTCGTCGGTCACGTCCTTGACGATGACCGGCACCTCCTCCAGCCCGGCCATCCGGGCGGCCCGCCAGCGGCGCTCCCCCGCAATGATGGTGTAGCCGGGGGCGGCTTTCTTCGGCCGCACCGCGATGGGCTGCAGCAGCCCGTTTTCCCCGATGCTCTGGGCCAGGGCGGCCAGGGCTTCCTCGTCAAAGTATTTGCGGGGCTGGTCGGGGTCCGGCTCAATCTCCCGCAGCGGCAGGCTGGTCACGCTGCCGGCGTCCTCTTCCGGCAGGTCGGCAAACAGGCTGTCCAGCCCGCGGCCCAGCCCGCCGAGTTTGCGTTTCGCCAATTCGACACCCACTTTCTCAATGTTCGTTGTTCTGCAAAAATTCCCGTGCCATCGCCATATAGGCGTCGCAGCCCTTGCCGTTCGGCTCATAGAAGTTGATCGGCATGCCAAAGCTGGGCGCTTCGGACAGGCGGACGGTGCGGGGCACGACGGTCTTGTACACCTTGTTGCCGTAGTACTTTTTCACCTGGGCCACCACCTGCATGGTCAGGTTGAGCCGGCCCGCGTACATCGTGAAGACGACCCCCTCGATGTCCAGGTAGCGGTTGTACTTTTTGCGCACCGTCTTCAGGGTGTTCATCAGCTCGGAGAGCCCTTCCAGCGCGTAGTATTCGCACTGGATCGGGATGAGCACGGTGTCGCAGGCGCACAGCCCGTTGACGGTGAGCAGGTCCAGCGAGGGCGGGCAGTCGATGAAGATGTAGTCATACACCGGCACCACCGGGGCCAGCACGGCCCGCAGGCGGTTTTCCCGCCGGGGCAGGCTGACCAGCTCCACCGCCGCGCCGGCCAGCTGGGTGTTGGAGGGCAGAAGGTCGGCGTTGTACTGGGTCTTGACGATGGCCTGGCGGACATCCTCGTCGTCGATCAGGCAGGTGTAGACATCGGAATCCAGCTCATGTTTGGCCACGCCGTAGCCGGAGGTGGTGTTGCCCTGGGGGTCCAGGTCCACCACCAGCACCCGCTTGCCCAGCGCCGCCACGCAGGACGACAGGTTCACGCAGGTGGTGGTTTTGCCGACACCGCCTTTTTGGTTTGCGATCGCCACCACTTTCGCCATGGCACATCCCCCTTTTTTTGTATTGGCAGGCCGGAAAAAGGTCTGTCGGCTTCGATTATACCACAAAACCCCGCCAATAAAAAGAGGATGGCGGGGTTTGGAAGGGTTTTGTTTGGATTTTTGGGTGGTTTTTGAAGTTTTTTGAGTTGGAAATGTTCCACGGGGAACATTGGGGAGCCCTGCCGGGGAGGGGGCATTTTTGCGGGGACCCCCCGCGCCCCCTCTCACCGCGCACGCTGCTTTTTTCTTTATTGGCCTGGCGGGCATGGCCTTGTTGGTTGGCTCCCGGGGTGGCTCGGCGGCTATCTTTTTTACAACATATCGCCTTTTCGTTGTTCTTTCGTGACCGTATGGAGGTAAGGCAAGGCCCCGGCCCTTTTGCATTGGCCGCCTGTACGGCGGCCGGAAACAGAGGAACGGGCTCGCTTGCGCTCCGCCCGTCGGCGCATCGCTGCGCGATTTCGCGGCATAGCCGCTCAAGCGCCTCGCCCCGCCGTTTCGATGCGGCGGCCGCCGACCAGTGGTCCGCAGGACCCCTGGACCCCCCACAAGATTGCCTTGCTTGCTATTTTCGGCGGGTGCCGCGCCGGCCCACCCTTGACGGGCCGGCGTACGAGGTGGGTCTCCATGATCTTTACGCTGGCGGCTCCGCGGGAAACCCCGCACCCTGCCACGCCCCGGACGCTGCCAAAATTGGCTAGCGGGCCTGTCGGGGGCGGTTGCTTTGCGGGAGTCCCCGCACCCTGCCGTGCCGCGGGCGTTGATTTTTTTCTTTATTGGCCTAGCGGGCGTGGTCTTGTAGGTTAGTTACCGGGGGTGACTTGGTGGTTTTCTCTATGACAACATCTCGTTTCTATGTTGTTCTTTCATGACTGAAAGAACCAAAGGTCCCGCCGTTTCGATGCGGCGGCCGCCGACCAGGG
>DWWE01000015.1 GCA_019119835.1 Candidatus Gemmiger stercoravium | reverse complement strand
CCTGCATGACGAGGAGGGCATCGAGTTCGTCACCCGCCCGACCGAAGAAGTCAGCGACAACTGGCGCTGGGCCGAACAGTGGATCCCCCATGCCAGCTGGTACCTGTATGCCATGGCGCTGAAATTTGAATAAAAACATTGGAATAAGAACAAAGGAGCGTATGACAATGAATATGATGGACTACATTCGAGAGCAACCGGATGTGTTTGCCAGGGCGCTGGCGAACCGCGCCAGCCTGGCAGCACCCTTTGTGGAGCTGTTCCGCGCCGTGGAACCCGATCGTTTGTATATCGTGGCCAGCGGAACGTCCCGCAATGCCTCGGCCACAGCGGCACCTTTTATGTCCCAGGTGCTGGGCATGGATGTCACGGTCAGCGCACCGTCCCGCCTGTATGCGGTGTACGGTCAGCGCCCGCTGATGATCTATGTCTCCCAGGGAGGCAACTCCACCAACACAATCGCGGCGATGGAGCGCTTCGCGGCCATTCCCTCGTTGGCCATGACCGGCGACCGGGGGCGCATCTGCGACCTGTGCCAGCATTATACGGCCATTCCCTGCGGGCCGGAAACCGTCGGCCCCAAAACCAAGGGGTATACCATGACCATCCTGGGCCTCTATCTGCTGGCTCTGGAGACAGCCCGTGCCACCGGCCGACTGAGCGAAGCGGACTACGAGACCTATATGTCAACGCTGACCGCAGCCGGTCAGGCGATGGCGGCCAATGTCGAATCTACCGTTGCCTGGCAGAAGGTCAACGACGAGGCCCAGCGCGGGCTGAAGGTGGCCTATCTGGTGGGCAAGGGGCAGGCGCTGCGCATCGCCCAGGAAGGCGCACTCAAATTGCAGGAGACTCTGTTGATCCCCACCGCGGCCTTCGACTTTGAAGAGTTCCTTCACGGCCCGACAAGTTCGATCAAGCCGGATGTGGCGGGGTTCTATCTGGTGCCGCCTGAGGGAGACCCGGACCGCCGCCGCATGCTGGACCTGATGGCTTATCACCGCAGTGTCTGCCCCCATGTCTACACGCTGGGGGGACCCGACGCAGCAGACCCGCGGGACTGCACCTTGCAGGTGACCGGCCAGTGGTATACCCAGCCGTTTGAGTACATTTTGCCGATGCAGGTAGTCAGCGCCGCGGTGCCCGCTGAGCTGGGCATCGAAAACGCCAGCTTTGCGACCTTCCACAAGCTGGATATGCTGCTGAACATTAAATTCAAGGGCGCCGATGGTGAGACGGAGTATGTGCAGCCCGACACCCATTGATCTGGAGGTGCAGCAGTATGGAGTATGTACTGGGAATTGATTCCGGTGGCACCAACTACCGTGTGATGGCTGCGGACCTGCAGGGCCATACGCTGGGCAGCTACACCGGCCAGCCGGCCAACCATTACTGTGTGCCGGAAGACCAGGTCAAGCGGATCATTCGAGAATCGCTGGATACCTGCCTGGGCCAGTTCGGGGGGCGGCGGTCGGATTGCCGCTACCTGGTGGTGGGAACCACCGGCCTGGACAGCGATCAGGACGGCGTGTTCCTGCGCGAACTGTACGGGCAGATCCCGGGGCTTGACTGCCCGCAATATATTGTCAACGATGCGGAACTGGCCCACTACACAGTGACCGGTGGCCGCGGTGTACTGGTAATCTCCGGTACTGGGTCCATCGGTTTTGGCCGGGACAGCCAGGGCCACAGTGCCCGGGCTGGTGGCTGGTTCTGCACGATTCTCGGGGACGAGGGCTCGGGCACCTGGGTCAGCAAACGCGCGCTGCGCCAACTGGGCCGGTGGCTCGACGGCGCTGCGGCCGAAGGCGTGCTGATCCGCCGCCTTTGCGAGGAGCTCTCGGTGTATACGCGGGAGGACCTCAACAACATCGCGGTCCGCATTGCGGCCCCGCCCTGGAAGCCGCCGGAACTGGGCAAGCTGGTGAACGAGGCGGCCGCTGCGGGTGACCCAGACGCGGTGACCATTCTGAAAGAGGCTGCTGCCCTGATGATAACCATTGCCGAGGATGTGGCGAATGCGCTGCGCCTGAGTGAAAAGGAACCTGGGTTCCCGTTGGGGGTCTGGGGCAGCAACATCCTGAAATCGCCGGTCCTGTATGATGAATTCTGCGCACTGGCGGCCCGGTGGTTCCCCGGTTCCCCGGTCGTTCGACCCACGCGCACCGCCACGGAAGGCGCTGTGCAGCTGGCGCTGGAACGATTGTCCGCCGGGCAAACGACCTCGCCTGCGGTGTGCTGAACGAAGGAATGCCCGGTCTTGGCATTTGGAAAGATTCCTGTTACAATAAAAAGGATGGAACGATATTGATCTACCGGTCCTGACCGCAGGCGGACTGGCAGGAGGACTTTTCATGACATCCTATGTACCGGAATATCTGAAAGCCAGAAATCGGAAAACTGTTTTTGACTTATTTCTGCATGAGCGGGAACTGTCCCGCGCCGAAATCGTGCAGCGCACCAAGATGAGCTTCCCCACAGCCAGCAAAGCGGTGGATTTCCTGATCTCCCGCGGCATCATTTCCGAGATTGGAAGCGAGGAACCGGCCAGCCGCCCGGGGCGGCGGCGCCGCAACCTGCGGTTCAACCCGTCAGCCTATGCGGCCCTGGCACTGAATTTCGAGGGCAGCATGCTGGAAGTGGGCCTGGTGGACCTGGCCGGGCAGCTCCTGCAATACGAGCAGCATCCGTTTGACTGCTTCCATCAGACGGAGGACTACGTCAAACTGACGCCGCTGCTGCAGTCGCTTGTGGAAAAGTCGCCCTGCCATGTGCTGGGCGTGGGAATCGGTATGCCGGCTGACATCGACGGCCAAGCGGAAACCGTTGTGCTGTACTATGACCGGCAGGAATCAATGATCCCGCTGCAGCGCCTGTTCGGGCCGCTGCTGCAAGCGCTGCATCTGCCACCCTTTTACGGGAATGACGTGAATCTGGCCTGCCTGGGCGAAGCCCTGCTCCGCGGCGGTCCGCGGGAAACGATGAACCTGTGTTACCTGACATTGGGCACGGGTTTCGGCGCCGGAATCATGAACAACGGTGCGATTTGGCTCGGCGGGCATGGCCGCGCCGGTGAGATCGGCAACACCCACATGGGGCCCTTCGATTTGAAGGCGCCTCTGCCGCCGCAGATCGAACCGCTGGAGACCCGCATCAACTTACAGGCTCTGGAAAAGGCTTTTGGGGTCAATCTGTTGGATGACCCGGTGCTTTCGCCGGACCTGGAAAAGCGGATGGTGGAGTTTCTGCTTCCGGGGCTGGTCACGTCGATCTATAACTTCAGTTTTTTGTTTGATATGGACCAGTTTGTGCTGGCGGGGGCGGTGCCTGCCCATCTGCCGGGCCTTGTAGCCCGCACCGAGCAGGAGGTGAACCGCCTGCTGTCCCACCGCAAACGGAGCGTTTCGATCACGCGGCCTGGCTCGGCTCACTGCACTCTGATCGGGGCAGCCAGCGGTGTGTTCGAAAGCACGATCCTCAGCGAATTGCAGGGGTGAGCACCCCAAAACGCCGGAGGGCATCCCAAACAGGGAAGCCGGAGAAGGCAACCGGAATGTCCGGTTCCTTCCCCGGCTTTTTTCGAGCGGTGCATCGGCGCCGGGCCGTGATCGCCCAATTCACAGCTTGAAGGAAGTGTATATTTATGGCAGGTCCGTCCCGTTCGCTGACCAGTGGCGGCATTTTTTACAGTCTGGCCCGCTTTTCACTACCTGTTTTGCTCACGCTGTTTTTGCAGGCGCTCTACGGCGGAGTGGACTTGCTGGTGGTCGGACAGTTTGCCTCCACCGCCGATGTCTCCGGCGTATCCACCGGCAGTATGCTCCTCTCGACTTTTACAATGCTGGTCACCGGACTGTCCATGGGGCCTACCGTGACTGTGGGAGAGGCCATCGGCAGTGGCAGCCCCAAGGAGGCCGGCCGCGCGGTCCTGGCCGGGCTCACTCTGCTGGGCAGCTTGGCTGTGCTGCTCACTTTGGGGCTGGCGCTGTTCGCCCAACCGTTGGCGGCGCTGCTTGACGCCCCGCCCGAGGCCATGGACCATACCGTCGCCTACATCCGGATCTGCGGGTTGGGCATGGTCTTTATTGTGGCGTACAACTTCCTGGGCGCAGCAGGCGCTGCGCTGCGGCATTTTGTCGTCTTTGGTGGTGGGGGCGTTTATGGGGGCGCTGACCTTCTGGCACGGTGACTGGCTGGCGGCGCTGTTTGCCCGGGACCCGGCGGTGGTGGCGGCGGCCCGGCAGTATTTGCAGGCATACGCCGTCGACTGCCTGCTTACCCCGTTGTTGTTCTGTTTTACCGGCTACTTCAACGGCTGCGAAAAAACGCTGTTTGTGATGGCGCAGGGGATCATCGGGGCGTTCTGCGTGCGAATCCCGGTGGCCTGGGCGATGAGCCGTCTGCCAGAAACATCGCTCTTCCTGATCGGCTTGGGCACACCGGCATCCTCGCTGGTGCAGGATCTGCTCTGCGTGGGGTACTTCCTGCTGTTGATGCGAAAAAGCGGAAGGGAGAGCGGATAAAAAACGGCGGATGCAGCGCGGTACAGACTTGGGATACAATTATCCCAAGATTGCAACACTCGGATAACCGGTTGCTGATTGTGTTTGGGGGCTGCCTATGTTCGACCGCCAAAGTGAATCAGAAACTGCTGGAGAGCTTTTTCAGCTCATCCGGGTAGATATTGCGCGCATATCCGATGTCGGGAAATTTGTGCAGTTTGGTGGAGCCGACAAGCACCGCCACTGTGTCGCCTACCGCTAAATCCTCATACATGCCGGCTTTGAAAAAAATCCAGTGACTCTCACCGGGGGCCATTTTTTCCTGCAGCTGGAGCGGGCTTTCCAGCTTGTAACAACGGTATTGAGGCGGAGTAGATCGAATCGATATGATTTTGACGCGATAATAGCCATAGGCGTCAGGGGCAATCAATGAGGGTTTGAGCTGGGGCTGATCAATATGCTGAAGGTAGGCTTTCAACTGCCGATCGAATTCTGCGGTCCGGCCGCTTTTGGCAACTTGGCAGACGCACAGCTGGTCATAGAGGTCCATTAAATCAGCGCGATCAAGCCGCAGCATCTGCATGCCCAGCAGCGGGGTATTATTGAAGTCGCTGTACTGCATCGGGGGGACCAGCAGAGGAATGATCTTGCTGGTCTGAATCCAAGCTGCACCCAGCTCTGCTACGCAGGAGACACTTTTCAGGTAGTTGGGCGTGAGGAAACAGAGGACCTGCCGACAGTCCTGGAGGGCGGCACGGATGCGTTCAATAAAGAATTGTCCGGCGGGCAGCGTTCCACTTAACGAGGTACAGAAGATGTCCTCTCGAGGTATTCCCATGCCCAAGACAAGAAATTCAACAAAGGCATGTACCGCCTCCTTGTCCTGTGAACTGTGACTGATAAAAAGGCGGCTCATGTTTCTCTCTCCTTTGCAGTGGTAAGCTGGGATAGCAGAGATTCCCTTTTGCGGGCAAACGCTTCGTCCAGCTTTCTTTTCTCTTGGCGGTGTTGGATCGCCGCATCTTTAAGCGCTGCCCCGATTTTGACAGCGCTGGATGAGGCATAGTCAGGAATATTCAGCTCTTTTAAGTTGGCACTGCCAAGCACGCGGATGGTGGTGCCCGTTTGGATCAGGTTAAGGGCGTTCTGACCACGTTCAGAGATCAGATATTCGTATAGAAGATAAGGGGAGTACCGGTCGTTCCGGACGCGAATCCGGGTGAGATTTCCACCCAAATAGGAGGCGGGAGGATTGGGCGGTACGATGGCAATTTTGAGAGCGGAACCCTTGGAAGTAAGAATGATATCGTCTTCTTGGATTCGGTACTTTTCCTCTAAGGAGACACTGCCTACCTCCACTTGATCAGCGGTTTCAAACAGAATCTCGCCGTTTTGCAGGTCACGAATGTTAAGCAAATATCGAGGGGTGCTGCACACCTGTGAGCCCTTGGCAAGCTGCAATCCCCGGGTAATGCTGGCAACATCGCCCAGTCGCAGCGATCTGCTGGGCAAGTTGTCCTGCGTCAGATAGGTCAGGGGATAGAGACTCCATCCGGCATGTTCGATTGCTTCCTTCGGAACCACAGCAGAAAAGGGCACTTCACAAACAAAGGATTGAAAAGCACGGCACGCCTGATCAATACCGGATGGGGAGAGTTTCTTGGCCCGGCGAGTACCCGGAATCGAGAAAGCGCTCATGTCGGCGAAAAATACCCGGCCACTTCGGGAGGAAGGACGGGCCTTTTCGAAGACCACGAGCTCAAGAGGCAGATTGTGGTCAGGATATAGCCCGGGCGGCAGTTGGATTACGGCGTCCAGCCAGTCGTTTTTTACAAGTTCCGCCCGCAGGGCGCACTCGTTTTTCCGAACCAAAGCGCCTTTGGTGGCGACAACAAAAGCGCGGTCGCCGGGGTGCATCCTGCCCAGCAGGGCACGGATCATAAGCCAGTCAGCGTATATCCTGGAACTGGGGGTGTCCTTTGAGGTGGCTCGCGTCCGATTGCCGGTAAACGGAAAGTCCGCAGTAAAAATGGTGGGCGTATGAGGTCCTGGCGGTTCTGTGAATGGAAGGGTAATATCTCGCTCTGCAATGGAAAAATCATAAACGCCGCAGAGAAACAGCAGAAGGCGTGCAAAAGAACATAAATATCCGTTGATATCCTCGCCAAGGCAGGATATGCCAGGGGCGGAACCCAGTTCCCGCCATGTTCGCAGTCCCAGTGAGTAAGTACCGCAGCATAAATCCACAATCTGCCGTGCCGGTCGAAGTGAGGCCAACCGGGCAATGAGGGTGCAAAGAGTAGGCGGAGTAACAGAAACGTCGAATAGTATGTTGTCTGCTTCGAACAGATCGTCCAACTGCGCAAGCAGCCACGCGGGGGTGGCACAGCAAGATCTGACAAGCTCTTGTTGAAAGTGGGATAGGGAAACGGCTAACTGAGAATTGCCTTGAAGCAACTCCCAGGGCATTGCGCTGTCAAAGGTGACGGCGGCTTCCTTAATGGCGTATCCCGGGACCTGCCGGAAGAGAAGGGGAAGCAGCCCTTCCAGTTGTGTGTCCGGTTGGTACGACACATGATATTGCTGGCAAAAGCATTGGACAAAGGATACATAAAGAAGGAGTCTCTTACCAGACTCTTCCGAAAACTGGCTGTTTGAGGCCAAAAAGGAACTCAATTTCAATGTCATGGCACCATCTCCTGCTACAAGTATAAAAGGAACCACGGAAAAAGTCAATAGGTATGCGCATACCTAAATGATGGATAAGATACCCAATTTGTGTATAGCTGCACAATTCTCTCACAATCAGTGTGTGCCCGATGAAGTGCTTCAAGCAGCAAATGGCAACATCTTGCCAAAGTCGTCAGCTTGTAATGGGGAAGGCCGTATCAAACCAAGGAAATAGGCGATCTTTGCCAGGATCTCGCCCTCCAAGTCGATCTTATCCCGAATCGCCTGGGGAATCCAGTTTTGCACCAGCCGGCAGATAGACAGATTGGTTTGCTCCATCCTGAATCTCCGCAGTATCGTCAGTAGGGCAAAGGTCTGCCTGCGAAACCCAATCCGTAAACAAGATATGCCGCCGAGGCTGATCCTTGAGATAGATATGGCAGAGTTCCGCTATATACAAAACCTGATGGCAAAGGCACAGGATGCAATGCTTTTGGGGGCGGTTTGTGGTAAACTTGTTGGTAGATAATTGTATATTTGCAAGGAGCAACCATGAAATACTATGTCGTTGCCGATGTCCACGGCTATTTTGATGAACTGCAAGCCGCCCTGACCGAGCAGGGCTACTTTATGGACAGCGAGCGCCACAAATTGGTCGTCTGCGGTGATCTGTTCGACAGGGGGAAGCAGGCAAAAGAACTGCAGACATTTATCCTGGACCTGCTGGAAAAGGATGAAGTCATCCTGATTCGCGGCAACCACGAAGATTTGGCCGTGGAGCTGTTGCATGACTGGCCGCAGGGCGGCTACCTGCGCAGCTACCACCACTCCAATGGAACGGTTGGCACAGTTTGCCAGCTTACCGGGCTGTCAGTTGCGGAACTGCTCAGCAACCCGGAAGCCGCCGGACGAGAATTTCTGCATACCCCCTACATGCAGACGCTCATTCCGGCCATGCAGGACTATTATGAAACACCGCACTACATTTTTGTACATGGCTGGATCCCCTGTGCGCTCACCCGGCTGGGAAGGCACAAAGTGCAATATGCCTCGTTCGATAACTGGCGGGATGCTACGCCGGATGCATGGGAGGCTGCCCGATGGCTGAACGGCATGGAAGCCGCCCACGGCGGTGTGACGGAACCCGGCAAGACAATCGTTTGCGGCCACTGGCATTGCTCCTTCGGCCATGCGCATTATGAGGGCCGGGGCGGCGAGTTTGACAACGACCCGGACTTTACCCCTTACTATGGGAACGGAATTATCGCATTGGATGCCTGCACGCCGGTTTCGGGCAGAGTCAACTGCATTGTGGTAAGGGACTGACACATGATGCTCCGGGCCGTGCATGTGGCAGAACGGCATCGCCATCATCTGCCGGACGAGGGCGTAGGAACCATCCCCGGCCATTGTCCTGCATGGCAGGAACTGATATAATAAAGGCAAGAAGTTTGTCGATCGTTCGCGCAGTCCGAACGGTTGCTTTCACCACTTTTGCGATGCTTCGGGAAAAGAGGAATCCCCATGACCGGTGTCTATGCTGCCGTCTTTAAGGCCATCCACGAGGGCAAATGGCTGACCATTGAATATCGCAACAGAAACGAGCAGACCACCCGCTACTGGATCGCCATTCGGGAGCTGCGGCTGCCCCGGGGCGTTCTGGTCGTGGACGGGCTGCACCTGGGGCAGCTGACCGTGCAGGAACTCTCGATCTATCTTGACCGCATCCGCTCCGCCGAGCTGGTGGAAGGTTCCTGGTGCCCGGTGAACGAGGCGCTTGTGGCGGATATTGAGGAAAACCCGAATCGGTACGCCGTGTTTTTTTCCAGCCCGGTCAACCTGCGGGTGCTGGACTACCTGGCTGCCTGCAACCGGCTGGACAGTGTGCCCTACAAGACCGACTACGCCCTGATCCGGCGCCTGGACGGCGATTCCTTTTCGGGCGGGCGGCTGCCCTTGAACGACGCGCAGTTCCGCGAGATCGTGGAAAACTTCCAGCAGCGCACCCAGGGCCCGGCAGGCCGGAACCTGCACATTCAGCAGCTGGGGCTCAACCTCATCAGCGTAGACACTCCCAAAGGTCTGTATGTGTTGGCATACCGGCCGCTGGTGCTGGATGTCAAAAAGCGGGAACTGCGTGCCCAGGACGAAATCGTTCTGTGTCGGGAATTCACGATCCAGGGCGACAAGGTCAGCCTGCGGAAGTTTTTGGACCCCGAGGACTACGCCCTGCTCGATCGTCCGGAACAAAACCTTGAACGGATCAAGGACCGGATCACCGCCAACAATCCTCAGCTTCGGGGCGTCAACGATATGCCCTACCTTGTCGCAATCGGGCGGGATGTGCATGTGGACCTGGACTATGAGTACCGGGGCATCCTCGATCTCTACGACAGCGACCGGGAGGATGGAAAGTCCGGCCCGACCCCGCCGATCCGCGCCTTCTTTGGCGAGATGACCACCCGCCCGCGGCGGCGCAAATCCTTCCCGCTGGCGCTGCTCAACCGGCGGATCAACCTTGACCAGCTGTTGGCCATCAACAGCGCGATGCGTTACCCGCTGACCTATGTGCAGGGGCCGCCCGGCACCGGCAAGACCAACACCATCGTCAACACGCTGGTCACCGCCTTTTTCAATGAGCGGACCGTGCTGTTTGCCTCCTACAACAACCACCCCATCGACGGCGTGGTGGAGAAACTCCAAAATCTGACTTATCGCGGGCGAACCATCCCTTTCCCGATTTTGCGGCTGGGCAACAGCGAGCGCACGGCCGCGGCGCTGGATACCATCCGCCGCCTGTACGATCAGTGCCGGAAACTCAAGGTCTATGAGAAAGCGCTTGACCGCAACCACGCCCAGCGGGCCGAGCGCGCCAAACAGCTGACCGCCCTGCTGGAGCGCTACGAAAAGATCCTGGACCTGCGGGAGCGGGAAGCAACGATCCACCGCCTGCTGGAAGCCCGCAGCCACCTGAACTTCCAGTATGAGCTGCAGGGTGCGCAGCTGCCCGCACTGCAAAAAGAACTGGCCAAGCTGGGCACCGTCACCACCGAGGATGCGCTGGCCCTGCTCGACCGCAACGAGGAGGAGCTGTACCAGTACCTCAACTTCACCTCCGCCCGCTACATCCTGCGTCTGCGTGAACCAAAGTATGAGGATTTGATGGAGATTGTCAACAGCCCGGAGGAACCTCAGGATAAGGTGATCGCTTTCAACCGCTACCTCTCTGAGCCCGAAAACCTCAAAAAGTTGCTGCGGGTGTTCCCGATTATCGCCACCACCTGCATTTCCGCCCACCGGCTGGGCAAGCCGGAGCCGGTCTTTGACATGGTCATCATGGACGAAGCCAGCCAGTGCAACACCGCCATGTCGCTGGTGCCGATTCTGCGCGGCAACAGCCTGATGCTCGTCGGCGACCCCCAGCAGCTCAGCCCGGTGATCGTGCTGGACCCCAAGGACAACGAAACCCTGCGCCGCCGCTACCGGGTCACCCAGGAATACGATTACATTGCCAACTCGATCTACAAATGCTTCCTCGCCTGCGATGCCATCAGCGACGAGGTGCTGCTGAGCTGGCATTACCGCTGCCACCCGCGCATTATCCAGTTCAACAACAAAAAGTACTACAACAACAAACTGCATGTGGCCAGCAAGGTGGAAAGCGACAAGCCGCTGGTCTATGTGGAAATTCCAAACAACACCACCGACGAGAAAAACACCGCCCCCGCCGAGGTGGATATGATCCGCCGGTATCTGGACAAATACCCGGAGCGCAGCGTGGGCATCATCACGCCGTTTGCGCGTCAGCGGGAATGTATTGAGGATCTGCTGAAGGTGCGCGGGTACGCCAACGCAAGCTGCGGCACGGTGCATGCTTTCCAGGGGGACGAGAAGGACGTTGTGATCTTCTCGCTGGCCGTCACCGACAGGACCCGGCCGGAAACCTACAAATGGCTGAAGGACAACAAAGAACTCATCAATGTGGCCACCTCCCGTGCCCGGGAGCAGCTGGTCGTGCTGTCCAACCAGGCTCAGCTGGACCGGCTGCACGCGGGTCAGGCTGGCTCGGATGATCTGTACGAGCTCGTGCAGTATGTCAAGAGCCACGGTACATCCCGGGTAACGGCCAAACCCGCCGCTTCGCGGGCACTGGGCATCAAACCGTACAGCACCAAGACGGAGGACGCCTTCCTCGAAAACCTGAACCACGCGCTGGACAACGCTTTTCTGGACGGGCGGCGCTGTACGGTCAGGCGGGAAGTCGCCATTTCTCAGGTGTTTGTGGACAACCCTTCCTGCGTGGACCTGTTCTACACCGGGCGGTTTGATTTTGTCGTCTACGAGCGGCAGGGCGGCCGCCTGATGCCGATTTTGGCCATTGAACTGGACGGCAAGGAACACCGCGGTGACCTTGCCGTGCAGGCCCGTGACCGCAAGAAAGAGGCCATCTGCCGCGAACACGGGTTTGAGCTGATCCGGGTGGAAAACAGTTATGCGCGGCGCTACCATTATATCAAGGAAATTTTGATCCGGTATTTCGGCGGGCGGTAGCGAGCCGCAGGCCGCGGCGGCGCTTTTCGCTGCTGTTGTCTCGGGTTTTGTGCCGCGGTGCGGGGGGCTCGTCTCGGCTGCCTTTATGGATTTTGTGGCCGGAAGGATCGGCTCCCTGCCTCCGCTCGCCGGAAAAATTGCGCAACAAAGCTGATGTTGCGCAATTTTTGCTTGCAGATAAGAAAAGACGGGAGACGGGAGGGCAAAAATATCAAGAAACCCCGTTGCATTCCCCGCTCCGTACTGCTATACTAAAGCAAACGGCTCTGGAAAATGCGCAACTGTGCGCAATGCGGCACGGAGGACTTTGCAATGTCTGAGCGAAAACTGTTACACGGCGGGGATTACAACCCGGAACAATGGCTGGACCGGCCGGATATCCTGGAACAGGACATCACGATGATGAAACAGGCCCATGTGAACGTGGTGACGCTGGGGGTGTTTTCCTGGTCGGTGATGGAGCCGCGGGAAGGGGAATACCACTTCGACTGGCTGGAAGCGATCATCCACACCCTGTATGCCAACGGCATCTCGACCATTCTGGCCACCCCCAGCGCGGCGCGCCCGGCCTGGATGGCGCAGAAATACCCCGAGGTGCGCCGGGTGCGGGCCGACCGCACCCGGGAACTGTTCCGCCGCCGCCAGAACTACTGCTACACCTCGCCCCTGTTCCGGCAGAAGGTACGCGCCATCGACGAGCAGCTGGCCCGCCGCTTTGGCGGCGACCCGGCGGTGATCCTCTGGCACATCTCCAACGAGATGGGCGGCGACTGCCACTGCCCGCTCTGCCAGGCGGAGTTCCGCCGCTGGCTGCAGGCCCGCTACGGCAGCCTGGAAGCCCTGAACAAAGCCTGGAACGCCCGGTTCTGGAGCCATGACTATACCGCTTGGGATCAGATCGAAAGCCCCGCCCCCCAGGGCGAGGACGCGGTGCAGGGGCTGACGCTTGACTGGAAACGCTTCGTCAGCGACCGGCATATCGACTTTTTCAGATTTGAGCGGGATGTGATCCGCAGCATCCTGCCGGAAGCAAAGTTTACCACCAACCTGATGTACCGCTTCCACGACATCGACTACCATGACCTGGCCAAAGAGCTGGACCTGGTCAGCTGGGACAACTACCCCACCTGGCACAAGCCCAGCGAGACGGTGGAGCAGACTGCGCTGGACACCGCCATGATGCACGACCTGTTCTATTCGCTCAAGGGCAAGCCCTTTCTGCTCATGGAATCCAGCCCCAGCTTTACCAACTGGCAGCCGGTGACCAAGCAGAAAAAGCCGGGCGTGGCCATGCTGTCGGCCCTGCAGGCGGTGGCCCACGGGTCGGACAGCGTCTGCTATTTCCAATGGCGTGCCAGCCGCGGCGCCGAGGAAAAGTTCCACGGGGCGGTCGTCGGGCATGACGGCCGCAGCGATGCGCGGACCTTCCGGGAAACGGCGGAGGTGGGCGCGGCGCTGGAACAGATGGCCTGCGCAGCCGGCGCCGGGCGCCCCCGGCAGGCGGCCATCGTCCACGACTGGCCGAATATGTGGGCGCTGGAAGGCTCCAGCGGGCCGCGCAACCTGGGGCTGGGATACTGGCGGGAACTGGCCTGCCACTATAACGCCCTGGCCTGCGCCGGCGTCACGGTGGACTTTGTGGGCCAGGACAGCGACCTGGCCGGGTACAGCCTGGTGGTGGCGCCGATGCTCTACCTGCTGCGGGAAGACTTTGCCGAAAAGCTCTGCCGCTTTGCCCGCCGCGGGGGGACGGTGGTGGTCAGCCAGTGGAGCGGTGTGGTGGACGAGAGCGACCTCTGCCGCCTGGGCGATACGCCCTACGGCCTGACCGAACTGCTGGGCCTGCGCCGTGCCGAGATCGACGGCCTTTACGACGAGGAGCGCCGCCGCTGCATCCCGGCGCCGGGCGCGCCGCTGCCGCTGCCCGCCACCCAGGCCAGCGTTTTGTGCGAGGTTCCTGCGCTGAATGAGACGGACCCCGCCACCCCGCTGCTTTTGTATGACGAGGACTACTTTGCGGGTGCGCCGGCGGCCGCCGTACACCCCTGCGGCGACGGCCGGGCCTACTACCTGGCCAGCCGCTTCACCCAGGATTTTTACAGTGCGCTGTATGCCGGACTGGCGAAGGAGGCCGGACTGGCGCCAGCCAGCCCGCTGCCCCTGCCGGCCGGCGTGCTGGCGGCCCGGCGGGACGGGCTGCTGTTTGTGCAGAACTGCAACCCGCGCCCCGAAAAGGCCCTGGATGCGGTGCTGCCGGCCTACGGCACGGCGGTCTGGCAGCAGGACGGCGGCCGGCTGACCAGGCTGCTGTGAGCGATCATTCTGAAAAAGAGCGCCTTTCCCTGTGTTGCTGCACAGAGAAAGGCGCTCTCTTTTTGTCAAAATGACGATTCTGTTTGGGGAAAGCTGGTGGTTCTGCCGGTTTTGCCCCGATGCCCTTGACATGGCTGCGCGGAAACTGATATGCTGAAATTGCGCAATAAATTGCGCCGATCTGATTCGGGAGGGGTCATTGTGGCGAATACGGAGAAGGACAGAATCTCGATCGAGGAGATCGCACAGGCGTTGCAAGTGTCAAAAACAACGGTATCCCGCGCTTTGTCCGGCAAGGGACGCATCAGCGAAAGCACCCGCAAGCGGGTGCGCGACTATGTGACCAGCACCGGCGCGGCGCCGATCGTGCGCACCCAGTGGCCCGGCAACACGGCCACCCACAATCTGAGCATGGTCATCCCCGATCATTTTGTCAAGCTGGACCTGCCCTTTTTGCGCAAGTGCATGGGGGGCATCAGCATGATGGCGGCGCAGCGGGGGTATGACCTGCTTTTGTGCTATGCCAGCGCGTCGGACACGACCCAGCTGGAACGGCAGCTGGCCAACCACAAAACGGACGGGGTCATCCTCTCCCGCGCCATGGAGGACGACCCCTGCCTGGATCTTCTGCGCCAGTACGCGGTGCCCTATGTGGTGATCGGGCGGTGCGAGTGCGACCAGATCCCCCAGGTGGACAACGACCAGGCGGGCGCTTCCTATGAGATGACCCGGCTGCTGCTGCGCCTGGGCGCCAGAAGGATCGCGCTGATCGCGGGTACGACCACCTATATGGTGAACAAGGACCGCATCCGCGGGTATCTGCGCGCCCTGCCGGAG
This sequence comes from Candidatus Gemmiger stercoravium, assembly GCA_019119835.1. GTDB lineage: Bacteria > Bacillota > Clostridia > Oscillospirales > Ruminococcaceae > Gemmiger > Gemmiger stercoravium. The sequence goes on along the minus strand of DWWE01000015.1, from coordinate 49,716 downwards.
TTCGGCGTTCCGGAGGACCGCCGCCTGGTGCAGGATGGGGTGGAGAATGCCGCCCAGCTGGCGGACGCGCTGGAGGCGCTGCTGGAACAGCGCCCGGACTGCCTGCTTTGCGGCGACGACCGGCTGGCCTTCGACGTCATGCAGGCGCTGCACGCCCGGCACATCCGGGTGCCCCAGGACCTGCAGGTGGCCAGCCTGTATGACAGCGAACTGCTCACAAGCACGATGCCGGCGGTGTCCGCCGTGCAGTTCGACGCGGAACGGCTGGGCACGGCCGCCTGCCGGATGCTGCTGGACATCCTGTCCCGCAAGCAGACCAACACCCGCCTGGTGGAAGGGTATCAGCTGATCCTTCGGGATTCCACCAAGTAGCCGGCCGCAGGGCCGCGCCGGCAGCGCACGGGCCGCAAACCGCCCGCCGCCGGCGGCGGATTCTGAACCTTCTCGACAGCTTTGACAGTCTGGCACCCGCCGGGAGGCGGGTGCTTTTTGCTGCGGCGGGGTCGGAAAGGACGCTTGCGCCATATTGCGCAGCCAAAAACGCAAAAAGGCCGGAATATAAGCAAACTGCACAACATCACGGAAAAAACACTGTGGATTTGGAATATAGACGCTGCCGGCACCATTGAAGTATAATAATAGAGCAATGAGTTGCACAAGATTGCGCAACCAAACAACACAGCCAACACAAAAGGAGAAGACCGCTATGAAAAAACAAGTAAGCCTTGCTATGGCCACCGTCATGGCGCTGTCTCTGGCCGCCTGCGGCGGCAGCCCGAGCAGCAGCTCCGCCGCCGCGGCAGACAGCGGCGCGGCCGCCACCGATTCCACCGGCAGCGACGCGACCGGGGAGGCGGCCAGCTGGGGCGACGTTACCCTGACCATGTGGGGCGCCGAGGAAGATCAGACGATGCTGCGCGAGATGGCCGACGCTTTCATTGCAGAGAACGCCGACAAGGGCAACATCACCATCAACATCGGCGCCTGCTCCGAGGCGGACGCCAAAGACAACATCCTGACCGACCCCACCGCCGCGGCGGATGTGTTTGCCTTTGCCGACGACCAGCTCAACGAGCTGGTGGCGGCCGGCGCACTGCAGGAAGTCTCGCTGAATGCGGACGATGTGAAGAGCCGCAATCTGGAAGGCTCGGTGGAGGCCGCCAGCCTGGACGGCAAGCTCTACGCCTACCCCATGACGGCGGACAACGGCTACTTCCTGTACTATGATTCCAGCGTGATCAGCGCCGAGGACGCCCAGACGGTGGACGGCATCCTGGCGGCCGCGGCGGCTGCCGGACGCACCTTTGACATGACGCTGAACGACGGCTGGTACATCTACAGCTTCTTTGCCGGCGCCGGCCTGGAAGCCACCCTGGCCGACGACGGGGTCAACACCGTCTGCAACTGGAACGAGGCGCCCGGCGCCGACGTGGCCCAGGCCGTCATGGACATTGCGTCCAACAGTGCCTTTGTCAGCGCGCCTGACGCCGACATCGTTTCCGGCATCACCAACGGCACCGTCTGCGCCGCCGTCAGCGGCACCTGGAACGCGCAGGTCGCGCAGGAGACCTGGGGCGAAAACTACGCCGCCACCAAACTGCCCACCTACACGATGAACGGCGAGCAGGTCCAGATGGGCTCCTTCGCCGGCTACAAGCTGGTGGGCGTCAACCCCCACAGCGCCAATGTGGGCGTGGCCATGATGCTGGCCGACTACATCACCAACGAGGCCAACCAGCAGAAACGGTTTGAAGACCGCCAGCTGGGCCCCTCCAACATCAATGTGAACGCCTCCGAGGCGGTGCAGGCTGCCCCCGCCATTGCCGCGCTGGCCGCCCAGAGCGACTTCTCCGACCTGCAGCGCGTGGGCGCCAACTATTGGGACCCCGCCGCCAGCCTGGGCCAGATCCTGGCTTCCGGCGACACCCAGGGCAAGACCACCCAGCAGCTGGTGGACGATGCGGTCGCCGGCATCACCGCCGCAGTGGCGCAGTGACCCCGGCTGAAACGAACCGGTAAAAGATCGGCGGGCGCTGCCTGCGGCATACCGCCCGCGGGCGGCGCCCGTTTTATTGTGCGCGAATCAAACGGAAAGGAGTGGTCGCTGTGGCAGAAATGACGCTGACAGCCCCGCTGCGTGCGGACGGCAGGGAGCCAGGCTTCCTGCAGAGATTCGGCCATGCCTTTGTCCATGGGGATGTTTTCACCAAGCTGTCCTTCTTTATCTGGGGGCTTGGCTATATCGGCCACGGCCAGCTGATCAAGGCGGTCCTGGTCACCCTGGTGCAAGGGCTCGGGCTTTACTACCTGGGGGTGGCGGGCATCCCCAACCTGATGAAATTCGGCACCCTGGGCACCGTCCAGATGGAGATGGTGTTCAACCCGGCCACCTTCAAAAACGAGGTCAATGACTACGACAACTCCTTTGCGATCCTGCTTTTGAGCGTCATCGCCCTGGTGGTGATCGTGGCGCTGATCGCCGCGGCCATGGCGGTGGTGGCCTCCAACTACCAGCTGCAGCAGATCCGCCAGGCGGGCAAAAAGACCAACAATTTCCGGCAGGACATCCGCGTGTACCTGAACGAGAAATTCTACGTCACGCTGCTGACCCTGCCGGTGCTGGGGGTGGTGGTGTTCACCATCGTGCCGCTGTTCATCCTGATCGCAGTGGCCTTCACCAACTACGACCAGCAGCACATGCCGCCCAACTCGCTGTTCACCTGGGTGGGGCTGTCCAACTTCTTCACCCTGTTCGGCGGCGGGCAGAGCCTGTCCCTGACCTTCGGCTACGCCTTCGGCAAGGTTTTGGTCTGGACGCTGGTCTGGGCGTTCTTCGCCACCTTTACCAACTTCTTTGGCGGCGTCTTTCTGGCAATGTTCATCAACGACAAAAAGACTAAGTTCCCCAAGCTGTGGCGCACCCTGTTCGTCATCACCATCGCGGTGCCCCAGTTCGTCACCCTGCTGCTGGTGCGCAACTTCTTTGGCGACAACGGCATCTTCAACACGATGATGTCCAACATCGGCGTCACCGATTTCCTGCACAACATCGGGCTGCTCAGCCCCGGCGTGGATCACATCCCCTTCCTGACCAGCAACGGCTGGGCCCAGGTCATGATCATCCTCATCAACATCTGGGTCGGCGTGCCCTACCAGATGCTGATCGCCACCGGCGTTCTGATGAACATTCCCGGCGATATGCTGGAAGCCGCCCGCATTGACGGCGCCAACCCGGTGCAGATGTTCTTCTCCATCAAGCTGCCCTACCTGCTCAGCGTGCAGGGCCCGGCCTTGGTCACCGATTTTGTCAAGAACATCAACAACTTCAACGTCATCTATCTGCTGACGCAGGATGTCTTTGTCACCACCGACCAGGCGATGGCAGCCTCCAGCGCCAAGGAAGTGGACCTGCTGGTGACCTGGCTGTTCCGCCTGACCCAGGAACAGTACAACTACAAGATGGCCGCCGTCATCGGCATCATGGTGTTCATCATCTGCGCCGTGTTCACGGTGGTGTGCTTCCGGTTCATCAACAAGAAGGAGGCGACGTTCTCTTGACACAGGCAATGTCTACCGATACCCGAAAGCAGCTTCGCCAGGGCAAGGTCCAGCGCGGCGTGCGCAGCACGATCCGCCACCTGATCCTGATCGCGCTGTCTGTGGTATGGCTGGTGCCGATCGTCTGGCTGGTGGTCACCTCCTTTTCCGGCTACCGCGGCATCAACTTCACGACCTTCTTCCCCGAGACGTATACGCTGGACAACTACATCAACGTGCTGTTCCACCCCGACAGCGTGGCGCAGTTCCCCCAGTGGTTCGCCAACACCTTTATTGTGGCCGTGTTCAACTGCGTGATCTCCACCTGCTTTGTGCTGATGGTGGCCTACGCCTTCAGCTGCTGCCGGTTCAAAAGCCGGCGGCTGCTGCAGAACCTGTCGGTCACGGTCAACCTGTTCCCCGGTGTGCTGGCCATGATCGCCGTCTACTTCGTGCTGCGGTATCTGAACCTGACCAACTCCTACGCCGGCCTGATCATGGTGTACGCCGGGTCCTCGGGCCTGGGCTACCTGATCTGCAAGGGCTTTTTTGACACGGTGCCCGTCTCGCTGCGGGAAGCCGCCAAGCTGGACGGCGCTTCGGAGGCGCGCATCTTCTTCCAGGTGGTCATCCCGATGTCCAGGCCGATCCTGGTCTACACCATCATCAATTCCTTCATGATGCCCTGGACCGACTTTGTCATGGCCAAGATGATCCTCAACTCCGGCGTCAGCGCCGACTGGACCGTGGCCATCGGGCTGTACAACATGCTGTCCCGCACGCTGGTCAACAACTACTTCGCGCTGTTCTGCGCGGGCGGCGTGCTGGTGTCCATCCCCATCTCGGTCCTCTTTGTCATCATGCAGAAATTCTACGTCGAAGGCATCACCTCCGGCGCCGACAAGGGCTGACCGGCAAGACAATACCCATCAGGAAGGTCTGCTGCGGAGGTTTCCCGTTGCAGCGGACCTTTTCTGTTGGGAAGGGCTTGAAACTTCATGCCGGGAAACCACCTTTGGGTATATACTTATGTACCAAACGGAACTTCCCTGACCACGCCCGCCGGGGTAGAATGAAGGCAACCGGCTGCTGGCGCTGCTGGACCGGCTGGCCGCCGGGAAAAACGGCACCCCGTCGAAATGCCGGGCAATGTAGTCCACCGCGTAGTTCACATTGCCGCTCAGCACCTCGCAGAGTTCGTCGCACCACTCGTACCCCTCGGGCTTGTAGGCGCCGATCAGGGCGTGCATGCTCAGCACGTTCATGTCGTTGTAGTGGGGCAGGCTGGACTCCTTCTCCACCCGGTCCCGCCACCACTTGTTATAGATGATGTGGTAGCTCCCCATTCCATATCCGCAAAGTCCATCCGCCAGACCTGGTTTTCGTCCTTGACCAGCGGGCTGTGTACGATGTTGTAGCCGTTGTTGGTCAGGCACATCGTAAAGCCGATGTAGGTGGGGCTGTGGACCAGCACATTGTCCCCCTTGGAGCATACGACGTTCAGCGCGCTGATCACCCCGCCCAGCACGCCGTTCTCATAGCCGATGGCCTCGGCCGTGAGCCCCTTGACCCCGTTGCGGGTCTCCTGCCAGCGGATGATGGAATCAAAGTATTCCCGGGTGGGGGAGAAGTACCCGTAGGCCGGGTGCTGGGCCCGCCGGATGATGGCTTCGGGAATGGTGGGAACGGTGGGGAAGTTCATGTCCGCCACCCACATGGGGATGGCGTCAAACCCCTCCTTGGGGGCGTCGGGGGTGAAGCCCGGCATCGTGCCCAGGGCGTCCACCGCCGTGGCGGAGATCGCCCGGCAGCTGGGGGTGTCCACCCCCACGGTGTACCGCTACCTGAACAAATCCCGCGAGGACTGAGGCGGAAGGCCCGGCGCAAAGGCACGGCCGCTGCCTTTGCGGAAGGCTTGCAGACAGGGCGCAGGGGCCGGGGGGCGCGGGTCTGCCCCGGGCCGGCGTGCGCTGGCAGCATCTCCTTTCCAAACAATGAAAAAAAGCAGAGACGCCAGGGGGGCTCCCCAAGCGTCTCTGCTTCTTTTCTTGCCGACAGTATAGCACGCCGGTCCGGGTTTGTAAACAATAAATTATCAAAAATGATTGAAATTTTATAATGCGGCCGCCCTTGGCTGACGGGCCCGGGCAGACCCCGCTGCCGCGGCTTACGCCCAGCCCAGATCCCGGCGGGCGGGCAGCCCGTCCAGGCCGGTCGCCCGGTCCACGGCACGCAGGATGGCCTCGGCCACCACCCGGGCGGCCAGGGTGCCCACCACATCCAGATCGGCCTCCACACGGCCCACCGACAGCGCGTACAGGCTGTCGCCGTCCGCCGTGGTGTTCACCGGCCGGATGGCGCGTACCATGCCGTTTTGGGCCATGGCGGCGATCTTGTTCATCTCGGTCTTGGTAAAGCTGCCGTTTGTGATCACGGCGCCGATGGTGGTGTTGCCCACAAATTTGTTCCTGACCACCTGGATGCTTTTGTACATCTCCTCCTCGGTGGACAGGAACGCGCTGTGCTCCGGCGTAAGCAGACCCGCCGCCTGGCGTCCTGTCTTCCAGTCGAACACATCGCCCAGGGCGTTGACCGCCACCACGGCGCCCACCTTCAGCGCGCCCAGCTGCACCCCGTAACTGCCAATGCCGGCTTTCATCGCCTGGCCCATGCCCCGGTACTTGCCCACCGAGGCGCCGGTCCCGGCCCCGAAACAGCCGTCCTGATAGTTGCCCCGGGCGGCCCCCTCGCAGGCGGCATAGCCCATGGCGGCGTCCGGCCGGACTGTGCAGGAACCGACCGTCAGGTCGTACAAACAGGAAGCACAGACCAGCGGCACCCTGGCGGCGCCGGTGTCAAAGCCGATGCCCTGCTCTTCCAGCCAGCGCATCACCCCGCCGGCGGCGTCCAGCCCGAAGGCGCTGCCGCCGCTGAGCACAACGGCGTGGATCCGGTCTGCGGCGGCCACCGGTTTCAGCAATTCCGATTCCCGGGAAGCCGGTCCGCCGCCGCGCACGTCCAGCCCGGCCGCCGCGCCCTCCGGGCACAGGACCACGGTGCATCCGGTTGCGGCGTCCCGGTTCTCGGCCTGACCGATCCGGACGCCCTCGATCTCTTGAATACGAATCTCCTGCATGGTAAAACCTCCAAACGCTTTTGCCCGCTTTCGGGGCGCCGTCGGGTGTGGCCGCGGCCCGGCGCCGGTCGTGTGGAAACGCCCGCCCGGACCGGGAAGGGAAAGGTGGTATCTTCATCATACTGTTTTGCGTGCGGCTTTGTCAAACGCCGGCGGCGTTCCCGAGTCCGCCACACAAAAACGTAAGGGACGGGATGGAACATAAGCGGCAGACATTCCGCCGGCCCGGCCCTGTACCGCGCCGCCCGCCCCTGCCTGTACCGCGCCGCCCCCCCCCTGACCCCCCTGACAGCCGGCGCGAAATGTGGTATACTGGTCGATGTTTACCGTCTATCGCATTCAATATCGAGGTATTGCCATGAACAAGAAAGAAATCAGCGAACTGCGCCGCCGGTTCAGCCCGGACAAGAATTCCATCGGCCACATCTATGGCTGCTACGTTAACACCAAAAAGGAGATCATCGCCTATCTGGACGAATCCCTCGCCGCCATGCCGCCGGAGGAGGCCGAAAAGTACCTGGGGCTGCTCAAAAAAGCGCTCTCCGGCACCCAGGGAAAGAACCTGATCGACATTGTGTTCTCCACCCAGCAGGTGGCGGACAGCCCCGAGCACAAGCTGCTCATGTCGCTGCGGGAGACCGAGCTCAAGGACCCGGCGGTGCGCCAGGCGTTCTACGACAAGGTCATCGAGTCGCTGGACATGGACGACAGCAACTACCTGGTGCTGCTGGCCCACGACGCCTACGACGTGCCCTTCAAGGCCAAGGACGGCCTGACCTTCGACCAGGTCTCGGACACGATGTTCCACTATGTGGTCTGCTGCGTCTGCCCGGTCAAGGAGGGCAAGGCCGCGCTGGGCTTCTACTCGGCCCAGAACGAGTTCCACAGCTACGGCACCAACCAGGTCGTCGGCCAGCCGGAACTGGGGTTTGTCTTCCCGGCCTTTGACGACCGGGCCGCCAACCTCTACAACGCGCTGTTCTACACCCGCAAGCCGGACCAGATCCACCAGGAATTCATCGACGGCGTCTTCCGCGTGGAGCCGCCCATGTCCGCCGCCGAGCAGCGGGAGACCTTCGAGACCATCCTTGCCGAAAGTCTGGGCGACGCCTGCACCCTGCAGCTGGCCCGGAACCTGTACGAGTGGGTGCGGGACAAGGTGGAGGAACACAAAGAAAGCCGGGAGGAAGAGCCCCTCGCCGTGACCGCCGCCGACCTCACCGCCGTTTTGCTGGACAGCCAGGTGCCGGAAGCGCAGGTGGAAGCCTTCGCCGCCCGGTTTGCCGAGAGCTTCGGCGCTTCCGCCGCTATGAACCCGGCCAACCTCATCAACACCGGCAAGTTCGAGCTGGAAGCCGGCGACGGCGCGGCCAAGGTGATGCTCGCCCCCGAGCAGGGCGGCCGGATCGAGACCACCGAGATCGACGGCCGCAAGTACCTGCTGATCCCGGCGGAGGGGCTGTACGCCAACGGCCTGCCGGTGCAGGCGTAAGGGCCTGACCGGGAGGAGGTGAGCCGCCTTGCAGCCCCGAAAAAACAGCGCCGCGGCGGACCTGCCGCTGACCTGGCGTACACTGCGGGAACAGGAGATCGAACCGGGCCTGTTCCGCGACTTCATCCGCTTGTAGACCCGGATGCCCGGCAAAAAGGCGCCGACAGCCCCCGCGAACCCCGCGGCCGGCTGCCGGCGCCTTTGCCATGGGCCCGGCAGGGCAAGCGGGGGAAGCGCCCGCGGACCCGGCGGGAAAAAACTGCCCGGCGGGCATTGACATCCGGGCGGGAAGGGGGTATTCTATAGATAATGACACGATGTCAGAATGCACTGCGATCCTTTTCACGACAGGAGGATACCCCGATGAAAGCAAAGGTCTACTTCACCCGCACCATCAGCCCCGAAAAGGTGGTGGAACTCTACCGTGCGCTGGGCGTCGAACTGCCCGGCAAGGTGGCCGTCAAGGTCCATTCGGGCGAGAAGGGCAACCAGAACTTCCTGCATCCGGAATTCTGGAAGCCGATGGTGGAGGCCGTCCAGGGCACCATCGTCGAGTGCAACACCGCTTACGGCGACGCTGCCGGCGGCGTGCGGGACAACACCGACAGCCACTGGAAGCTGATGGAGGAACACGGCTGGACCCGGTACTTTGATGTGGACATCATGGACGCCGAAGGCCCCGACGTGGTGTGGCCCATCCCCGGCGGCAAGGTGCTCAAGGAAAACCACCTGGGCAAGAACATCGAAAACTATGACTCGATGCTGGTGCTCGCCCACTTCAAGGGCCACCCGATGGGCGGCTACGGCGGGGCGCTCAAGCAGCTGGCCATCGGCTGTGCCTCCCGCGGGGGCAAGGCGCTGATCCACTCGGCCGGCGCCACCGACGACCGGTACAAGACCTGGGAACAGCACGCCAGCCCGGTCCAGTTCCCCGAAGCGATGGCCGATGCGGCCCACAGCGTCGTCGAGCATTTCAAGGGCAAGATCGCCTTCATCAATGTGATGAAGAACCTCTCGGTGGACTGCGACTGCTGCGCCGTGGCCGAGGACCCCTGCATGAAGGACATCGGCATCCTTGCCTCGCTGGACCCGGTGGCCATCGACCAGGCCTGCATCGACCTGGTCATGCAGTCGGACGACCCGGGCAAGGAACATTTTATGGAGCGGGTCAACAGCCGCAACGGCATCCATACCATCGAGGCGGCGGCCGAGCTGGGCACCGGCAGCCGGGAATATGAGCTGATCGAACTGTAAGCTGCGCCGCCCGGAAAGGAACGACCCCATGCCAAAAGGTTCTGAAGCCCTGACCCATGCGCGGCGGGAGGAGATCATCGACGCCTGCGCCGCCCTGTATGAGACGATGAGCCTGCGGGAAATCACCATCAAGCTGATCGGTGCACGCACCAGTTTCACCCGCACCTCGATCTACAACTATTTCGAGACCAAGGAGGAGATCTTCCTCGCGCTGCTCCGGCGGGAGTACGAAGCCTGGACCGCCGACCTGGACGCGCTGCCCGCCCAGCCGGACGCGGCGGCGCTGGCCGACGCGCTGGCCCGCACCCTGGAACGCCGGGGCACGATGCTGCGGCTGCTGTCGATGAACCTGTACGACATCGAAGCCAACAGCCGGGTGGAAAACCTCGCCGCCTTCAAGACGGTCTACGCCGCCTCGATGCAGGCGGTGCGCCGGCTGCTGGCCCGCAGCGGCCCCGCTTTGTCCGGGCCGGCGGCCGAGCGGTTCCTCTATGCGTTTTATCCGTTTTTGTTCGGCATCTACCCCTACACCACCGTCACCCCCAAACAGCAGCAGGCGATGGCGATGGCCGGGGTGGAGTATCCGCGCCTTTCGGTCTGCGAGATCACCCGAAACTTTGTGGAAAAACTGCTGGGCTGAACCGGCCTGGCCGAATCAGACAAAAGCCCCTTTGGGGAAAGCTGTGCTTTCCCCAAAGGGGTTTTCGCGTCTTTTGGATGGGGGGCGGGGGCCGCGCCGTCTGTCAGGGGGCCGGGCGGCGGCGCAGGCTGCGCACAGCCAGGCCGACGGCAAAGCCGAGGGCGGCGGGGCAGACCCAGCCGAACCCCTGGGCGAAGAGGGGCAGCCGGGCTTCGGCCAGGGCGACGGCCGGGTCCAGGTGCAGCAGCGCCCGGGCCCCTTCGGGCAGTGCCCGCAGAAAATCAAAGGCGGCCGCGGCGGCGGTCAGGCCGACGGTCCAGCGCAGCACGGTCCGGTCGCTGCCGAACAGCCGCCCGGCCAGGGTGAGCAGGATCAGCACGATGGCCAGCGGGTAGAGGAACATCAGCACCGGCTTGGAGTAGGCCAGGATCGCATCCAGCCCCAGGTTGGCAATCAGGAAGGACAGCACGCAGAACCCCGACGCCCACACCGGGTAGCCCGGGCCGCCGGGAAACAGCTTCACAAAGGTTTCGCCGCAGCTGGTGATCAGCCCCACCGCGGTTTTCAGGCAGGCCACCGTCACGGTGCAGGCCAGGATCAGCGCCCCGGCCCCGCCGAAATAGTGCTCCGCAATCAGGGCCAGCGCCTCGCCGCCGTTGGCCGAAGCGGGAAAAAGCTCACGGCTCTGGGCGCCCACCACCGTCACCAGCAGGTAGATCAGCGCCATCAGCAGCGAGCTGAACAGCCCGGCCCGCACGGTGCTGCGGGCCACCTCGCCGGGTTCCTGCACCCCCAGCCTGCGGATGGCGTGGACCACAATGATGCCGAAGGCCAGTCCGGCCAGCGCGTCCATCGTGTTGTAGCCTTCCAGCAGGCCGGTGGCGAAGGCCGCCTGCCCGTAAGCGCCGGTGGGGGCAATGTCCGCCGCCCGGCCCAGCGGCGCGGCCAGCGCCCGCACCACCAGCACCGCCAGAAAGCCCAGGAACAGCGGGTTGAGCACCTTGCCGATCCAGGTCAGGATCTCCCCCGGGCGCAACGAGAAAAACAGCACCGCCGCAAAAAACGCCAGCGAAAACCCGGCCAGCACGGCCGGGTGCCCTTCGCCCGGCAAAAGCCGCTGCACCCCCACCGTGTAGGAGACCGTGGCGCAGCGGGGAATGGCGAAAAATGGCCCGATGGTCAGGTACAAAAGGGTGGTGAAGAACAGCCCGTACCCCCGGCCGACCCGGCTGCTCAGCTCCAGCAGCCCTTCCTCCCGGCTGACGCCCAGGGCGACCACCCCCAGCAGCGGCAGCCCCACCCCGGTGACCAGGAACCCGCCGATGGCCGGCCATAGATTCTGCCCCGCCATCTGCCCCATCGAGGCGGGGAAGATCAGGTTCCCCGCGCCGAAAAACATCCCGAACAGCATACTGGCCACCGCGACCAGCTGCCGGACCGTCAACTTCCTCATACCATACTGCCTCCCGTTTCCCAGGGTGTCGTTTGCCGCCCTCCATTATAGCAAAGGCGGGGCCCGGCGGCAAGGCGGCGGGACTGCGGCGGACAGGCGGGACGGAAATGTAGAAAAAATTTCATTGAATGAAAATCATGAAAAAATAACAGACATTTTACAATCCCATGATAGAGACCTTTACATTGCCCTGCTACAATAGAGACAGACCCGGCGAACCAAGGCCGGGTGCGGAAATACGCGGATCCGGAATGTTGTGACCTACAAATCGGGAGGAATCTATTATGACTGCCACGCAGAAAACATCCGCCAATCAGTCCCAGAAGCTGATGGTCTTTGTGCTCACCATGGCCCTGTACGGCCTGGCCACCCTCTTCACCGAGCTGATCCCCTCTTTCCAGGTGGGCATCGTGGAATTCTCGGTGGAATACTTCCTGTTCATCCCCCTGACGCTGGCCATGCTGTTCGACCCGATGTCGGCGGCGCTGGGCGCAGCCACCGGCGAGCTGGTCTTCAGCGAGATCATGCTGGGGCAGTTCGGCGGCCTGGGTGAGCTGGAAAAGTTCATCACCGTCACCATCGGCGTCTACATTGCCGGCCGGCTGGTGCGCAACCCCAAAAACCGCGCCCTGGTGGGGGCGGCGGCCATCGGCGGCGTGGTGATCCAGCAGCTGCTGGGCTGCATCGTGGACATCTGCAAGGTGCAGTTCGGCGTCGAGGATTTTGAAGCCGTCGCCGGCCTGCCCGAGAGCGTCTTTGCCACCGAGGGCTTCGCCTGCCTCAACGACATCCTGTTCTCCGGCATTCTGTTCTGCCTGCTGCCCACCCTCTATCTGGTGCCCAAACTCCACGGCAAGATCGAACCGCTGCTGGGCATGGCGCCCCGCACCGAAACCACCGCGCTGGAACCCATCGGCGGCAAGGTGATCGCCGGCTGCGCCGTGGCCTTTGCGGCGGCGCTGGTCTGCGAACTGCTGGCCACCAGCGGCTTCTCCCTGATCGACTGGGAGGCGGACTGGGCCGGCAGCGGCACCGCCATTGCGGCGGGCATCGTGGTGGCGGCCGTCGTGGCGGTGGCGATCCTGCTGGTCATGCGCCGCAGCGCCGGGAAGAAGGGTGCCTGAGATGAATGTGGTGGAGATCGAACACCTGTGCTACACCTACCCCGGCGCTGACAAACCGACGCTGCAGGATGTGGACCTGACCATCGAAAAGGGCGATTTCCTGGCCATCGTGGGCAACAACGGGTGCGGCAAATCCACCCTCTGCAAAACCCTCAACGGGCTGATCCCCCAGTTCATCACCGGGGAATTCTCGGGCCGGGTCAGGGTCTGCGGCCTGGACGCCGCCGGCACCGACGTGGGGGCGCTGGCCCGGAAGGTGGGCTATGTCTACCAGGATTTTGAAAACCAGATCATCCGCCCCACCGTGCTGGACGACGCCAGCTACGCCTGCCTGAACTACGCCCTGCCCGACTACCTGGACCGGGGCCGGCAGGCCCTGGCCCAGTGCGGCCTGCAGGGGCGAGAGGCGGACTTCATCTGGCAGCTGTCCGGCGGGCAGACCCACCTGCTGGCGCTGGCCGGGGTGCTGTCGCTCCAGCCGGAGGTGCTGATCCTGGACGAGCCCATCGCCCAGCTGGACCCGCAGCACGCCGACCGGATCTACGGCGTGCTGCGGACCCTGAACGAGCAGTACGGCAAGACCATCCTGGTCATCGAGCATCACACCGAGTACATCGCCGACTACTGCAAGCATGTGCTGCTGCTCAAAGACGGCGGGGTGCGCTGGAAGCTGCCCACCGACGACGCCCTGCAGCGGGTGGAGGAGCTGCAGGGCTGCAACATCTTCCCGCCCCAGGTGACCATCGCGGCCCACCGGCTGCGCCAGGCCGGCGAGCTGGACGCCCCGCGGCTGCCCGCCACGGTGGAGGAAGGGCGCCGGGTCTTTGCCCGCCGCCCGGGGGCGCCGGCCAGGACCCCCGCCCCGGCGCTGCCCGCCGGCGAGCCGGTGGTGCAGTTCCGGGACGTGGCGGTGAGTTACCGCAGCGTCAAGGGGGACCCCCACACCGTCTATGACGGGCTGGACCTGACCATCCGCAAGGGGGACAAGATCGCACTGATCGGCTCCAACGGGGCCGGCAAATCCACCCTGATGAAGATGATGGTGGGGCTGCTCAAACCCGACCGGGGCGAGGTGGTGCTGAACGGCCGGGACCTGCGCCGCGCAGGGCCCGAAACGCTGGCCCGCCAGGTGTCGATGGTCTACCAGAACCCCGAGGACATGTTCATCAAGGATTCCATCGAGGCGGACATCGCCTACGCCATGGAGGTGCGGGGCGTGCCCGACGCCCGCCGCCGCACCGAGGCGCTGCTGGACCGTTTCCGGCTGACCGACCTGCGCGGGCGGGACGGGCGGCTGCTGTCGGGCGGGCAGATGCGCCGGGCCAGCCTGGCCATCGGCATCGCGCTGGACCCGGGCATCCTGCTGCTGGACGAACCCACCGCCAACCTGGACATTGCCACCCGCAAGGAGATCATGCGCACGCTGGAACAGATGAAAGAGATCACCGAGACGGTGGTGATCGCCACCCACGACATGCAGCTTGTCTGCGAATGGGCCGAGCGGGTGGTGGTGCTCAGCGGCGGCCGGGTGCTGGCCGACGGCCCCCGGGACCGCATCTTTGCCGACCGGGCGCTGCTGGACGCCGCCGGCATCCGCCCGCCCGAGATCTTCACGATGGGGCGGGCGCTGGACCCGCAGGCCGTCTGCTACACCGTCGATGAGTTCCTGCATGAGTTTACCGGAAGGAAGGCCGAAGGATGAAAACCATCGAAAAACTTTCCGAGAGCATCCTGGACAAGCTCTCCATCGACTTTTTGCGCAGCCAGGTGCTCAAAAACGCCTACGGCAACAGCGATACCCTCATCGCCGCCATGGACCCCCGCCCGCTGCTGGTGTGGTACCTGTTCTTCGGGCTGGTGCCCTGGTTCGTCCACGACGTGGTCTTTTTGGTCGGCTGCTTCATGCTGGTGGCCTTCACCACCTGGATGGCCCATGTGGCGGGGCTGGTGCTCTTTCTGTTCGCCGTCGGCGTCTTTTCCCAGACCGGGTACCTCTTCCTGGTCACGCTGCTGTTCGGCGGCGACGCCTCGGCCATCCTGCCGCTGCTGGTGCTGACCCTCAAGGTGGCCACCGTCTCGCTGGCCTCCATCACGATCTTTTCCGGCCTGGACCCGGACAAGCTGGCCAACGGGCTGATGTGGTTCGGCTGCCCCGAACGGCTGAGCTTCTCCATCTCCTACGCGTACCGGATGCTGCCGCTGCTGATGGAGGAGTTCCAGAACGTGCTGCTGTCCTACCGGCTGCGGGGCAACCCGCCCGCCCACGACACGCTGCCCGGCAAACTGCGCTACCTGGTCTACCAGGTCCGCATCATCATCCAGTCCTTCTACCCGCTGATGCTCAACACCGCCAAGCGGTCCCGCACCACGGTGGAAGTGCTGGAACTCAAAGGCTACCGGTACGCGGCCGTAGACCGGCAGGTGAAAAAGATCAAACTCTCCCACATGAAGGTATCCAACAACGACCTGCTGTTTTTGGCGCTGTCCTTCCTGTGGGTGGCGCTCACCCTGCTGGCGGCCACGCTGATCTGAGGGAGGACCGACGATGTATCTGGATTTTCACACCCACGGCAAGCTGGCCAAATACCTGCCCTTTTCGGTGCCCTACACCCGGTGGCTGCTGGGGGAGGCCCGGAACGCCGGGCTGGACGCCATCTGCCTGACCGAACATTTCAACACCCAGCAGTTTGACGAGGTCTACGCCTTTATCGCCGGGCAGGGCACGCCGGCGGGCGACGCCTTCGTCTTTGACGGGCTGAAGGTCTTCCCCGGCATGGAGACCGACATCGCCGAGGGCGGGCATGTGCTCTGCCTCGGCCCGATGGAGGCCATCCGGGAACTCAACCGCCGGCTGGAACCCCACAAGCGGCGGGAGACCTTCCTGCCCTTTGCCGAACTGCTGGACCTGTTTGCCCGCTACCCGGTGCTGGTGGGGGCGGCGCATCCCTTCCGGGCAGGCGGGCACATCCCCGAACAAAGCGCCGAACTGCTGACCCGGCTGGATTTTATCGACATGAACGGCAAGGACATTGCCGAGGACCGCACCCGCACCGAACTGCTGACCCGGGGCTTCGGCAAGGCGCTGGGGGTGCCGGTGGTGGCGGGCAGCGACACCCACCAGGCCACCCAGTACGGCTGCATCCGCACCCGGTTCGAGCGGGATGCGGACACCTTCGACGCCCTGTACGCCGAGATGAAGGCCGGCCGGTATGAGATCGTCGTCCACCCGGAAGCCGCCTTCAAGGTGCGCACCGCCGGCATCCTCAAGCGGGCGCTCAAGGAGGTCCACGCCCTGGGCGGCGACTATGTGCAGGTGCTGCTGGGCCACGGCGAGACCCCGGCCGTCCTCACCGCCAAGCGGCGGGCCGGCTGAAGGGCGGGGGTGAAATTTGCGCAAACCCCGTGCGCGCCGCCCGGCCATGTGGTACAATGGCAGGGTAGACCCTGTCCGAGCGTGTCGAGAAACTCGACACGCTCCACAAGAGGCAACAGCCGCGCACGGCAATCGCCTAACGCGGCTGTTTCCCCTTGTGTATCCCCTTCGACAAAATTTTACGGCAAATCGCGCACTCGGAGCAAAGCTCCTCGCACACAATTTGCCGTAAAATTTCCCTGGCGGTGTCGCCGTCGTCGGCACATGTCCGCCGACGGCGACGGATTTTATATTTTTTGACAGTCTGTGGCAGGGTAGACCCTGTCCTGTACACAAAGGAGCCCGCCCATGCCGCTGACCTTCCCCCGGATGCCGGACAAACTCACGGCCAACGAGACCGCCATCCTTGAATACATCAACCGCAACCGGGACCAGTTCCTCTTCATGAACATCGCCCGGCTGGCCGCCGAACTGTCTATGTCGGAGGCCACCGTCTCCCGCTTTGCCCGCCATGTGGGCTGCCGGGACTTCAAGCATCTCAAGCAGGTGGTGCTGGAACAGACCCAGCCCGCCCGCCCCGGCCCGGCGGGCAAGATCGCCGCCACCCTGGCCGAAGGGGACGGCGCGCTGCTGCCCCGCTGGATGGAACAGCAGCGCTACTGCCTGGAAAAAACGCTGGAACTGCTGGACCCGGACCAGTTCGGGCAGGCGGTGCAGGCCATCGCCGGGGCCCGGCGGGTGTACCTGTACGCCAAAAACGCCTCCCGCTCGCTGGCCGAACTGCTGGGCTACCGGCTGCGGCGCATCGGGGTGGAGGTACACCGCCTGTCCGCCGGCGGCAGCGAGCTGCTGGAGGGCCTGGCCGCCGCCGAGGCGGGGGACCTGGTGGTGCTGTTCAGCTTTTCCAAACTCTCGGCCGAAGGGCGGATCATCCTGGACCTGCAAAAGCAGGCCGGCTACCGCACGCTGCTCTTCACCGGCCAGCTCACCGGCACGCCCGGGGCCGACCTCTCCCTCTTTGTCTACCGGGGCGAGGAGAACGAATACCACTCGATGACCGCCCCCGCCGCCCTGGTGGACGCGCTGGTGCTGGCGGTGTCGGCCCGGCTGGGCGGCCGGGCGGTGGAACGGCTGGAGCGCCTGCGCCGGCTGAAAGCCGCCTACCAGGAGGGCAAGGGCGCCCCCTGACCGGTTGCGCGGCACAAACAGGCCCGCTGCGAAACGGCAGGAGCAGTCCGCACAAAAAGGCAGAGAACAAAACACCCCTTCCGGGAAGCCGGCTTGACTTCCCGGAAGGGGTGTTTGGCTGTACCGGTTTTGGGGCGGGGGGGCTTTGCGGCGGATCTTTTTGGCTTTCGCCGCCGGTTTCGCCCGGCCTCACGGGGCGCCCGGGGGCGCCGGCGGGTCGGCGTCCCGGGTCAGTTCCAGCACCAGCGGGGCCAGCTTTTCCCGCTCCCGCCGGGTGATGCGGTTGTACAGCGGCAGCGCCGCGGCGATCAGCCCGATGCCGGCCAGCCCCACCCCCACGCCGGGGGCGAACAGCTCCACCCAGACCGTCGTGCAGCACATCCCCAGTCCCAGCAGCAGGGTGCCCGCCACCCCCGCGCACACCGCGGCGGCGGTGCCCTTGCGGGTCACCTGCCGCTCCAGCCGGCGCAGCCGGTCCAGCGGGGTCTCGGCGGGGGGCAGGTAGCGGTCCCG
Source organism: Candidatus Gemmiger stercoravium (assembly GCA_019119835.1). Classification (GTDB taxonomy): domain Bacteria; phylum Bacillota; class Clostridia; order Oscillospirales; family Ruminococcaceae; genus Gemmiger; species Gemmiger stercoravium. Next base: position 32,006 of record DWWE01000015.1, on the reverse strand, counting down.
GATGCGGCGGATCTCCGCCTGTTCCTGGGCCGAGTAGGTGTAGGTGAAGGTCTCATGATTTTCCTGCATCACAGCAATCCTCCTTATGGGTCCGGCGGCCGGCACGGATGAACAGATACCCGCCCAGCCCCGCCGCCCCCGCCGGCACGCAGAGCGCCACCACCGCCGGGTGGGGGTAAAGCAGCCGCCGCCCCAGCCGCCGCCAGTCAGCGGGCCGGCGCATCGGGGCACCTCCGCAATACCACGGTGAACCGGCTGCCCCGGCCCACCTCGCTGCTGACCGTGATGCTGCCGCCCACAATGTCCACCACCCGGCGCACCAGCGCCAGCCCCAGCCCGTTGCCCCGGGTGGCGTGGGAAGGGTCGCCCTGGTAGAACTTTTCAAAGATATGCCGCCCCACCTCCGGCGAAATGCCGCAGCCGGTGTCCCGCACCTCCACCACGGCGTCGGGGCCCCGGGCGTGCAGCGCCAGGCCAACGGTGCCGCCGGCGTCGGTGAACTTGATGGCGTTGGAAAACAGGTTGTTCCACACAAGGCTCAGCAGTTCGGCGTCGGTGTGGACCAGCACCCCGTCCTCCACATCCGTCTCGATGCAAAGGCCCTTCTGCTCCCAGGCATCCTCAAAGCCCAGCAGGCACTCGCGCAGCTGCTCGCCCAGGTCATAGGTGGCGGCGTTGGGGTAGATCTGCTGGTTTTCCAGCTTGTTCAGCCGCAGGATGTTGGTCACCAGGCTGGCCAGCCGGCGGGCGGTGTCGGTCACGGCGCGGGCATATTCCTGCCGGGTCGGCTCGTCCAGGCCGGGCTGCTGCAGCAGGGTGCCGTAGTTCTGCAGCACGGTCAGCGGGGTCTTGAGCTCATGGCTCACATTGGCGATGAAGTCGGTGCGCAGCGTCTCCATACCCGAAAGTTCCCGGGCCAGCGTGTTGAAGGACTCGGCGATCCGGGCGAAGCCTTCCGCCCCGGCGAGCCCGTCCGTCGGGATGCGCACCGAAAAATCCCCCCGGGTGATCCGGCTGGCGGCCTCCACGATCTGCCGCACCGGCCGGTCCACCAGCAGGCGGCGGCGCACCGCGTCGGCCGCCCACCGTCAGCCGCTTGCTGGCCGCGATCTTCGCCCGGCGGATGTTTGCATCGTGCTAACAAAATGTTTGCGTTTTATGAAAATCCCGCATTCAGCGCAGGCTGTCGTCCTTGAGCAGATGGGTCAGGTCGCCGGCCAGCACACGGCGGGCGCCCAGGGCGTAGGCCAGCGCCACGGCGCCGGCGATCAGCCCGGCAAACAGCGCCACCGGCCCCACCGGGGCCTCGGCCAGAAAGACCGCCGGGTCCAGGTAGCTGGCCCGCAGCATGAAGGCGACCATCCCCCCGGTCAGGAGCAGGGTGATGACCAGCGGCCGCCCGGCGATGACCGCCGCCTCGATCCAAAACAGGCTGCGCAGCTCCCCGGGGGTCATGCCAAGGGCCAGGTAGCGGGCAAACTCCCGCCGGCGCTGGCCCACAAAGCCCAGTGTGTTCAAAAAGACGTTGGCCAGCCCGATGGCGGCCAGCAGCAGGCAGAAGGCCCCCAAAATCGCCTGGGCCCCCGCGATCATCCGGTCGTTGGCGGCCCGCTCGGCAATGCGGTTCTCGATGGTGTAGGCAAGGCCGGTCAGGTCCAGCTGCCCGGCCGCGGCGGCCTGCAGCGCCTCGCAGCCGGCGGCGGTGATCCCCTCCGGGCCGAGCAGGCGCACCGTCACCCCCGGCTCGGCCGCCGGCGCCCAGGGCAGCGACTGCCACAGGCTCAGCGGCCAGAACTGCACCAGCGCGTACTGGTCATACTCTTCCCGCAGGGCGGGTGGGGTGTCGGTGCAGCCCAGCAGCGGCAGTTCGCCCAGCACGGCGCCGTCCGGGCCGGTCAGGGTCAGGGCGGTCAGATCCCTCCGTACAAAGGGCAGGTAGAGCCGGTCGCGGAAATTGCTGTGCAGGCTGTCCCACACCCGGTTCAGCAGGATGGCCCCGTCCAGCGAGGGGGTCAGCCCCGCCTCTTCACAGTAGGCGAGGAAGCTGGCGTCGTCCATCACCAGGATCGGGGCGTTCACCAGCCAGCCTTCCTCCAGCGGGGCGGCGGTGTCGCCGGCCACCGCCCCCAGCCCGCCCAGCTGCTGCAAAGCCGGGCTCTGGTCGTCGGCGTCCAGCCGGCAGGCGGCGTCCGCCCGGGTATAAACGGTGGCGCTGCGCACCCCGGTCAGGGTCTGCAGCGGTTCCAGCCGGGCAAAATCCTCCGCCGAAGCGTCGGGCAGCCGGGCCATCACGTCCCAGGCGTCCTGATACCGTTCAAAATAGGTGTACCGGGTGCTGATGCCGGACAGGGTGAAAAAGCACAGCATCGCCGTAAAACCCAGGAAGGAGAGCAGCAGCGACAGGTTGGCCACCCGCAGCGCCCGGCGGCTTTGCCGCAGCGCACAGCCGGCCAGCTCGCCCCGCACCCCGAAGACAAGCCCCAGCAGCCCGCCGCCCCGGCGCCGCCGGACCCGATCCGCCTGTGGGCCGGCGCCGTCCTGCAGCGCCTGCAGCGGGGGCATCCGGCTCAGCCGGAAGGCGGGCAGCCAGGCCGAGACCAGCACCGTGACCAGCGCGGCGCCCAGCGCCCCGGCCACCACCAGCGGGTGCAGCCGGAACACCGCGTCCTGCCGGCCGGCCAGGTCGGCGGCGGCCGCATTCACGGCGGCCAGCACCCCCGCGCAGCCGGCCAGCCCCAGCGCGGTGCCGGCGGCCAGCGGGATCAGGGCCAGCACGGCGGCTTCCTGCAGCAGGCAGACGCGCAGCTGCCGGGGGGTGGCGCCGACGCTGGACAGAATGCCGAACTGGTGCAGCCGGGACTGCATCGTGATCGCAAAGGCATTGCGGATCAGCAGCACCAGCGCCAGCGCCACCGCCCCCACCACCGCCAGCAGAAAGGGCAGAAGCAGCGGCGGGTCGGGGTCCTGCGGGTCGCTGACAAGGTAGCGGGAGAGCAGCAGCTCGTGGGCCTGCACCGCCTCCTCCGGCAGATCCAGGGTCTGGCGGATCAGCGCCAGGTCCGCATAGATCCGGCCCCGCCGGCGGAAGGTCAGCTCGATCACCGCCTCCCCCTCGGCGGTGGGGTCGGCCAGGGCGGCGCTCTCCACATTGGCAAAGTCGGTCAGGGCCTTGAGCAGCTCTTCCGGCGCGGGGCCGTCGGCCGGCACCGTCACCCGGGCCTGCCAGCCGCCCTCCTCCCGGATGATCCGCTCTACCTCATAGACCCAGAGGTTGTAGAACAGCCCGATCACCAGCGAGAGAAAGAAGGCGGCGGCCAGCGCGGCGGCGGCCACCGTCCGCCCGGCGGCGGGGTTGCGGGCCAGGTAACTGCGGGAAAACTCCTTCCACATCGCCCTCACCCCCGTCTGCGGTCGGAGACGATCCGCCCGTCGCTCAGCGTGATGACCCGGTCGGCCTGGGCGGCCAGCTCCTCGTCATGGGTCACCAGCAGGATGGTCTGGCCGTAACTGCGGTGGCACAGCCCCAGCAGATCCAGGATCTCGCCGGTGTTGCGCCGGTCCAGGTTGCCGGTGGGCTCGTCAGCCAGCAGCAGCGCGGGGCGGTAACACAGCGCCCGGGCAATGGCCACCCGCTGCTGCTGCCCGCCGGAAAGCTGCCCCGGCAGCGCCTGCAGCTTGTCCTGCAGGCCCAGCGCCCCCACCAGCTCGGCCAGGGCGGCGGGGTCGGGGCGGCGCTTGTCCAGCCGCAGGGGCAGGGTGATGTTCTTTTCCACCGTCAGGGTGGGGATCAGGTTGAAAAACTGGTAGACCAGCCCCACCTTGCGCCGGCGGAACAGCGCGGCGCGGGTGGGGTCCAGCCGGCCCAGGTCCACCCCGTCCACCGTCACGGTGCCGGCGGTGGGCCGGTCCACGCTGGCCAGGATGTGCAGCAGGGTGGACTTGCCCGAGCCGGACGCCCCGACAATGGCCACAAACTCGCCGCGGTCCACCTGCAGGTTGACGCCGTCCAGCGCCCGGACGGCGGTGTCGCCCCGGCCGTAGACCTTTTCAAGATCGGTGCAGTGCAGAAGTTCCATGGGTCGCCCTCCTTTATGCCCCGCCTGCGGGGCCTTTGGACAACAGTATAGCAGCCGAAGGTGACATCCCGGTGACAGGCTCAGGGCCGGGGGAACCCCGGGTAAAACCGCACCCGGAACACCCCGCCCCCCTCCGGGTGGTTTTCGGCCCGCAGCACGGCGCCCTGGCGCTGCAGCAATTCCCGGGCGATGGCCAGGCCGATGCCGGTGCTGCCGGGGGCGGCGCCGGCCCCGCGGTAGAACCGGTCAAACAGCCGGGGCAGGTCGGCCGGGGCGAAGCCGGCCCCCTCGTCCCGGATGCAGAGCTCGGCGTACAGCGCCCCGTCGGCGCAGGTGCAGTGTACGGCGCCGCCCGGCGGGCTGTGCTCGATGCCGTTCTTGATCAGGTTCATCAGCGCTTCCACCGTCCAGTCCGGGTCGGCGGTCACCGGGATCGGCGGGGCTTCGGGCACCTCCAGCGTCACCCCGGCCCGGTCAGCCAGCGGCTGCAGGCCGTCGGCGGCCATCTGCACCAGGGTGAACAGGTCGGCAGGTTCCGGGTGCAGCGGCAGCGCGCCGGCGTCCAGCCGGGCCAGCAAAAGCAGCGCCCCGCCCAGCCGCTCCAGCTGGTCCAGCGGCGGCTGCATCCGGCTGCGCAGCGCCGGGTCCGCCCCCTGGGCGGCCAGGGACAGGGCGGTCAGCGGGGTCTTGAGCTGGTGGGCGATGTCCGCCAGGTCCCGGGCAAACCGGTCCCGGGCCTCCAGGGCCTCCCGGCGGGTGCGGGTCAGTTCGGTCACCGTCTTGGCGATCTCATCCCCCAGCCGGCCGACCTCCCCCTCCGGGTCCTCGGCCAGCGGCAGCGGCGCACCGGCGCGGGCGGCTTCCAGCGTCCGGGTCAGCCGGCGCAGCGCCCGGTCGGTGCGCCGCCGCTGCCACAGCCGGTCGGCCGCCAGCAGCCCGCCGCCCAGCACAAACCCCGCCCCGGCCGCGGCGGCCAGCGGGGCCGGGGGCGCCGGCGCGGGCCGGTAGCCCCGGGCGGCCAGCACGCCGGGGCCGGGGGCGTAGCCGCCCTCCTTCACCAGCGCGTACACATCCTCGGCTATGGCGGGCGCCCGGTCCACCAGGGCGGTGCAGAACCCGTCCAGCAGCGCCATCTGCCGGCGGCTGTGCCACAGCCCCAGCAGCGCCGCGGTCAGGGCGGCGGCCAGCAGGCAGGCGGCCAGCGCCCCGGCCAGGGCGGCGGCGCCAAAACGGGCGGGGGTGGGGTGTTTCATGGGGCGTCCTCCTCCATGCGGTAGCCAAAGCTGCGGACGGTCTTGAGGCAGCCGGGCTGGCCCAGCTTTTCCCGCAGCCGCTTCATGGTCACGGTCAGGGTGTTGTCGTTGACGAACCGGCCGTTGCGGTCCCACAGTTCATCCAGCAGCTGGCGGCGGGTCAGGGTGCGGCCCTGGTTGCGCAGCAGCAGCAACAGCAGCTGGTATTCCAGCGCCCCCAGCGCCACCGCCTGCCCCCGGCAGCTGACGGCCTGGCGGGCTTCGTCCAGCGTGATCGGCCCGCACCGCAGCAAAGGCCCGGTCTCGGGCCGGCTGCGCCGCCACAGCGCCTGCAGGCGGGAGTACAGCACCTCCAGCTCAAAGGGCTTGGTCACATAATCGTCCGCCCCGCAGCCGAAGCCCTCCAGCACGTCGGGGGTGTCGCCCCGCACCGTCAGCAGCAGCACCGGCATCCGGGGACAGCGGGCCCGCAGCGCCCGGCAAAGGTCCGCGCCGTCGCCGTCGGGCAGGTTCCGGTCCAGCAACGCCAGGTCGGGCAGCGCCCCGGCCAGCGCCTGCCGGGCAGCGGCCAGGGTGGTATAACGGGCGACCCGGCACCCCCGGCCGGCCAGGAAATCACACACCGCCCCGGCGATGGCGTCGTCGTCCTCCAAAAACAAGATGGTCATGGCAGTCACCAACCTTCCTCCAGCCTGCTACCAGTATAGCCCCTTTGCGGCCCGGGGGCAATGCCGCGCCGCCGGCGAAAGGCCCGCCGCCGCTTTTTTGTGCTTTTGCGCGGCGGCCTGCCGGCCCGGCGCTGTCTTTTGCGCCGCCATCCTACCATTCCGCGGCGCGGCATGGTATAATAAGGGCAGCGAACGCTCTGACCCCGACTGAGGAGGACAACCATGCAGTGGCAGCAGATCCATCATGTGGCGATCATCGTCTCCGACTACCGGAAGGCGAAGGAATTCTATGTGGAAAAACTCGGCTTTCCGATCCTGCGGGAAAACTACCGCCCGGCCCGGGGGGACTGGAAGCTGGACCTGCGGGTGGGGACCGGCCCCGACGCCGTGGAGCTGGAGATCTTTGCCGAACCCGACCCGCCCCGCCGCCCCACCCGGCCCGAAGCCTGCGGGCTGCGGCACCTGGCCTTCCGGGTGGCGGACCTGGACGCCGCGGTGGCCGACCTGGCCAAGCGGGGCATCCGGTGCGAGCCGGTGCGCACCGACGAGTTCACCGGCGGGCGGATGACCTTCTTTTTTGACCCGGATGGTCTGCCGCTGGAACTGCATGAGTGAGGCCGGCGGGCAAAGCAAAAGGCCGCGGCCTTTGGGGAAACCCCGAAAGACCGCGGCCCGGCCGGGGCTGTGCCGCCCTCAGCGGATGCGCTTGTACAAGATCGGCTGGTCATACCCGAAGACGCGCCGGCCGCCCTGTTCCATCGTTTCCGAAACCTCCAGCACCTCGGGGGAGAACCGCTCGAAGAGGGTGAACTTCAGCGTCGGGGTGAACAGGCTGGTGCTGCCGCCCTCCCACACGCCGTCCTTTTTCCGGTACAGCGCGGGGGTGAACTTTTTCGAAGGCGCCAGGTCCCGGTAGTCCACCGGCTGCATCCCGTCGTAGGTAAAGGCGTTCTTGTCATACCCGGCGGGGATCTCGTAGGAGGTCAGCCGCACCCCCTCGCCCTCCTCGGTAAACAGGAACAGGTGGGGTGAAGCGTGGGTGGCGCCCTGGGCGGTGTAGTAGCTTTCCTCCACCACAAACACCCCGGCAAACCCTTCGGGCAGGTTGCGGATCTTATCATTGCAGGCGGTATTGCGGTGCTCCGCCAGCGGGAAAGCGGGGTTCTGCTTCTGCAGTTCGGCCGCCTGTTCCGCGTTGGAGAAGCGCCCGGTGAGCAGCCCGATCATTTCTTCCAGCATCGACATAGGAATCAGTCCTTTCGTTCCAGAGATCCAACAGACCGGATGGTCTGTATCCTGCTATTATAGTAGGAATTCGGCGGCTTGTAAACCCCCTGCGGCCACCCGGCGGCAGCCACCGCCCCGCGGCCCCTGTTTCCCGGCGGCCAAAGGGGGTACAATAGATCCGCCGGGCGCAGCGGCGCCGAACAACAGAAGAAACGGCGCCGGCCGGGGGCCTGGCTTTGGCCCGGGCCGCCCGGCCCCGGCGCGGTTTTCCAATAAAAGGGAGGGATATTTTATGTGTACGAGCATTGCCCTGTTCCAGGGCGCCGGCTATTTCGGGCGCAACCTGGACCTGGACTGCAGCTTCGGCGAACAGGTGGTGGTCACGCCGCGGCATTTCCCGCTGCGGTTCCGCCGCCTGCCGGCCATGACCGAGCACTACGCGCTGATCGGCATGGCCAACCTGGCCGACGGCGTGCCGATGTACGCCGAGGCCGCCAACGAAAAAGGGGTGTATATGGCGGGGCTCAACTTCCCCGGCAACGCCTGGTTCCCGCCGGAGGTGTCGCCCCGGTACGACGCCGTGACCCCGTATGAGCTGATCCCCTGGCTGCTGGGCAGCTGCGCCAGCCTGACCGAAGTGCGCAAAAAGCTGGCCAACTTCCGCCCGCTGGGCGTCTCCTTCCGCCAGGGGCTGCCGCTGGCCCCGCTGCACTGGCACATTGCCGACCGCACCGGCGCGCTGGTGCTGGAAACCACCCGCGACGGGGTCGCTCTCTACGAGGACCCGGTGGGGGTGCTTACCAACAACCCGCCTTTCCCCTTCCACCAGATGAACCTGAACCAGTACCAGGGCCTGTCGGCCCGGCCGGTGGAAAACCGCTTCGCCCCCGACGCGCCGCTCACCGCCTTCGGCCAGGGCATGGGGGCCATCGGCCTGCCGGGGGACTCCTCGCCCGCCTCCCGGTATGTGAAGGCGGCCTTCCACAAGCTCAACACCCCCGACCCCGGCGAGGACAGCGGCCGGGTGGCCCAGTTCTTCCACCTGCTGGACGCGGTGGCGATGGTGCGGGGCAGCGTGATCACGCCGGAGGGCAAGTACGACATCACCACCTACGCCTGCTGCTTCAGCGCCGAGACCGGCACCTACTACTACAAAACCTATGACAACAACCGCCTGACCGCCGTGCGGCTGCGCCCCGGCTCGCTGGAAGGCGGCGAGCTGCGCAGCTACCCGCTGCGCACCGGCCAGGATGTGTTTTTCGAGAACTGAACCGATTTGCCCGGCGGCAGATGCCGCCGGGCAAGTTTTTTCATACCCCTTACAGCCAGGGCAGCACCGCCAGAATCAGCATCATCACCCCGCTGCTCAAAAAAGACAGGAACACCAGCGTGAAGATGGCCAGCGGCGCCAGCGAAAGCACCAGGGTGCCCAGGTCGGCAAGGCGGGGCGGCAGCGCGTAGCGGCCGGTGCGCCGGTCCCGCAGCAGGGTGTAGGGCAGGTCGGTCTGGTAGCGGCGGGGGCTGCGCTCGCCGGGGGTGTGCCAGTATTCGGGCCCGGCCGGGGTGTCCACCCGGAACATCGGGTACAGCGAAACGCTGTCGTCCAGCACCGACTCCACACACCCGATGCAGGTGGCGTCCACCTCCTCCCACCGGTTCAGCGCCGCCCCGGCTGCCCAGCCGGCCAGCGCCGCCAGCGGGCGCAGCACGTCGGGCAGGACCAGCAGCATACAGCCCGCCATCACCAGCAGCACCGCCCCCAGCAGCACCAGGGCGACGGTGCCCAGGGGGGTGGGAATGTCGGCGGTGTGGAGCTCCAGCTGGTCCTGCACCTGCCGGGGGATCGCCGCGCACACCAGCCCCACGGCGGCCAGCACCGCCCCCACCGCCAGCTGCACCGCCCACCAGGGCCGCTGGACCCGGGCGGCGACCGTCTCGCCGGTGTCGGGGCGGTACAGCACCCGGATCTTCTGCCCGCGGCAGCCGGGCGAAGCCAGGATCCCCTCATAGTGCAGGGTGCGCCGCACCGGTGTGCCGCCCGGGCGGAACAGGACCTCCGCCTCCACCGTGGAACGGTTGTCCCGGATGCGGTCGGGGCTGCTGCGCACAAAGCGGTACTGCAGCCGCTCCACCACCGCGGTGCAGCGGCGGGCGCCCGCCCAGACCCGCCACCGTCCGAACTGCCGCCGGGCCAGGGTCAGCAGCAGCACCGCCGCCGCCAGACAGAACAGCGCGAAAAGAAGCATGGGACTTCCTCCTCTCTGCTTCCATTTTACAAAAAAGACCGCCCCGCCTGCCACCAGGGGCAGGAAAAAGGGCGGTAAAAAACCCGTAAAGGACAGTGGATGCCGGTGGCGGGGCGTGTCGAACCTCTCGGCACGCCGGGCAGGGTCATCCCCCGGGGACCGGCGGGTCCTGCCGGTCCAGCAGCCAGGCCAGCCCCCGGGCGGTGCGCAGGGCCGGGTCCTGAAAGTGGCCGCCGGGGTTCAGGGCGAACACCGTCTCCACCCCGGCGGCGGCAAACCCGGCGGCGATGGCCTCGGTACAGGCCCGGCCGGGGCGCAGCAGCGGGTTGCGGGTGCGGTCCTCCCGCCGGCCGATGGAAAAGTACAGGCACCGGGGCCGGACCGCCGGGGCGTGGCCGGCCAGATAGTCGGTCAGCCCGGGGAACCACAGCGACCCGGACACGCTGGCCGCCCGGGTGAAGCGATCGGTCCGGTACAGGGCGTACAGCGCAAACAGCCCGCCCAGCGAGTAGCCGGCCAGCCCCCGCCACCGGGGCACCCCGCCCAGCCGGGCCTCGGCCGCCGGCAGCAGCTGCCCGGTCAGCTCAGCCAGGTAGGCGTCGGCGCCGCCGGTCAGGGGGGCGGCGCCCGGGGCGGGGGCCGGGGCGTCCCAGGGGACCAGGTCCCGGTCCCAGTCCAGGCCGCTCACCGCCGCCAGCGCCCAGTCTCCGCCGGGGCAAAGGGCCTGCAGCGCCGCCTGTACCTCCTCGCCCTGCCGGGCCGTGCCGGCGTTCAGCCAGAGCAGCGGCGCCTCCGGCGTCTGCCCGGGCCAGAGCATCACCGCCCGGTCGCCCTGTGTCCAACCGATCATCCGGCATCCCTCCCGTTCCCATCATAGCACGGGGCCGCGGGCCGGTCAACGCCGCCCGCCCTTGCCCGGCGGGGCGGGGTCTGGTATACTGGGCGGGGGGGGAAGATCCCCGGAAAGAAAAAATTGCGGGAAGGGAGGAGTTCCCATGCGGCGGGGACTTCTGCGGTGTTTTTACGGAATGTTCGGCGGCTTGCTGGCGCTGCTGCTGGCGGCCTGCTGCGCAAGCTGGACCCACAACGCCCCGGCGGCACTGGCGGTGGCGCTGAAGGAGGTGTGCCCTGATGCAGTACCGGCAAATTGAGGAGGCTGTCTTTCTGGCCCGGCCCAACCGGTTTGTGGCCGAGGTGGAACGGCCGGACGGCAGCCGGCTGCGGGCCCATGTGAAGAACACCGGCCGCTGCGCCGAGCTGCTGGTGCCCGGCGCCCGGGTATACCTGGAAGGGGCGGACAACCCCCGCCGCGCCACCCCCTGCGACCTGGTGGCGGTGGAAAAGCGGGTCCCGGGCGGGGTCCGGCTCATCAACATGGACTCCGCCGCCCCCAACCTGGCGGCGGGGGAATGGCTGGCTTCCGGCGGGCTCGGCCCGCTGGAAGCGCTGCGGGCGGAACAGCGGGCGGGGGATTCCCGGCTGGATTTCGCCGCCCGGCAGCAGGGCCGCCCGGTGTACATCGAGGTCAAGGGCTGCACGCTGGAGCAGGACGGCCTGGCCCTGTTTCCCGACGCGCCGACGCTGCGGGGACTCAAACATCTGCGGACCCTCACCGCCCTGGCCGGGCAGGGGGCCCGCTGCTGCGTGCTGGTGGTCATCCAGATGCAGGGGGTACGGGCGTTTGCCCCCAACTGGGCCACCCAGCCCGAGTTTGGCCGGGCACTGCAGCAGGCGGCCGCCGCCGGCGTCGAGATCCACGCGATGGACTGCGCCGTCACCCCCGCCAGCCTGACCCTGCGCGCCCCCGTCCCCGTCCTCCTGGACCTGCCGGGGTGAGGGAAAGCGCCCCGGCGGCAACCATACGGTCAGACAAAACACAGAAAGGCAGCCTGCCCCGGCACGATCGCCGGGCGGCAGAACCGCCTTTCTGTTTTCTTTTCCGCCCGCCCTACACCCCCGCGAAGTCGGCCACCCGGCGCAGGTCAGCCCCGCACCAGCGCGACCGAGATGTCGTTGACATTGGTGCCGGTGGGGCCGGTGAAGAGCAGACCGCCCACCGCCTGCAGGGCGTGGTAGGCGTCGTTGTCGGCCAGGGCGGCGTGGACCGTCCAGCCCCGGTCGGTCAGGGACTTCAAGGTATCGCCGTCCACATAGCCGCCGGCGGCGTCGGTGGGGCCGTCGGTACCGTCGCTGCCCACCGAGAAGACGGCGGCGCCGTTCGTCCCCGCCAGCGCCGGGGCGGCGGCCAGCGCCAGTTCCTGGTTGCGCCCGCCCAGCCCCCGCCCGGTCAGGTGTACGACGGTCTCGCCGCCCGCCAGAAAGGCCAGCGCCTGCCCGCAGCCTGCGTGGGTGCGGGCCACCGCCCCCAGGAACCGGCCGGCTTCCCGGGCTTCGCAGTCCAGCCGGTCGGTGAGCAGCACCGGCTGATAGCCCAGCTCCCGGCAGGCCGCGGCCGCCGCGGCGCAGAGATCCCGCACACTGCCGGTGATGCGGGTCTGCACGCGGGTCAGCTGTTTGGGGGTCTCCTGACGCAGACAGGCGGCGGCCCGGGAGCTCAGCCGCAGGCGGTACTTCTCCGCAATGGCCAGCGCCTCGGCGCAGGTGGAGGAATCGGGACAGGCCGGGCCGGAGGCGATCATGTCCAGCGGGTCGCCCGGAATGTCGCTGAGCACGATGCTAAACACCTGTGCCGGCGCACAGGCCAGCGCAAAGCGGCCGCCCTTGACATCCGACAGCCGCTTGCGGATGGTGTTCATCTCGACGATGTCCGCCCCGCAGCCCAGCAGCTGGGCGGTGATGTCCTGCAGTTCCGCCCCGGGGATCCGCGGCTGTTCGAACAGGGCGCTGCCCCCGCCGGAGAGCAGGAAGAGCACCGTGTCTCCCTCGCCGGCGCTCCTGGCCAGCGCCAGCGCCCGGGCGGTGGCCGCGAAGCTGTTTTCGTCGGGGACCGGGTGGCCGGCCTCATAGCAGGTCACGCCGGGCAGCTCGCCCCGTACATGGCCGTACTTGGTGATGACGATGCCCTCGTCCACCCGGCCCAGACAGTCGAGGGCGGCCCGGGCCATCTGCCAGGCGGCCTTGCCCGCCGCCACCAGCAGGATGCGCCCGCCGGAAGGGGACAGGTCCTGCAGGGCCCGCCGGACCGCCGCGTCGGGCTGGACCGCCTGCAGGCTGGCTGTCAGGATCTGCTGTGCATCGGTGCGCAGGGAATGGGGTTCGGATCCCATGGGAAACACTTCCTTTCTGCTGTGAGATCGTGGGGCTGCTGCGGCGGATCGAAGCCCTTCCCGCCGCCATGCGGCGTTGGTTCATTGCCTAGTTCTATTATAGGGAGGCACTGCGCCTTCCGGCAAGGGAAGAATTCCATAAATCAGGGGTGGAAAACTGCCGGATTCGTAAAAAGTTCGGCGGCCGCCGCTCTGCCTGCCGTTGACAAAACGGGGCGGCTGCGGTATCATAAAGGCGCTGATGTGTTCGGAGGAACAGGCAAAAACGCGGCGGGGCGATGCTTCGGCCCCGGCCGGCGTCTGCGGCATGGGGCAAACGGCCCGGGGCCGCTGTGGCCGGCGGCTGGCCGGTCTGCCTGAGGCCCCGGCACACCGCACTAAAAACTGCCGTGTGGATTTTTCAGCGCCGGGTGGCCGGCGCTCTTTTCGCCGCACGATCCACCCCGGGGCCGGGGTCGGGTCGTGCGGCTTTTTTTGCCCGGACGACCCGGGCCACGGCCCAAGGAGTGTTGCCAATGAACGAACAGTTTATGAAGGAGCGGCCGATCCTGCCGCTGCTCACATCCATGGCGCTGCCGATGGTCGTCTCGATGCTGGTGAACTCGCTGTACAACATCGTGGACAGCTTTTTTGTGGCCCGCATCAGTGAGGACGCCATGACCGCTTTGTCGCTGGTCTACCCGATCCAGAATTTCGTCAACGCGGCGGCCATCGGGTTCGGCGTCGGGATGAACGCCCTGATCGCCTTCCACCTGGGGGCGGGGGAGAAGGACCGGGCCAGCACCGCCGCCACCCACGGGCTGACGCTGTCGGCGGTCCACGGGCTGGTGCTCATGGTAGGCTGCATCGCGGTGCTGCCGGCCTTTCTGGGGCTGTTCACCCGGGACCCGGCCGTGCTGGACCTGGGGGTGCGGTACGGCACCATCGTCTTCCTCTTCTCGGTGGTCATCATGCTGGGGCTGGCCTTCGAAAAGATCTTCCAGGCCGTTGGCCGGATGAAGGTCACGATGGCGGCGCTGATCAGCGGCTGCCTTACCAACATCCTCCTCGACCCGGTCATGATCTTCGGGCTGGGCCCCGTCCCGGCCATGGGCATCGCGGGGGCGGCGCTGGCCACCGGCATCGGCCAGGTGGTGTCGCTGGCGGTGTACCTGGTCGTGTACGCGGTCGCGCCGCCGCCGGTGCGGCTGGGCCGGGCCTGGCTGCGGCCCGACCTGCGGCTGGACGCCCGGCTTTACGCCATCGGGGTGCCGGCCATCCTCAACCTGGCGCTGCCCTCGCTGCTGGTCTCGGTGCTCAACAGCCTGCTGGCGGCCTTCTCCCAGAGTTATGTGGTCATTCTCGGCATCTATTACAAGCTGCAGACCTTCCTGTACCTGCCGGCCAGCGGCATTGTGCAGGGGATGCGCCCGATCATCGGCTACAACTACGGCGCCCGGGAATACGGCCGGGTCCGGAAGATCTTTTCCACCACCCTGGTCATGTGTGCGGCCATCATGCTGCTGGGCACCCTGCTCTGCCTGGCGGGGGCCGAACCGCTGATCGCCCTCTTCACCGACAACCCCGAGACCGTCGCGCTGGGCGGCCAGGCGCTGCGGATCCTCTGCGCGGGGTTCCTGGTCTCCACCGTGTCGGTGGCGGCCTCCGGTGCGTTGGAAGGGCTTGGCAAGGGGGCGCAGTCGCTCATCATCTCGCTGATGCGGTATGTGGCGGTCATGATCCCGGCCGCCTTCCTGCTCTGCCGGCTGATGGGCCCCACCGGGGTGTGGCACGCCTTCTGGGTGACCGAGGCGGTCACCGCGCTGGCAGCCGGCTGGGTCTACCGGCAGACGATGCGCCGGTCCGGCTGAGCCGGCCGAACCCGCAGCAAAACCGCGCAAAGGGCGTACCCGTTCGGGTACGCCCTTTGCCGTATCGGGAGAAAGTTTTACACAACCAGGAAGGTGATGGTGGCGGGGGCCAGGGTCAGGGTGCCGGCGGGCTGCGCCTCGCCGGTCAGGTCCGGCAGGCCGGTCTCGCCGGTCAGGGTCAGTTCCCGGCCGTTCAGCTTCATCACCGGGGCACGCAGGGAGTCGGCGCTCAGGGTGTAGCGCACGGCGTCAACGGGCAGCTCCACGGTGGTGGGGTCGGTGGTGGAGTTGTTGAGGATCATGTACACCTTGCCCGCCTGGCCGTCCTTGCGGCTGTGGCAGAAGACCCGGGCGCCCTTGCGCAGCGGTTCGCCGCTGTCGTAGACGGTCTGGCCCATCAGGCGGTTCCAGAGCAGCACGGCGAAGTAGTTGGGGCGGGGATCAAAGACCTCCCGCGCCAGGAAGCCGTAGTCGGAGGAAGCCAGCGTGTTGTGGAAGATCACGCCGTCGGTCAGGGTGGCGAACTCGGCCAGCTCGTTGAGGGTGCGGAAGACATCCAGGTAGGTGGAGGCCCAGGTATCGCCGCCGCCGCCCGCGTCGCCGGACTCGGTGACCCACATCTGGCCGCCGGGGCAGAACCGGTCCCGGGCCGCCAGGTTGTCCCGCACGCAGCGGGCGGCCACGTCCAGGTAATCCTCGTCGGTGGCGCGGCTCACATCCCAGTGGGACGCCGGGATCAGCGACGCCAGCCGCTCGGAGCAGCCATTATAATAATGGTAGCTGTATACGTCCAGCTTTTCCTTGGTGCCGGCCATCAGGTCCTCGCAGCTGGCCACGTTGCCCAGCAGGTCGCCCATGCCGCGGCCCACCACCGAATCGTCCTGGGGGCCCATGCCGGTGTTGCCGGTGTTGCAGGGGCCGACGCAGAGGCACTCGGGGTAGTTGGCCCGCACCCAGGCGAAGAAGGCGTCCTGGTCCCGGGCGAACTGCTCGACGGTGTAGCCGTCCGGCCCGCCGGAGGGGCCCAGCATGTTGGGCTCGTTCATGAACTCGGCCGCGTCGATGGGCACGCCGTAGTCCCGGCTCAGCGAAAAGATCTTTTCGGCCTCGCTGGGGTTCCAGGGCTCCTCGGCTTTGTGCAGGCCGTTGCAGTTGGCCACCGAGATCAGCAGCTTGGCGCCCACCGCCTTGCAGAAATCCAGCACGCCGATCCACTGTTCTTTGGTCAGCCGGTTCTGGTAGCCCGGCGGGGTCACGCCGGTGCCGTCAAAATCATAGTAGGTCTTGGTGGCCCAGGTGCCGGACACCCGCACCCAGGCCGGGCCCAGCTGGCGGGTGAGCTCCCGCAGCTTTTCGTCGTACAGGTCGATGGGCGGGTAGACCTGCATCAGGTTGCGCATATCCTCCACCAGATTCTTGATGGGCGGGAAGGTCTCGGTCCCGTCGATCTGGCCGGGGGTGTATTCTTTCCAGAAGGTGCCGCCGGTGACTTCGGCCATCTCCACATTGTAGGACATCAGCCGTTCGTCCACGGTGCGCAGCGGTTTCAGGGCTTCGGGGGCGAGCTTGATCGTTTCTGCCATGGGGTACACACTCCTTTTCCTTGTCCGGACCCGGTGGCGGGCGCAGACATCTCTTTCCATTATAGGGGCCGGGGCGGGCCGGGCACAAGCGACAGAACCGGAAAAAGTGTGACACGGCCTCCCAAGGTTTGCCCCGCCGAATTGGCACAGATGCCCCCTTTAGCCGGGCTGGCCGCCGATGAACAGGGGGCGGGCGGCCGGGATCCGGCCGGTCCCGTCCCGCCGGGCCTGTTCCTCCAGCGTGCGGTAGATCGGCTCGGTCATGATCTGCAGAAGGATGCCGGCCATCTTGTCCACCGACTCGGCGCAATTGCGCAGCATCCAGTCCGATACCACCGCTGTGATGCCATACACAATGAAACAGGTGGCGGCCCGAAAGGTGACATCGTCATCCTTCGTACGCATCAACCGGCGGCCGGTCTGGGTCTGCAGCAGACTCTCGATCATCCGCCCCATATACGGGGTGAGCAGGCTGTTCTGGTACAGGCTGTAAAAGGTCTTGCGGTGATGCATCGAATACATCAGGAATTTTTCCAGATCCTTGCGGGTGGTGCGGGGCTCCTCCGGGCTGCGGTAGGGCCCGAGGAAGGATTCGTACCCCATGATCAGCGAGTCGATGGCGGCCAGCACCACATCTTCCTTCGACTCAAAATACCGGTAGAAGGACTTGCGGGGCACCTCGGCCTTCTGGCACAGTTCCAGCACCGTGATCTCCTGAATGGTTTTGCCCTGCATCAGTTCCAGCAGGCAGTCCACAATGTGCTGCTGGCGCTGGGCTGACTGTTTGGTTTTACACGCTTTGTACATAGGTCCTCCCGACTGCCAAGATCTTGAATGCCACCCGATCGGGTGATTGAAAACATTATAACACATTTTTACAATTTTGTAAGGGCTAAATGGGTGAAAAGTGTGAAAACGGCCAAGCCCAGGAATCAATCTCACTGCAAAACTTGTGCAATCCGCACATAAAAGTCTAAACAAATTTGACTTTCTGTGTCACAGATTTTGGGGATTGCCCCTCCCGAAAAATCCGCAATCCCCGTATAATAGAGTTAACAGCTTGCGGCAGGCGGGCCATGCGCGCTACCCGGCTGGTCCGCTTTTTGCGGCGACGCAAGCGCAGCTTTTGCTAAAGGAAAAGGAGGAATTGTTGAATGGCACAAACCAACACTGCGGCGGCCAACGGCACCCGCAAGTTCGGCCTTCTCGACAAAGTCAGCTACGCAGCCGGCGACTTTGGCTGTAACATGAGCTTTGCCCTGAAAGGTACACTGACAATTTACTGGACCCAGTTCATGGGCATCAATCAGATCCTTATGGCTGGCCTGCTCCTGCTCGTGCAGGTGTGGGACGCGATCAACGACCCGCTGATCGGCTCGATGGTGGACGCGGACCGCCGCCACTACAAGCGCAACAAGTTCCTGGCGTATGTCAACGCCGGCGGCATCGGCCTGACCGTGGCCGGCGCCCTGTGCTTCCTGCCCTTCCCGGGCCTGCCGGAAGTGGCCGAGGCCATCATGTTCGTGGCCGGCTACATCCTGTGGGACGCCTTCTACACCGTGGCCAACGTGCCCTACGGCTCGCTGCTGTCCCTGATCACCGACAACCCGATCGAGCGTTCCCAGCTGTCCACCTGGCGCAGCGTCGGCGCGATGATCGCCAACATCGGCACCTCCATCCTGCTGCCCATGCTCATCTATGATGCCTCCAACGCTCTGATGGGCGAGCGCATCTTCTGGATCGCCCTGCTCATGGGCGGCCTGGGCCTGATCTGCTTCCAGTTCATGGTCCGCACCACCGTCGTGCGCATCAACACCGAGGTCAAGGCCGGCGAAGAGACCCCCAAGTTCAACATCTTCAAGGCCATGCTCAACTTCGTGCGCAACCGCGCCGCGCTGGGCGCCACCCTGTCTGCGATTTCCATGTTCCTCGGCATGTACGGCGCTTCCACCGCCACCCAGGTTCTGTTCCAGGCGTACTTCAAGAACGCCCAGATCTCCGGCCTGATGGCCATGGTCTCCTACGTCGGCATGTTCGCCTTCCTGCCCTTCATCAAGCCGCTGGTCGGTAAGGTCGGCAAGAAGGAAATGTGCACCATCGGCGCCGTGATCGCGGTGGCCGCTTATATCCTGATGTTCATTCTGCCCATCACCCCGGACGGCAAGGGCCTCGTGATGTACGCTCTCTGCCAGCTGCTGGCGGCTGTCGGCAACGGCTTCAGCCAGTGCGTGGCCTGGGCTCTGATGGCCGATGCGATGGACTACGAAGAGTGGAAATACGGCGAGCGCAACGAAGGCACCACCTACGCGCTGTACTCCTTCTTCCGCAAGCTGGCGCAGGGCGTTGGCCCCTCCCTGGGCATTGTGCTGGCCACAGCCGTCGGCTACAATGCTACCCTGCAGCAGAACCAGCCCGCTGAGGTCGCGCTGAACATGCGGTATCTGGTTCCCGGTATGTATCTGCTTGGTGCCGTCCTGGCTCTCGTGGCCTACGGCCTGGTCTACAACCTGGACCGCAAGACCCTGGCCACCATGACCAAGGAGCTGGAAGAGCGCCACGCGGCCAAGTAATTTCCGCTATCTCCTGATTATTGTCATACCCGTACAGCCCCCGGCCGCCCCGCAGCAGCCGGGGGCTGTACTGTAACAACGGCAACAGACTGTCGAAAATATCTCAAATCGTCGCCGTCGGCGGACATCTCCGGCCTAAGAGCCGGGCCTTGCGGCCCGGTTGGCCTCCGAAACGCGCCTGCGGGCGCAGTGCGCCGACGACGGCGACACCGACAGGGAAATTTTGCGGCAAATTGTGTGCGAGGAGCTTTGCTCCGAGTGCGCGGTTTGCCGTAAAATTTTGTCAAAGGGGATACACAAGGGGAAACAGTCGCGTTAGGCAATTGCCGTGCGCGGCTGTTGCCCCTTGTGCAGCGTGTCGAGTTTCTCGACACGCTATGACAAAAGGCGTGCCCGCAAGGAGCACGACTTTTGCCGCGTTGGGAGAAGAAAAGAAGGATTGTTGGAAACCGAAAGAACAATCAGCGGGCCCGGACAGGGCCCTTTGCAGGCAAAGGTTCTGAATCGTCTACCTTCTGGTTTCTATCACCATTCTCATTATAGTGACTGCCGCTCCGTCTGCACAAGCGGCAAAGGCCGGCGGTCTGTGACATGCGGTTCCAAATTGCCCGGCCCGGAAATGGACATTTTGCCCCGGTGGGGGAGCAAAAGAGAAAACCATGGTCACATTCCACAAAAATGTTGAAAAGGGTTCGGCAAACAGTGTCACAGTGCGACAGGCCGTGCCGCTTACGCGCCCCGGGCCGGCGGGGCTATAATACAAGTAAAGCCGTGACGTTCCGCCGGGAACGTCCGCAACAAGAAGGAGGAAAACGGAATGGCAAAAACCAAAAACCTGGATGCCAACGGCTACCGTAAATTCGGTTGGCTGGACCGCATCAGCTACGCAGCCGGCGACTTTGGCTGCAACATGAGCTTTGCCTTAAAGGGCAGCCTGACCGTCTACTGGACCCAGTTCATGGGGATCAACCAGATCCTTATGGCCGGCCTGCTGCTGCTTGTGCAGGTGTGGGACGCCATCAACGACCCGCTGATCGGTTCGATGGTGGACGCTGACCGCCGCCACTACAAGCGCAACAAGTTCCTGGCCTACATCAATGTGGGCGCCATTGGCCTGACGGTGGCCGGCGCCCTCTGCTTCCTGCCCTTCCCGGGCCTGCCGGAAGTGGCCGAGTGCATCATGTTTGTGGCCGGCTATATCATCTGGGACGCCTTCTACACCGTGGCCAACGTGCCCTACGGTTCGCTGCTCTCCCTGATCACCGACGACCCCGCCCAGCGCGCCGAGATCTCCAGCTTCCGCAGCGCTGGCGCGATGGTGGCCGGCATCCTCACCGGCATCCTGATCCCCGTCGTGATCTATGACGCCAACAATGTGCTGATCGGCCAGCGGATGTTCTGGATGGCGCTGATCATGGGCGGCATCGGGCTGCTGTGCTTCCAGTTCATGATCCGCACCACCGAGATCCGGGTCAACACCGAGGTCAAGGTCGGCGAAGAAGCCCCCAAGTTCAACTTCCTCGTTGCGATGAAGAACTTCTTCCGCAACCGCCCCGCCGTGGGCGCCACCCTGTCGGCCGTGGCTGTTCAGTTCGGCATGTACGGCGCCCAGACCGCCACCACCGTTCTCTTCCAGGCTTACTTCGGCAACGCCCAGATCTCCGGCGCCGTGGGGATGCTCTCCTACCTGGGCCTCTTCCTCTTCATGCCCTTTGTCAAACCCCTGGTCAATAAGCTCGGCAAAAAGGAAGGCTGCATCATCGGCGGCATCATCACCTGCTTCGCCTACGTCCTCATGCTGGTGCTTCCCATCACGCCGGACGCCAAGGGCATCGGTCTGTTTGTCTTCTGCCAGATCATCGCAGCCATCGGCAACGGCTTCGGCACCTGCGTGGGCTACGCCATGATGGCCGATGCGATGGACTACGAGGAATGGAAGTTCGGCGAGCGCAACGAGGGCACCACCTACGCGATGCACTCCTTCTTCCGCAAGCTGGCGCAGGGCGTCGGCCCCTCCCTGGGCATCGTGCTGGCCACCTGGCTGGGCTACAACGCCACGCTGGGCCCCGACCAGCCCGCCGCGGTGGCGCTGAACATGCGCTACCTGACCCCGACGATGTACCTGATCGGCGGCGTCCTCTCGCTGGTCAGCTATGGCCTGATCTACAACCTGGACCGCAAGACCCTCAACACCATGAAGGGCGATCTGGAAGCCCGCCACGCCGCCCACTGACGGCTGTTCCCGACATTCACTCACTCCCAAATACAGCGAAGATCCCCGGGCCGAAAGGCCCGGGGATCTTCCCGTGTTTGCTGTTTGATTGTCAGGCGGCGGGGGCAGGGGTCTTGAAGAAGACCGCCTGCACCACCCAGACCACCAGCACCACGATGCCCAGCGCGATGCGGTACCAGCCGAAGGCCGTGAAGGTGTGCCGTTTGACATAGTCCATCAGGAAGCGGATGGCCAGCATCGAGACCAGGAAGGCCACCACGCAGCCCACCAGCAGCACCGTGACCTCGGCCCCGGTCAGCTGGTTGCCGTCCCCGAAGAACTTCACGAGCTTGAGGCCGCTGGCCCCCAGCATCACCGGAATGGCCAGGAAGAAGGTGAACTGGGACGCGCAGGGCCGGGACATGCCGCACAGCGTGCCGCCGATGATGGTCGCGCCGCTGCGGGAGGTGCCGGGCACCAGCGAGAGCACCTGCCACAGCCCCACGATGCCGGCCTGCCGGTAGGTGATGCGGCTGAGCTTGGCGGTGCGGGGCGGGCGGGGCCGCCGTTCGATCAGAATGAAGATCACGCCGTAGAGGATCAGGGTGGTGGCCACCGTCAGGCTGTTGTACAGGTGCGCGTCAAACCAGTCGTCCAGCAGGATGCCCAGCACCGCCGCCGGCAGGCAGGCCGCGATGATCTTGAACCACAGGTGCATCACCGGCCAGCGGATGTGCCGGGAAAACCCCACCGTCTGGCCGTTGTCCACGCAGAAGGGCCAGAGTTTGCGGAAGTAGAGCACCACCACCGCCAGGATCGCCCCCAGCTGGATGACCACCCGGAACATCTCCATAAAGGCGTCGCTGAACTGGAACTTCAGCACCTGCTCGGCCAGGATCATGTGGCCGGTGCTGGAAATCGGCAGCCATTCGGTAATGCCCTCGATCACGCCGTAGACCACGGCCTTCAGAATCTCCAGGATAAAATCCATTGCATAGCCTCCCCTTTGGGGCCGGGCGGCTGCGGCGCCGCCGCGGTTTTCGGCGCAAAGCAAACCCCGCCCCGCCGCCGGCGGCCGGGTCCGGGCGCCCTGCGCCTTTGCCGTTATGGCCCTGTTATGTCTTCTTACTATACCATATTTCGCGGCAGTTTGCACCTGTTTTTCCAGCTTTTACAACTTCCGCCGGCAAAAATCCCGCCCGGGGCCCCCGCCGCATTGACAGCCGCCGCCGGCGCGGTATAATTGGTGTATGGACGGCCCGCCGGCGGCGGGCCGCGGGAAAGCAGAAAGGGAAGGGACCCCCATGTACAAGACCGTTGTATTTGACCTGGATGGAACGCTGCTCAACACACTGGACGACCTGGCCGACGCAGGCAACCGCCTGTGCGCGGACCGGGGCTGGCCCACCCACACGGCGGAGGAGTTCCGCTACTTTGTGGGCAACGGCATCCCCAAGCTGATCGAGCGGCTGGCCCCGCCCGAACACCGCACCCCGGCGGAACTGGCCGAGGCGCTGGCCTGGTTCCAGGCCGACTACGGCGCCCACCTGCGGGACAAGACCACCCCCTACCCGGGCATCCCGGCGATGCTGGGCCGGCTCAAGGCTGCCGGCGTGCAGCTGGCGGTCTTCTCCAACAAGGCAGACCCGCTGGCCAGGGAGGTGGTGGCGAGCTATTTCGACCCCGCCCTCTTTGACCTGGTGCGGGGCCAGCGCCCCGACACTCCGGTCAAGCCGGCGCCCGAGGGAACCCGGGCGCTGCTGGCGGCCCTGGGGGCCGACCCCGCTGCCACCCTGTATGTGGGGGACAGCAATGTGGACGTGCAGACCGCCCGCAACGCCGGGCTGGACTGCTGCGGCGTGCTGTGGGGCTTCCGTACCCGGCAGGAACTGCAGCAGGAGGGCGCCCGCTACCTGGCCGCCGACGCCGCCGCGCTGGAGCGGGTGGTGCTGGCCGGCCCGGCGGGCGGCGCATCAGACGAATAAACGGAAGGGAAGGAACGCAGAATGATTGCACAGAAGTATTTGGATATGCTGGGCGGCACCTCGGTGATCCGCCAGCTGGCCGAGTGGAGCGCCGCCCGGGGCGCACAGATCGGGTACGAGAATGTCTTCGACTACTCGCTGGGCAACCCCAGCGTGCCCTGCCCGCCCGAGTTCACCCGGGCCGTCCGCGACCTGCTGGACACCGAGGAGCCGGTGGCGCTGCACGGCTACAGCCCCACCCTGACCATCCCCTCGGTCCGGGCCGCCGTGGCCGAAGACCTCAACCGCCGCTTCGGCATGGACTACACCCTTGACCACATCTTCATGACCACCGGCGCGGCCGGGGCGCTGGCCCACGCGCTGCGCTGCGTGGCCGAACCCGGGCAGGACGTGCTCACCTTCGCCCCCTATTTCCCCGAGTACAAGCCCTATGTGGAGGGCGCCGGCTGCCGCCTGCGGGTGGTGCCCCCCCGGGTGGAGGATTTCCAGATCGACTTCGACGCCTTTGAATCCATGCTGGACGCAAACACCGCGGCGGTGCTCATCAACACCCCCAACAACCCCTCGGGCATCGCCTACAGCCCCGAGACCCTCGCCCGCCTGGCCGACCTGCTGCGGGCGGCCTCGGCCCGTTTCGGCCACCATATCTTCCTGATCTCGGACGAACCCTACCGGGAGATCGTCTTTGACGGGGCCGCCCAGCAGCACCCCGCCGTATACTATGCCGATACCCTGACCTGCTATTCCTTCTCCAAAAGTCTGTCGCTGCCCGGCGAGCGCATCGGCTACGTGGCCGCCAACCCCCGCTGCGAGATGGCCGACCGGATCGTGCCGATGTGCGGCCAGATCAGCCGCGGCACCGGCCACAACTGCCCGGCCAGCCTGATCCAGCTGGCGGTGGCCCGCTGCCTGGACAAGACCAGCGACCTTTCGGTGTATGAGCGGAACATGCGGCTGCTGTGGGACGAACTGGTGGGGCTGGGCTTCACGGTGGTGCGCCCCGGCGGCACCTTCTACATCTTCCCCAAAGCGCTGGAGGAGGATGCGGTTGCCTTCTGCCGCAAGGCCCAGGCTTACGACCTGGCCCTGGTGCCCGGCGATACCTTCGGCTGCCCCGGCTACTTCCGCATGGCCTACTGCATCGACACCGAAAAGGTGCAGCGCAGCTTTGCCGCCCTTGAACGCTTTGTGAAGGAACAGTACCGCGGCTGACGCCGCCTGCACCCAGGAGAGGAGTCTTCCCTATGCCCAACCAACGCCCCGACCCGTCCCGCCGCCCGCGCCCTGCCGGGCAGCCCCACAGCCGGCCCCAGGCCCGGGCCGCCGCCCGCCGCCGCGCCCGGGAGGCCGCCGCCCGCCGGCGGGCGGCCGTCACCGGCGCCGCCTGCCTGGGGATCCTGGCCCTGGTGATGCTGGTCTGCGTCTTCCTGCTTTTCGGCCGCCGCAAGGACGCGACCGGCGCCGACACCACCATCCAGCCCGCTGCCGCCCCGGCCGAGTCGGTGGCCGAGCCCACCCCCGAACCCACCCCCGCCATGAGCGAGGAGGAACAGCGCATCGCCGAGGTGATGGCCACTGTCTCCGCCAACGCCACCAAGGACGCGCCGGTGGTCACCGACCCCGCCACCTGGAACGAGCGGGGCAAGGCGCTGATGGACAGGCTCAGCAGCGATGAGTTCTTCGTCAGCGAGGGGATCGACGTCACCGAGAAGGAGGGCTTCCCCTACCTGATCGCGGTCAACCGGTCGGCCTCCACCGTCACCGTCTACACCCTGGACGAGGAGGGCCGCTACACCGTGCCCTATATGGCGATGGTCTGCAGCGCCGGCAAGGAAGGGGAGGACACCGAGACCCCGCTGGGCTTCTACGCCACCCCGGTGAACTACGACTGGCGGGCGCTGGCCGGCCCCAGCTACGGCCAGTATGCCACCCGCATCTGGGACGTTTATCTGTTCCACAGCGTGCCCTACTACACCCAGCACAAGGACGATGTGGAGTATGACCAGTTCAACGAGCTGGGCACCCCGGCCAGCCTGGGCTGTGTGCGGCTGATGGTCAACGATGTGAAGTGGATCTACGACAACTGCGAAATCGGCACCCGGGTCATCGTCTATGACGACCCCGACGACCCCGGCCCGATGGGCAAGCCCGGCACCATCTACACCGACCCGGCCGACGAGACGCTGCGCGGCTGGGACCCCACCGACCCCGACCCGGAAAACCCCTGGGATGACAAGTACCTCACCGGCACCACCATCCGCAGCCAGGCCGCCTGGGACGAGTGGAACGCCGCCCAGGCCGACGGCCGCTGGGCGGACAGCCTGACCCCCACCGATCTCCAGGGCTGGAGCACCGATTCCAGCGTGGAAGGCACCCGGGGCTGATCGGGCCGCTTGCCGGCAAAAGCAAAAAATCCGTGGAGAATGTTCTCCACGGATTTTTTTTCGGGGACAGGCGGCGGGGACAGGCGGCTTTATGCGCCCGGGTCCCGGTCGGGTCCGGCCTTTTTGCGGTCGGGCAGCTGGGCGCCCACGATGGCGGCGAACATCAGCCCGCAGCCCAGCAGCTCGGTGGCGGACAGGGTCTGGTGCAGCAGAAGCCAGCCGGCCAGCGCACTGAAGACGCTTTCCAGGCACATGGCCATGCTGGCGATGGTGGGGTCCAGGTTCTGCTGCCCCACGATCTGCAGGGTGTAGCCCACCCCGCTGGACAGGATGCCGCAGTACAGGATGGCCACCGCCGCCCCGGCCAGCTGGGGCAGGGTGGGCTGCTCAAACAGGAACATGAAGACGGTGGACAGCGCCGCCGTCACAAAAAACTCCACAAAGCTCAGCTGCACCCCGTCCAGCTGGGGGCCGAAATGCCCCACCAGCAGGATCTGCAGCGCAAACAGCAGCGCGCAGAGCAGCAGCAGCCATTCGCCGCCGGTCAGGCTCAGGGTGTCCCGCCCGGCCAGGCAGAGCAGGTACAGCCCCGCCACGCTCACCGCCACGCAGACCCACAGCCGGGCCCCGGGCCGCCGCCCGGCCAGCAGCCCCAGCACCGGCACGATCACCACATACAGTGCGGTCAAAAACCCGGCCTTGGCGGTGCTGGTGGTACCCACCCCCATCTGCTGGGCGGCCGAAGCCGCAAACAGCGCGGCGCCGCACAGCAGCCCGCCCAGCGCCAGCTTTTTGGGCGCCAGCCAGAAGGGCACCCGCAGCCCGCGGCGGCGCTGCCCGGCCCGGCGCACCGCCAGCAGCCCCAGCAGAAACGCGCAGGCCAGCCAGCTGCGGGCCGCCAGAAAGGTGTAGGCCCCCACATACCCGCTGCCCACGCTCTGGGCCACAAAGGCCACGCCCCAGATCAGGGCCCCCAGCACCAGCAGCAGGGTGTTGCGCAGCTGGGTGCGGTCCAAGGTTTTGTGCATCTGCGGTTCCTCCTTGCAAAAAATCGGCCGCAAAAAGGACCGTGCCTCTCCCCGCAGGGAAAAGGCGCGGTCCGGTGGCGCAGCCGTCAGGGTCTCAGGCGTCAGAGCCGTCCCCGGTGGTGTCGTCGCTCAGCGAGGTCAGCTGTTCGCTGCCAACGCCGGTCACGGTCATGCCGCCGGTGATGTAGTAGCTGACGGAATCGTAGCTCACCGTCACCTTGTACATCTTGCCCGGCGTCAGGCCCGAGACGGTGTAGGTGGAACACTCGCCCCCGGTGGGGAAGTAGACGGTGGACCCCTGCAGATAGCTGGTCTTGGTCTGGTCGTCCGAAAGTTCCCACAGGGCGGCCTTGAACTCCAGGATGGTGGCCGATTCGGTGGTGGCGTAGGCGGTCAGGGTCACGGTATCGCTCGCCGCCACAAAGTAGTCGGTGCTGCGGTTGGAGATGCCGTTGAAGGCGATGTACAGCGTATCGCCGGACACCATCGTGGGGAAGCGGCTCTGGGTGTCCATCCCTTCGGGGAAGGAGATGCTGCCGCCGGGGGTGGCGACGGTCTCCTCGGCCTCGTCGTCGTTGCTGCTCTCGCTGCGCAGGCCGAACAGGTCGGCCACGCCCAGGATCATATTGCCCAGCATATCCTTGGGGCTGCAGGCGGTCAGGCTCAACGCCAGGACCAGCGCCAGCGCCGCCACGCCAATGCGTTTTGTCAGTTTCATGTTTCGACCCTCCATCGGGGAAAATCTTGTGAACTTATAAAGTCAAAAACCGTCGCCGTCGGCGGACATGCGCCGACGACGGCGACACCGACAGGGAAATTTTGCGGCAAATTGTGTGCGAGGAGCATAGCGACGAGTGCGCGATTTGCCGCAAAATTTTGTCGAAGGGGTTCCCAAAAGGGGAAACAGACGCGTTAGGCAATTGCCGTGCGCGGCTGTTGCCCCTTTTGCAGCGTGTCGAGTTTCTCGACACGCTGCATATATTATACCCGATTTTCCCCCGCCGCACAAGGCCCGGGCGGCAAGTTGGTGTAAAAGTTCTGGGAAAGCCGCCCCGCCCTGCCGGGCCTCCCGGCACGCGAAGACGGGGGACCCTTGGGGTCCCCCGTCTTCGGAAATGTGCGGCAGGTGTGTTTTACTTGTGCTTTTCTTCGTCCAGGCGGTCCAGCAGATCCCAGACGCCCAGCATGTACTGGATGCCCAGCGCACGGTCATACTTGCCGTAGCCGGGGCGGCAGCTGCCGGGGCCTTCCTCCCACAGCTGACGGCCGTGGTCGGGGCGGATGTACCCTTCAAAGCCGCAGTCGTGGTAGGCGCGCAGGATCTCGATGATGCCGGTCTCGCCGCAGCAGTCGCGGTGGGCCGCTTCACTGAAGTCGCCGTTGGGGAAGTGGTGGATGTTGCGGATGTGGGCGAAGGCGATGCGGTCGCAGTGCTTGCGAACGATGTCGGCCACATTGTTGTCGGGGTTGGCGTTCAGGCTGCCGGAGCACAGCGTCAGGCAGTTGTACGGGTCGTCCACCATGGTCAGGAACCGCTGGATGCTGGCCTCGTCCACCATCAGGCGGGGCAGGCCGAAGATGTCCCATGGCGGGTCGTCCATGTGAATGGCCATCTTGATGTCGCATTCCCGGCAGGTGGGCATGATGGCTTCCAGGAAGTACTTCAGGTTCTCCCACAGTTTTTCCTTGGTGACCGGGGCGTAAGCCTTGAACAGCTCGTCCAGCTTGGCCATCCGCTCGGGTTCCCAGCCGGGGAAGGTCATGTGATACTTCTCGGTGAAGCTCAGGATGTACTCGGCCATGGCCTTGTAGTCGTCCTTGATCATGTCCTTCTGGTAGAACAGGGCGGTGGAACCGTCGCCCACCGGGTGGAACAGGTCGGTGCGGGTCCAGTCGAAGATCGGCATGAAGTTGTAGCAGATCACCTTGACGCCGAACTGGGACAGGTTGCGGATGCACTGCTTGTAGTTTTCGATGTACTGGTCCCGGGTGGGCAGGCCGATCTTGATGTCGTCATGGACGTTGACGCTCTCCACCACGTCGGCGTTGAAGCCGTAGGATTCGATCTGGTCCACGACCTTCTTGATCTCGTCCACTTCCCAGATCTCGCCGGGCATCTTGTCGTGCAGCGCCCACACGATGGTGGACACGCCGGGGATCTGCTTGATGTCGCCCAGGGTGACGGGGTCGTTGCCCTCGCCGTACCAGCGCCATCCCATTTGCATAGGCATAGTGTTTCCTCCTTATTTATCTGTTCGCGGCGCACAGCGCCGGAATTCCGGGGGGATCGGGGCGGCTCACGCTTCGGCCAGCGCGTCGTGCAGGGTCTTGCGCACGGCGCCGGGGCCGGCCAGCTCGGCCACGAAGTACTGTTCGATCTTGTCGGCCAGCGGGGTGGTGGTCAGGTCCACGCCGAAGATGGAGGCGTTGTTCAGGATGCCCTTGAGCTGGCCGTTGTAGGTCTCGGGCTTGCCGGCCTCGATGCCGGCGAGCTTGGCCTGCAGTTCGTCCTTCAGCGGGTCGGAGCTCACCTCAAAGGCTTTGCCCTCGTCGTCCACCGCCAGCAGGTAGCGCAGCCAGCCGGCCAGCGCCAGCGGGATGGAAACCAGGGTGTTCAGGTCGCGGCCCTCGGCGATGTAGCTCTTGATGGTCTCGCCAAAGCGGATGCCCACCTTCT
This sequence comes from Candidatus Gemmiger stercoravium, assembly GCA_019119835.1. Lineage (GTDB taxonomy): Bacteria > Bacillota > Clostridia > Oscillospirales > Ruminococcaceae > Gemmiger > Gemmiger stercoravium. The sequence goes on along the minus strand of DWWE01000015.1, from coordinate 3,020 downwards.
GGGAGGTGTCGGTGGCGATGCGCTGGGGCGCGTCGGGCATGAAGGGGTTGGGCAGGCGCTGCTCCACCACCTCGTCAATGAAAGCCTTGGGGTCCAGGATGCCCGGGTTGACCACCACGGGCAGACCTTCCACATAGCCCAGCCGCTTGATCAGCGCGACGATGTCGGCGTCCTTCATCTCGTCGCAGATCAGGGTGTAGCCCAGCATGCAGCCGTACACGCTCATGGCGGTGTGCAGCGGGTTCAGGCAGGTGGTGACCTTCATCCGCTCGGTCTTGTTGACGGTGTCGCGGTCGGTCAGGTAGACGCCGGCCTTTTCCAGCGGGGGACGGCCGTTGGGGAACTTGTCCTCCACCACCAGGTACTGGGGCCGCTCGGCGTTGACAAAGGCCGCGATGAAGGTGTTCTTGCCGGTGACGATGGGGGTCATGCCCTCAATGCCGTCCTTGGCCAGCTGCTCCTCCACGATCTTGTGGGGACGCGGGGTGATCTTGTCGATCATCGACCAGGGGAAGGCGATCTTGCTCTCGTCGGTCAGGTAGTCGATGAAGTCCTGGCCCACATAGCCCTTCTCCAGCCATGCCTTGGCCACGGCCATCACGCTGGACTGCAGCTTTTCGCCGTTGTGGCTGCAGTTGTCCATGCTGACCACGGCCAGCGGGTACTTGCCGGCGTTGAAGCGCTCCAGCAGCAGGGCGGCCACCATGCTCATGGCGTGGCGGGCCTTGCTGGGGCCTTCGTCAATGTCGGCCTGCACCACCGGCATCAGGCTGCCGTCCGGCCGGTAGATCGCATAGCCCTTCTCGGTGATGGTGAAGGAGATCATCTGCAGGCTGGGATCGGTGAAGATCTCCTTGAAGCGGGCCATCTGGCCGGCGTCGGAGGAGTCGGCGCGCAGCCCCTCCACCACCGAGCCGATGATCTCGCGGCTGGTGGTGCCGTCGGGGTTCAGGGTGACCATCATGGTCAGGTTGTCATAGGGGTCGTAGATCTTGGTGATGATGTCGTAGTCAAAGGTGTCGGCGGCGATGATGCCCTTGTCGGACAGCCCTTCGTCCAGCAGCTTCTGCTGCAGCGCGGCGATGAAGCCGCGGAAGATGTTGCCGGCGCCGAAGTGGACCCAGATCGGGTGTTCTTTGGTGGCGGCGACGACGGCCGGGCGGTCAAAGGCGGGAACCTTGACGCCCAGGGCCTCCCATTCGGCCTTCTGGTTCTGGATGGATGCAGCGTTCATTTGCATAGCGAAACACACTCCTTGTCAATGCCTGGATTTATGCTTGGGGACCGGCGGGCGGTGGGTCCGCCGTGCTTCTGTCCCCTAGTATACGACGTTCTTTTTGCAAATCAAATTGAAGGAATTGCTTGAAAGATTGTAAAAATTGCGTTAGAATACAGGTATGGATCGGCGGGGGCTGCGGCGCCCGCCGGAAAGGAGAAGGACCATGCCCGCCCCGTTTCAGCCCTACACCCGCCGCCAGACGATGATCGCCAGCGACTTCGAGGTCTACCGCTACCGCAGCACCTATATGAACGAGGTGGCACTGCACCATCACGATTTTTACGAGGTCTACCTGCTGCTGCGCGGCCAGGTGAGCTATATTGTGGAAAATCACCTGTACAAGATGCGCCCCGGCGACCTGATGCTGGTCAGCCCGCTGGAACTGCACCAGGCCCGCATCGCCACCGACAGCGAACCCTACGAGCGGATCGTGCTGTGGGTGGCCCGCAGCTACCTGGAGCGGCACTCCAGCCCGCGCACCAGCCTGACCCGCTGCTTTGACACCAGCATCCCCGGCCACACCAACCTGCTGCGGCTGCCCGGGGCGGCCAGCGCCGAGATGCGCCGCCGGCTGGAACGGCTGGGCGAACTGCACGCCCGGAGCGACTACGGCGACGACCTGCTGGCCGCCGGCTGCCTGGTGGAACTTCTGGTGGAGCTGAACAAGGCCGCCGCCGACCGCCGCACCCAGAAAAACGCCGACTGCTCCACCGACCAGGTGGTGGATGCGGTGGTGGCCTACATCAACGAGCACTACAACGAGCCGCTGACCCTGGACCTGCTGGCCGAAAAATTCTTCATCAGCAAATACCACCTGCTGCGCAAGTTCGACTCCCAGGTGGGCACCACGGTCCACCGGTATATCCTGCAAAAGCGGCTGCTGATCGCCAAGCAGCTGCTGGCGGGGGGCGTGGCCCCCAGCGAGGCATGCGGCTACTGCGGCTTCGGCGACTACGCCAATTTCTACCGGGCTTTCCGCAGCGAGTACGGGGCCACGCCGCGGCAATATGCCCAAAGCGTGCGGGAAAACGGCTGAAAAACTGTGCGGTATGCACTGCTGACATTATACCATGTTTTCCGCCTTCCTGCAAGAAGAAAGACGCCGCCGCACCCCGGCGCCGGGCAAAAAACGCGACCACAGGCCAAAACCGAAAAAGTTGACGAAGGGCAACTTTTTCCGGCCGGCCTTTTTTGGGCACAAACCACAAAAAACAACGAAGTTAGGCTTGAATAACCGCCCGGCGGGGTGCTACAATAAGGAAAACGCAGCGGGGCGGCGCATCCTGCCCGGCCTGCCTGCGTACCAACCGGCGTTTACCGTGCAGAGCGGCGGCGGGAAAAATCATACCGCACGGAGATAAGGAGTTTCACCATGGCTCATACCGTTACCAGCGAGTGCGTCGCCTGCGGCGCTTGCGTTGACACCTGCCCGGTCGGCGCCATCAGCATGGCCGACAAGGCTGTCGTGGACGCTTCTGCCTGCGTCGATTGCGGCGCCTGCGAGGGCGTCTGCCCCACCGGTGCCATTCAGCCGGAATAATTTTTCGGACCGCAAATGGATAAACCCCCGCCGCAGATCTGCGGCGGGGGTTTTTCAGCGTGTCGAGTTCCTCGACACGCTGCACAAGAGGCAACAGCCGCGCACGGCAATTGCCTAACGCGGCTGTTTCCCCTTGTGTATGTCCGGGTTGCGGTGCCCGCATCATGCGGCGCGCCTTGGACGGCGCTTGCATTCTGCGAC
>DWWE01000002.1 GCA_019119835.1 Candidatus Gemmiger stercoravium | reverse complement strand
AGAGATAATGTGGGGTCGTATTTATTGTTTTCAATCGCATTTACTGTCTGCCGTGACACTCCGCATTTCTTTGCCAATTCTTCTTGTGACAATCCCAATTCCTTTCGTCTATTTCTGATTATATTTTCCATATCAGTCGCCATACCTTTTCTTGTAATACAAGAGTGTTAACAGGTAAACCATTGCGGTAACACTAAGTTTAATGAACGGGTTGATTAACATAGCTTCACCTCTGACGAAGGACTCCACAATATCAATCACTAATCCTCCCACAACTACAAGAAGTGTAGATGTACTTGCTTTCCAGACTATAAGCTGCCTTCTTTCATCCCCTGTTCTAAGTAATGAAATAATCATAGAAATGTCTAAAACAATTAAGGTTAGTAAGAAAATTCCGAAAAGAACCAATGCTACATTTTCCATAAATATACTCCTTTCTGCAATCAAGAATGTCAAATTCTTTTGACATTTTTAATATAACAGAGCATGATAGAGATGTCAAGAGTATTTGACATTTTAATTTCATGCTATTAAGAACTTGCTGGACGGGAACAGCTTGCAGCGCAAGGTGTTCCCGGGCGGCAAGTCCACAAAAAGAGGGGGCTGACGGCAGCCAGCGCAGGGGAAGTGTAGGATCTTTTGCCCACCGGCTGCAGAGGTCTCTCGCTTGCTTTTCGCCGGGGCATGGGATATAATAAAGCCAGTGATCGTGGTATTGGCGGGCTGTACGCGCCGGGCGTGCCGTCCGCCTTTTATCGTTGTTGAACAAAGGAGGGGTTTCTGCTCATGCAAACCCGACAAGCACCCCCCTGGCAGCGGCGCCTGTTCCGCCTGGCCGCCGCGCTGGTCTTTCTGTGGATGCTGCTGCTGAACTGCCTGACACCCTATATTGCAGACGATTTCCCTTTTGCCTATGCCTTTGATACCGGGCTGCGGCTGCAGAGCCTGCCTCAGCTGCTCCAAAGCCTTGCCTTTCATTACCGGGAATGGAGCGGACGGGTCGTTGTCAAGTTTTTCGCCCAGGGATTCACGATGTTTCCCAAGCTGATCTTCAACCTGTTCAACGCCGCCGCCTACCTGGGGTTGGGGCTGGTGATCTACCGGCTGGCCGCCGGCCGGCGCCGCGGCCGGTATGACCTGCTCGCCTTTCTGCTGATTCAGGTCGCCCTTTGGGAGATCAGCCCGGCTTTTGGCCAAACCAATCTTTGGATGTGCGGCGCCTGCAATTACCTGTGGGCCAGCCTGGGCTGTCTGGCCTTTTTGCTGCCCTGGCGCTATTATCTGGAACGCCCCTTTGCCGCCGGCGCCCGTATGGTTTTCGGCATGGGCGTTGCCGGGCTGTTCGCCGGCTGGCTCAGTGAGAACGGGAGCGCCGGCCTGCTCGTCTGCCTGGTGCTGTGCATCTGGTGGCTGCTGCTGCGCCGGCAGCGGGTTCCTGTTTGGATGTGGAGCGGCGCTGCGGGCGCCGTCGTCGGCTTTGTGATCCTGATAGCCGCGCCGGGCAACTACAACCGCGCAACCGTCTATGGCGACTACAGCAGTTTCCTGACCCGGTATGCCGTCCGTTTCTTCAACTGTCTGAATATGCTGAAGGACTACGCGCTTCCGCTTCTGTTCGTCTTTGCCATCGGGTTTGTGCTGCTATGGTTCCGGCACTCCTCCGTCGGAGCCCAGGCGCTGGCCTGGCCGGTGATCCTGCTGCTGGGCGGGCTTGGCGCAAACTTTGCCATGATCCTCAGTCCTGATTATTACGAGCGCTCCACCCATGCCCCCTTCGCCTACCTGATCGCCGCCTGCGCCGCCTGTCTGATCCAACTGGACGGGCGCATTCTGCGCCAGGGACTCGCCTGCCTGACCGCCTGCCTTGGCCTGATTGCCGGGTTCCACAGCCTGGAAGCCGGCTACGACATCGCCAGCTATTGGGTGATGTACAACACCCGGGACGCTCTTCTGCGCCAGGAAGTCGCCGCGCTGGGTGAGGAGGCTGCCGGCGCAAGCCTGAGTACCTACGCCATCGAACCCTACACCCGGTGGTGCGCCGCCTATGGCCTGCCGGATATCCGGGAAAACAGCGAGGATTCCATCGGTCTGTGCCGGGCGCGGTGGTACGGCGTCAGCGCCATCACGGCCAGCGAGACCCACACCTATCCCTTCCCCGGCCACATGAACGAGGCCTACGCCGCCGGGGAGGCCGCCGCGCTGGAAGCCCAGGAGACCCAATAACGAAACCAGCCCCGGGGTATGTTCGCCGCCGTCCGAACGGAGAACTGCCCCGGGGCTTTTCATTGAAGAAGCCTGCCCGCAGAAATGCCGGCCTCCCCTCCCCTTTTCCCCAACAAACGGAACAGAACGCTTTCCCGCCAGGAAGCCTGGTCGGTTCCATAGCCCCGGCCGCCGATCTGCCGCAGTTAAAAAGCACGTTGCAGCTGAAATTTGCTGCAACGTGCTTTTTGTTTTAGGGCTGCGCATCCGCAAAGCTTGCCTTAGCGCAGGAGAGGAACGCTTTCAGCGCCGGGTTTCCCTGGACCGATTTATAGTAGACCCCGAAGGACATGGCTTCAAGATCCGGCAGCGGAATTTTTGCAATCAGGGACATATCCGGGACGAGGAAGTCCGGCAGGATCGAGACGCCATACCCGGCCGTGATCAGCACGGCAATGGCTTCTGCCGAGTCGCAGAAATAGAACTCCGTGGGCGGCCGGTCGCCTATCAGCTGCCTCTGCAGCTGCGCAAAGGAGAGCGAGGTCTTGGACGGAGTAAAGAGCGCCAGCCGTTCCCTGCTTAGATTGTCCAGCGAAACCTCTTTGCGCCCGGCCAGCGGGTGTCGGCTGGAGCAGACGCACACCACCGGGACCTTGGTGATCTCTTTATACTGTGCGGAAATTTTGATGGCGGACGCTTCCTTGAGCCCCACCACTGCGTCCAGATCGCCCTCCTCCAGCATCCGGTAAACAATGCTGGAACGGGATCACCTGAAGCCGGGGGTGCAGTTCCGGCCGCTGTGCCCGGAGCCGCTCCAAAGTGCCCGACATCAGAAACATGCAGGGGGAGTTGTAAAACCCCAGCGACACGGTCTCGATAAGCCTGGGGGCCGCCCCGTCAAACCGCTTTTTGGCCCGCTCCGACACCGCCACAATCTGCCGCGCATCGTTCAGAAAGATCTTCCCTTCCTCCGTCAGCTTCACCGAGCGCGTGGTACGTCGAAACAGTTTCACGTTCAGCTCCTTTTCCAGCGACTGGATCTGCTGGCTGACGGCGGGGTGGGTCACATGAAGCGATTGCGCCGCCTGTGAAAAGTTCAGATACTCCGCCACCGCCAGAAAGCAGGAAAGCTGGAATGTATTCGATGATCTGCAGCATGGCGATGTGCTTTTTCATCAGCGCCAGACTGAGCGCGATTTTCCTGATTGCGATCCTGGTCCTGGCTGCGGCGCTGATCTTCATTATGGTCAGGACCACAAAGGTGTTTTCGCAGGTGTTCCGCAAATACGACGACCTGAACGCCAGCGTGCAGGAGAACGTCTCCGCCATTCGGGTGGTGAAGGCTTTTGTCCGGAAAGACTACGAAAACACAAAATTCGGAAAAGCGGCTGAGACGCTCTATTCGCTGTTTGTCAAGGCGGAAAGCGGCCTGGCGCTGAACAGCCCCGTGATGATGCTGGTGGTCTACGGCTGCATTCTGGCGATTTCCTGGTTCGGCGCCCGGCTGATTGTGGCGGGCGGCCTGACCACCGGCAACCTGACTTCTTTGTTCAGCTATGTCATGAGCGTGCTTATGTCACTGATGATGCTGTCCATGGTGTTTGTCATGATTACGATGAGCGCCGCCAGCGGTGAGCGAATCGCGGAAGTCCTGAACGAGGCACCGGACATGAGCGCCCCCGAACAGCCAAAGACCCGGGTGAAGGACGGGCGTATCGACTTCAACCATGTGAGCTTCTCCTACAAGCATGGCAGCGGAGAGAAAACCTTGCACGACATCGACCTCCATATCCGTTCAGGTGAAACGATCGGCATTATCGGCGGTACCGGCTGCGGCAAATCCAGCCTGGTCAGCCTGGTCAGCCGCCTGTACGATGTGGATACGGGCAGCGTCTGTGTGGGCGGCCGGGATGTCCGCGACTATGATATGGAGGCGCTGCGCAATCAGGTCGCCGTGGTGCTGCAAAAGAACGTGCTGTTTTCCGGCACCATCCTGGACAATCTGCGCTGGGGCAAGGAGGACGCCACCCAGGAGGAGTGTGCCGAGGCTTGCCGGCTGGCCTGTGCCGACGAGTTTATCGAGCGGTTCCCCGACGGGTACAGCACCCGGATCGAACAGGGCGACAACAATGTCTCCGGCGGGCAGAAACAGCGGCTGTGCATCGCCCGCGCCCTGCTGAAAAAGCCGAAGGTGCTGATCCTGGATGACTCCACCAGCGCGGTGGATACTGCCACGGATGCCAGGATCCGGGAGGCCTTTGCCAAAAAGATCCCCGGCACCACAAAGCTGATCGTGGCCCAGCGGATTTCCAGCGTACAGGACGCAGACCGCATCCTGGTTTTGGACAACGGGTCGGTAAGCGGATTTGATACCCATGAAAACCTGCTGCGGACCAACAGAATCTATCGGGAGATCTACGAGGCCCAGACCCAGGGCGGCGGCGATTTTGACCAGCCCGCCCCCAACGGAAAGGAAGGTGGTTGATGATGACCGCTCAAACTTCAGAAAAAATGAACCTGCGCCAGCAGGCGGCCGCCATGAAGCGCGTTCTCGGCTATATGCTCCGGGACTATAAGCTTCCCTTTTGCCTGGTCGTGGTCTGCGTTTTTGGGTCCGTGCTGGCCACCCTGCGGGGGACGCTTTTCATGCAGAGCCTGATCGATGACTACATCATTCCGCTGACCCGGGCCCAGACCCCCGACTTCTCCGGGCTGGCGGCAGCGCTGCTGTCCGTAGCGATCGTGTACGGCATCGGCATTCTGTGCGCCTACGGCTACAACCGCATCATGGTCAATGTCAGCCAGGGCACCATGCGCAATCTGCGTGTGGAGCTGTTCCGGCACATGGAGTCTCTGCCGATCCGGTATTTTGACACCCACGCCCATGGGGACATCATGTCCATCTACACCAACGATGTGGACACCCTGCGACAGTTGATCAGCCAGAGCATCCCTCAGTTCATCAACTCCGGCGTTACGATCCTGACCTCCTTTCTCAGTATGCTGGTGCTGGATCTCCCCCTGACCCTTCTCACCCTGGCGATGATCGGCGTCATGGCCTTTGTTACCTCGAAAATTGCGGCGAAGTCCTCTGTTTATTTTGCGAAGCAGCAGAAAGACCTGGGCGCTGTCAACGGCTATATCGAAGAAATGATGGATGGGCAGAAGGTGGTCAAGGTGTTCTGCCACGAGGAAAAAAGCGTCGAGCAGTTCCGCCGGCTCAACGAGGAGCTGCGGCAGAGCGCCGACAAGGCCAACACCTTTTCCAACATCACCATGCCGGTGAATATGAGCCTTGGCAACATCAGCTATGTGCTGTGCGCAGTGGCGGGCGCCCTGTTCGCATTGAACGGATACCTGGGGCTGACCCTGGGCCTGGGCACCCTGGTTTCTTTCCTGACGCTGAACAAGAACTCCACCCAGCCGGTCAGCCAGATCAGTCAGCAGATGAACAGCATCGCCATGGCCATGGCGGGCGCACAGCGAATCTTTGCCCTGATGGACGAAAAGCCGGAGGAGGACAACGGCTATGTGGAGCTGGTCAACGTCCGGGAGAACGTCGACGGCAGCCTGTGCGAGACCGACGAGCGGACCAACGTGTGGGCCTGGAAGCATCCCCACCAGGCCGACGGCACCGTCACCTACAAAAAGCTGGAGGGAGACATCACCTTTGACGATGTGGACTTTGGCTATGTTCATCTCCCTGGTCCGCAAATACACCCGCGCCCGCAAGCTGACTCCCCGGATGCTGAACGAGCTCATCGAGAAGATCGAAGTGTTTAACGCCGAGAAGATAGACGGTGTGTGGGAACAGCGGCTCCGTATTCACTATAACTGCGTAGGGGTCGTTGAGATCCCGGAGCTGATCCCGCTACCCGCGCCGGAGGTGTCCGTAAACACAAGAAAGGGCGTAGTCGTCAACTACGCCCCATCCACCATCGCCGGATGAAAGCAACAAAAGCAACAAAAAAAGACGAGTGTTCTTACAGCTTTTCAAATGCTATAAGAACACTCGCCATGGTGCGGATGAAGGGATTTGAACCCACACTCTTTTAAGGGAACTAGAACCTGAATCTAGCGCGTCTGCCAGTTCCGCCACATCCGCATATTGGGTCGCCGCTTACCGGCGACATAATTTATTATACTCATTCGTTCCCTGTTTGTCAAGCTTTTTTTCCGGTCTGTGCCGGTTTTTTCCAAAAAGCTCCTTTTCTCTTTCCTTTCCCGACAGGACATGCTATAATAATTACAAACCACTTCATGGTAGGGAGGTTTCGACCATGTGGACTCGTTCCTTGCTGAAGCAAAATGCCAAGGATGCCCTGCGCGGGCGTTACTGGCGCAGTTTTCTGTTGTGCTTTCTGCTGACGCTGCTGGGGATCGGCGATTATTCCCCGCAATACCGCGTCACCTACGATCTGGCCTCCGACGAATTGGACAACCTGCGGTACGGCCCCGTGTGGGAGGGCAATGCAAGCGTCCAGGATCTTTGGGCGGAGCTGAATGACTCCAACCTTCTGTTTCTGCTGCAGTTCGGGGTGGTCCTCCTGCTGATCGGCGTTGTCATCGGGCTTTGCTGGGCCTTCTTCCTTGTCAACCCGCTGACTGTCGGCCGCAACCGTTACTTTATGGAAAGCCGGCAGGCGCCCGCCCCGATGAAAACGGTGCTGACCATCTTCCGGCCGCCTTATATGAATGTTGTGAAGGTCAGCGCCCTGGTCTCTCTCAAGATCGCGCTGGGTTCTCTGCTGATCATTCCGGGGATCTACTGGCAGTATTGCTACTGGATGGTGCCCTACCTGCTGGCCGAGAACCCGTACCTGACCACCGGCCGGGCCATGGAGCTGAGCCGCCAGATGATGGAGGGCGAAAAGCTGCGCACCTTTGTGCTGGTCCTTTCCTTCATCGGCTGGATCGTCTTGTCCGTCCTCACGCTGGGGATCGGGTTACTTTTTCTTGAGCCCTATTACCAGGCCACGATGGCCGAACTGTACGCCGTTTTGCGCAGCAAAGCCTTTTCACTGAATCTGACCGATGAAAACGAGCTGTGCGGTTTTGTGCGCCACGACGCCGACGCCTGAGCCCGGAAGGCCGCGTTTGGGTGCGCCTGATTTTTTGAAAAAAAGGCTTGACATTTCTCGCCTGTCTTGTTATAATTACCCTTGCAGTTCGGGTTTGGCCGGACTGCTATGGAAAGATGGCTGAGCTGGTCTAAGGCGCACGACTGGAAATCGTGTAGGGCCCTGAAAGCCCTCGAGGGTTCGAATCCCTCTCTTTCCGCCAGAAAAAGCAGGAACTTCGGTTCCTGCTTTTTGTTTTCTTTTCACTTGTCGGCTGATCGGCCTCAGCGACAAACGGAACCCCCGCCGCCTTCCTTGCGGAAAGCGGCGGGGGTTCGGGTCATTCCCTTACATCGGGATAAAGTCAAAATCGATCCGGCCCAGCGGCACATCGGCTGCCGTGACCTTGATCTTGATGGGGTCGCCCAGCATCCAGTGGCGGCCCGTCAGCGGGTCGTACAGGCGGACACCCTCGGTGACGGTGGGTTCCCCCTTGCACAGCTGCGCAGCGGGGATAAAACCTTCCACCGTGTTCTCCAGCGCCACAAAGACGCCGCGGGGCGTAATGCCCGAGATCGTGCCGGTATAGACCTCACCCAGATGGCTGTGCATATACTCGGCTTTGTAGCAGTCCTCCACATCCCGCTCGATGCGCACGGCCGCCACCTCCTGGCGGCTGGACTGTTCGCAGGTGCGGGTGGCAAAGTCAGTATAGTTGGTGACCAGCCGCTCATGGGGCTGGCCCACCAGCATATCGGTGAGAATGCGGTGGATCGCCAGGTCGGGATAGCGGCGGATCGGGCTGGTGAAATGCGCGTAATCTTTGAGGACCAGGCCGAAATGCCCCAGCGGTTCCGGGCTGTAGCGCGCTTTCTGCATACTGCGCAGGATCCCGGTATGGATCGGAATGCGGATCGGCTGGTCTCGGGTTTCATCCAGCAGCGCCGAGAGTTCCAGCTGGGTCGGGGTCTTGCCCTGGAAGTGTACATTCAGACCGCAGGCCTTGAGGGTCTCCCGCAGTTTTTCCATCCGCTCTTCGTCCGGCGCCTCATGGACGCGGTAGACAAAAGGCACATGATGGGTCCGGCCGGCGTTGGCCGCGCATTGGTTGGCCAGCAGCATGAACTCCTCGATCATGCATTCCGAGACGCCGCGGGTGCGCTTGATGACATCCACGCAGCGGCCCTGCTCGTCCATCACCAGCTTGGCCTCGTCCGATTCGATCTCCATACCGCCGCGGGCCCGGCGCAGTTCCAGCCGCTTTTCATACAGTTCCTGCATGACCGGCAGCTGGGGCAGCACGTCGGCATACTTCCGGCGCACCTCCTCCGCCGCCGTACCGTCCAGCAGCGCGTTGATCTCTTTGTAAACGCCCTTGACCCGGCTGCGGATCACCGTTTTGACAAACTGATAACTGTGGATGTTGCCCGCCTCGTCCAGCCGCATCAGGCAGGAAAAAGCAAGCCGGTCGGTGCCTTCATTGAGGCTGCAGATCCCGTTGGAGAGCTGGGTGGGCAGCATCGGGATCACCTTGTCGGCATAATAGATGCTGGTCGCACGCTCGAAGGCTTCCTCATCCATGGCGGACCCGGGGCGCACATAGTGGCTCACATCCGCGATGTGGACCCCCAGTTCATACCCGCCTTCCTGCAGCTTCATCAGGCTGATCGCGTCGTCGATGTCCTTGGTCTCGGCGCTGTCGATGGTGAAGATCGGCAGGCCGCGCAGGTCCATCCGGTGGGCAGCCTCCGACGGATCGATCGCTGCATTGTCGTAGGCGGCAGCTTCCTGCAGCACTTCGGGCGGGAAATCCTGCCGTACATCCCTGCCGTACAGGATGGCCTTGGCACATTCAGAGGCAAACTCCGCAGAGCCGAAGCGCTGGGTCACCGCGGCCCGGTGGTCGGTATGGCGGTTGCCGCGGCTGGTCAGCAGTGCGCCGACCTTATCCCCCAGCTGGGCGCCGTTGGCGCCGTCCTTCTGCAGAATGATGTGAACATCGCGGCAGCCGTCCGGTTCCACGGCCAGGCGGCCGTCCTCGGTCACCGTCAGGGTGCCGGCAAAGCTGTTGTGCGGGGTGACCACCTCGGTGACCTCGCCTTCCGCACTGCCTTCCACACGGGGGCGGTCAAACAGTTTGACGAGGATCTTATCCTGGGGCATGGCGCCGTGCAGCGCCCGGCCGGGGATAAAAATATCCCCGGTGCCGTCATCCCGGCTGGCAAAGCCGAAGCGGGCCGCCAGCTTGACCAGCGTGCAGGGGATCGCCTGCGGCGCGGCGGTATTTTCCAGCGTGGCCAGCCCCGGCACATAGCGGCCGTCCCGGGCCGAAAGCAGACCGGTGGCGACCATGGCCGTCACCGTGTTGCGCAGCTGGCTGTTGTCCACCTGCAGGTTGTTCTGCAGATCCCGCAGGGTATGGGGCCGTCGCTTGACGGCTTCCAGAATTCTTTTTTGCAGTGGTGTCATACTACTCCTCCCGAACGTCGCTTCGCTGTCTGGCGAAGCCCTTCCTGGCGGGCCGTGCCCGCACTTTCCCACCGGGCAGCCTTGCTGCCGGACCCAGCTTTCCAAAAAAACGGCCCGCGCTGGGGAGCGGGCCGTTTTACATGTGGCAAGGAATTTACAGGCGCGCACTCAGCACGCTGACCAGCAGCGTAGCGACCACGAAAATCACGCCCAGAACCTTGGTGAACTTTGCCAGCTTGGCATCGAGACCACGCTCACGGCCAGCGGCCATAAAGCTGTTGTCGCCCATGATGGCGGCGGACAGCCCCTGGCCCTTTTGTTCCTGCGCGAGGGTGAACACGACGATCAGCAGACATGCAACGATCAGCACAACGCCGATCACGATTTCATAAATCCCCATTGATAGCACTCCTTCAAAGTCTCATGCAGTTTATACTATACCATACTGCGCCGGAAATTGCAAGGGGTTGTACCGCCGAATGGCAAAAATCCGTCCGGCAGTTCCCCCGTGTTTTACAGTGTCATCTGCTCGAGGGTATCGGTCTCCTTCAGAATTGCGCCGGCCGCCGGCAGTGTGCGCACGCGGTAGCGGTGGGGGTCGGCCAGTTCCAGCCCTTCGGCCGGCCGCACGCGCTGGATCCGGGCATTCTTTTTCAGGCTCACCACATTGACGCCGGCCGTATCCCGCGTTGTTTTTTCCGGGATCAGGGCGCTGCCGACCAGCAGCAGCCGCAGGGTGGCCGGGCCGGCGTTGATGAAGATGGCCAGCTCCTGCTCCTGGGTCAGATGGAGCATCCCGGCCAGTTCCGCCTTGTCGCTGTAGGCTTTGAGCAGTTTGCGGCGGTTCTGCTTGGTCTGGTAGCTGGCCAGCGGCACCTTGGCGCATTTGCCGTTCTGGAAGAAGAAGAGCATATGGCCGGTATAGTCGGTGGTGACCGCCATGAACAGCGGCACTTCCCCATCTTCCATACCGAGGGCGGTGGGGATGAAGTCCCCCAGCACACTGGCCTTGGTGTCGGCAAATTCCGAGGCGCGGGTCTTGTAGACCTGGGCGTGGTTGGTGAAGAACAGCAGTTCGGCGCTGTTGGTGGATTCGCAGGTATAGGCCACCTCGTCGCCGTCCTTGAGTTTCTGTTCCCCGGACATGCGCAGACTCTGGGGGGTGATCTTTTTGAAGTAGCCTTCCCGGGTGAAGAACAGGTGGACCGGATAGTCCGGCACTTCCTGCTGTTCTTCGGTCTCCCCTTCGTCCGGCAGATCGTACAGGATCTCGCACCGGCGGGGCTTGCCGTACTTTTTGGCCACCTCGGCCAGCTCGTTCATGATGATCTTGTTGATGCGGGCCGGCCGTTTCAGAATGTCCTCCAGATCGGCAATGGCCTTCTCCAGATCCTCGATCTCCTCGGTCCGCTTGAGGATGTATTCCCGGTTGAGATGGCGCAGACGGATCTCAGCCACATACTCGGCCTGGGTCTCATCAATGCCGAACCCGATCATCAGGTTCGGGACCACCTCGGATTCCTCCGCCGTCTCCCGCACGATGCGGATGGCTTTGTCGATGTCCAGCAGGATCGTGGCCAGGCCGCGCAGCAGGTGCAGCCGGTCCTGCTTGCCCTTGAGGTCGTGGTAGGTGCGACGGCGCACACACTCGGCCCGGAAGGCCGCCCACTCCAGCAGGATGCCCCGCACCCCCAGCACCCGCGGCTGCCCGCCGATGAGCAGGTTGAAGTTGCAGGCGAAGGAATCTTCCAGCGGGGTGGCCCGGAACAGCCGCGCCATGAGTTTGTCCGGGTCCTGCCCGCGCTTGAGGTCAATGGTCAGCTTGAGGCCGTTCAGGTCGGTCTCGTCGCGCATATCATTGATCTCCCGCACCTTGCCGGCCTTGACCAGCTCGGTGATCTTGTCCATGATGGCTTCCACCGTGGTGGTGGGCGGAATGCGGGTGATGTCGATGCAGTTGTTCGCCTTGTCGTACTGCCAGACCGCCCGCACCCGGATGCTGCCGCGGCCTTTTTCCAGCACGCTGCGCATCTCGGCGGCGTCGTACAGGATGCTGCCGCCGCCCACAAAATCCGGCGCCGGAAGCAGCTGCATCAGGTCTGCGTTTTCGTCCTTCATCAGGGCAATGGTGGCGTTGCACAGTTCCACCAGGTTGAAAGAGCAGATGTTGGAGGCCATGCCCACCGCGATCCCCAGCGTATTGTTCGCCAGGATCGTCGGAAAGGTGACCGGCAGCAGGGTGGGTTCGGTGGTGGTGCCGTCATAGTTGGGGACAAAGTCCACCGTATCCTTGTCAATGTCGCGGAACAGTTCCTCGCAGACCGGTTCCAGCTTTGCCTCGGTATAACGGGCGGCCGCATAGGCCATATCCCGGCTGTACGCCTTGCCGAAGTTGCCCTTGGAGTCCACAAAGGGCACCAGCAGGCTTTCGTTGGAGCGGCCCATACGCACCATCGTGTCATAGATGGCCGCATCGCCGTGGGGGTTCAGGTGCATGGTGCTGCCGACGATGTTGGCGCTTTTGGTTCGTCCGTCCTTCAGCAGCCCCATGCCGTACATTGTGTACAGCAGCTTGCGGTGGGCCGGTTTGAAACCGTCAATCTCCGGCAGTGCCCGGGAGACGATCACGCTCATGGCGTAGGGCATATAGTTGGTTTCCAGTGTTTCGGTGATGGGGCTTTCGATCACCTCGCCGGCCGAGAGGATCTCCACGTTATCCCCCAGCTGAGGACGGGCGGGGGTGGTTCTTTTTTCTCGCTTTTTTGCCATGAAAACCTCCTGTTAAGAAACATCCAGATCGTCGAGGTATTCGGCGCCGTGCTCAGCAATATGGTCCTTCCGACCCTGAAGGTTGTCCCCCAGCAGCAGGTCGAAGACTTCGGCGGTGCGCTGGGCGTCGGTGGGCAGCACCTTGATCAGCCGGCGGCTTTCCGGGCTCATGGTGGTCAGCCACATCATCTCGGGGTCGTTTTCGCCAAGACCTTTGGAGCGCTGGATCGTGTACTTCTGCCCTTCGATGCGGCGCAGGATGTCCGCCTTTTCCGGCTCGGTGTACGCAAAGTAGGTCTTTGTACGGGTGTTGATCTCATACAGCGGGCTTTCCGCAATGTAGACATAGCCCTGCTGGATCAGCGTCGGGGTCAGGCGGTAGAGCATGGTCAGCACCAGCGTGCGGATCTGGTAGCCGTCCACATCCGCGTCGGTACAGATGACGATTTTGTTGAAGCGCAGATTGTCCAGGTTGAAGGTGGCCAGGTCCTTGTTGTGGCTGCCGCCCAGTTCCACACCGCAGCCCATGACCCAGATCAGGTCGGTGATGATGTCCGACTTGAAGATGCGGGCATAGTCCGCCTTCAGGCAGTTGAGGATCTTGCCCCGGATCGGCATGATGGCCTGGAATTCCGAGTCCCGGCTCTGCTTGACGGCGCCCATGGCGGAGTCACCCTCCACGATGTACAGTTCGCGGCGGGACGCATCCTTGGTGCGGCAGTCCACAAACTTCTGCACCCGGTTGGCCAGGTCCATCTGCTGGGTGATGTTTTTCTTGATCGAGATGCGGGCCTTTTCCGCATGTTCCCGGCTCTGCTTGTTGATGAGCACCTGCTTGCAGGCTTTTTCCGCCTCGTCGGGATGCTCGATGAAATAGACCTCCAGCTGATGCTTGAGGAAGTCGGTCATGGCCTGGGCCACAAACTTGTTGGTGATGGATTTTTTGGTCTGGTTCTCGTAGCTGGTCCGGGTGGAAAAGCTGGAGGAGACCAAAATCAGGCAGTCCTGCACATCCGCAAAGGTGATGGAGCTTTCGTTTTTCTTGTACAGCCCCTTGCTCTTGAGCCAGGCGTTGATCTGCTGGACAAAGGCCAGCCGCACCGCACGGTCCGGGCTGCCGCCGTGTTCCAGCCAGCTGGAGTTGTGGTAGTATTCCAGCGTCTGGTTCTGGTTGGAGAAGCAGAAGGCCACGTTCATCTTGACCTGATAGTCGGGCTGGTCCGCCCGGTCCCGGCCGACAGCGCTGCCGCTGCAGCTGTAGGAGGCGGTCAGGGCTGTATCCCCCGCCAGCTCGTTGACATGGTCCACGATGCCGTTTTCGTAAAAATAGGTATGCTTTTCCGCCCGGTCCCCCGTGCGGTCATTGAAGACCAGCGACACCCCCGCATTGACGATGGCCTGCCGCTTGAGCATATCGCAGAACGTCTCGGCCGGGACCGCAATGTCGGTGAACACCTCGGTATCCGGCAGCCAGCGGATCACCGAGCCGGTCCGACGGCCGGTGAAGGGTTCTTTGTGCAGACCGCCCACGTTCTCGCCGTTTTTGAAGTCCAGGTGATAGTGGAAACCGTCCCGATAGATGTCCGCGGTCATCCAGGCGCTGGCATACTGGGTGGCGCACAGGCCCAGGCCGTTCAGGCCCAGCGAAAAATCGTAGTTGCCTTCCCCTTCCCCGTATTTGCCGCCGGCGTACAGCTCGCAGAACACCAGGTCCCAGTTCCAGCGCTGTTCCGCCTTGTTGTAATCCACCGGGATGCCGCGGCCGAAGTCTTCGACCTCCACGCTGTGGTCCGGGTACAGGGTCACATTGATGTGATCGCCGTGACCGTCCCGGGCTTCGTCGATGGAGTTGGAGACAATCTCAAAGATGGAATGGGCGCACCCGTCCACCCCGTCCGAGCCAAAAATAACCGCCGGGCGCTTGCGCACCCGGTCGGCCCCCTTCAGTGCCTTGATACTTTCGTTGCCATAAGCCTGCTTTTTTGCCATTCGGCATTTCCCTCCTGGGTGCTGTCAAATAAGATCCTCTGTATTTTGCGCATATAAAAATATTAAACCACAAAATGGAAGGCTTTGTCAATTCCAGTTTCCATGGTACTACAACTTTAGGTTGTATGTCAAGGGGTATGCCGCGGTTCACCGCCTTTGCCGGCAGTCTGCCGGTCGGTCCGACCCCGGCGGCAGCTCAAAGGCAGCCCGGAACGCCGCACCGACCAAGAACGGCGGTCCCTCCCCCCCCCCTTGAACGCAGCGAAAACCGCATCGCTTTTCCGGGAGGAAGTCCGCCGTTTTCGGGGTGACGCCGCACCCCGCTCAGTCTTTTTTCAGCACGCTTGTGTCAGGCAGATAGATGGACACCTCGCCACATTGGGGACAGATGGCCACGCGGGGTTTGCCGATCCGGCCGCCGAACAGCTTGTCGGCATCCCGGGACAGGACAACGCCGTAGCCGGCGCCCTCCACCCGGATGTCACAGTTTTCCTTCATTTCGCAGCCGCAGCGCAGACAGGTTCTCATAACGGGAGCTCCTTTCACATTTCTTTGTTGTAACGGTAAAAATAGTACAGATAAACGCCGTTGATGGCCAGGTAGCCCGCCAGCAGCACAAAGGTGACGGTCAGGCTGATCTGCATGATGGCCAGCGCCAGCATGAGCGCCATATAAATGTACATTGCAAAGTCGAAGGCGCGCGCCTTGGCCCGATTGTTCAGCGCCTGGTTGCGCTCGTCCTGTTCCTCGATGCGCAGCCGCTTTTCAGCCTCCGCACAGCCCCTGACCGAGTATTGGCGCAGCAGGAAACCCGCGCCATGCCCCATGGCACCGGCCCCCAGGCCCAGCATCACATACGGCACCGGGGAACCGGCCTCTCCCCCTTTCGCCAGACAGAAGCCGGCGATGATGGCCGCCAGGCCTGCGATGACAAAAATCCAATATTTCGCCTTCATCCTTCATTCCTCCTCATAGATAAAGATGTCCTCGATCGGCAGGCCGAAATAGCGGGAGATTTTGAAAGCCAGCAGAATCGAAGGGTTGTAGCGGCCGTTTTCCAGCGAACCGATGGTCTGGCGGGAAACCTCCAGCGCTTCGGCCAGCTGTTCCTGGTTGATGCCCCGCTCCTTGCGCAGTTCCTCCAAACGATTTTTCAACGCCTCCTCCTTTCCATGTCCTGTTATGGAAAGTTTGCTTTCCATTTCCTTGTCTTCAGTATACCACCGCCCCACAAAATGTCAAGCGTCCTTTCCATTTTTCTTCAAAAAAAGCACCCGTTCGGAAACGGGTGCCAAAAATACGGTTGGAAGATCCGGCGGATCAGCCCATCATGCTGAAGAAGTCCACCTGGCTGGTGTCCGGCAGTTTGCCCAGCGCGCCCACCTCCCGCAGTTTGTCGAAGATGGACTGGGCCACGCCGGAAGCCTGCTGCAGTTCTTCCACCGAGATATACTCCTGGCCGTGGATCGTGGCCTGTTCCAGCGCGATGGCGGCGTTTTCGCCCAAGCCGCGCAGCGAGGTAAAGGGCAGGCGGACCTTGCCGTCCTCCACCACATACTTGGTGGCATAGCTCTTGCCCAGTTCGATGGGCAGGAACTGACAGCCGCGCTGCAGCATTTCGTTTTCCAGCTGCAGGCTGACCAGCGCGTCGTCGTCCTTGGCCGTGCGCTCCTCCTTGGGGATGTGTTCATTATCCCGCAGATGCTGCTTGGCTACCCGCACGCCGCCGACGGCAGCTTCGTAGTCGATGTCGGCGCCGCGCACCGTGAAGTACACCGCATAGAAGATGGCCGGGTGGTAGACCTTGAACCACATCAGGCGGATCGCCGCCATCAGGTAGGCCACCGCATGGGCTTTGGGGAACATATACTTGATCTTGCGGCAGGACTCGATATACCAGTCCGGCACATCATGTTCCCGCATCGTTTCTTCCCAGCCGGGCTGGAAGCCACCCTTGGCCACCTTGCCTTTACGGACCGCCTCCATGATGTCGAAGGCCGTCTTGGGTTCCAGCCCCTTGCGCAGCAGATACAGCATGATGCTGTCACGGCAGCCGATCACCTCGGCGATGGTGCAGGTTTTGGAACGGATCAGTTCGTCGGCGTTGTTGGTCCAGACATCGGTGCCGTGGGACAGCCCGGAAATCTGGATCAGTTCGGAGAAGTTTTTGGGCTGCGCGTCCAGCAGCATCTGGCGCACAAAGTTGGTTCCCATTTCCGGGATGCCGAAGGTGCCGGTCTGACTGCCGATCTGCTCCGGCGTGACCCCCAGCGCCTCGGTGGAGGTGAGCAGGCTGTACACCTTGGGGTCATTCATCGGGACCGAATCAATGGGAATGCCGGAATACTCCTCAAAATACTTGTAGAAGGTCGGCACATCGTGGCCCAGCTCGTCCAGTTTCAGCAGCGTATCGTGCAGGTATTTGAATTCGAAGTGGGTGGTCAGCAGGCCGCCCTTCACATCATCGGCGGGGTGCTGGATCGCACAGAAATCATAGATGTCAAAGGTATCCGGCACAACAACCATGCCGCCCGGGTGCTGGCCCGTGGTGCGCTTGACGCCGGTACACCCCATGCAGAGGCGGTTTTCCTCGGCGCGATTGACGGTGCGGCCGCGCTCTTCCAGATACTTTTTGACATAGCCGTACGCGGTCTTGTCCTGAAGACCGGAGACCGTGCCCGCCTTGAAGACGTTTTCCTTGCCGAACAGTTCCTCGGTATACCGGTGGACGTTGGACTGATACATGCCGGAAAAGTTCAGGTCGATATCCGGTTCCTTGTCGCCGTAAAAGCCCAGGAAGGTTTCGAAGGGGATGTCATGGCCATCCATGATCATCGCGGTACCGCAGACCGGGCACTTTTTGTCCGGCAGGTCAAAGCCATCCATCGTCACGCCGTCGTCGATCCACTCACTGTGCTGGCATTCGGGGCACAGGTAGTGGGGCGGCATACTGTTGACCTCCGAGATGCCGGCAAAGTGCGCCACGGCCGAGGAGCCGACCGAACCACGGCTGCCCACCTGGTAGCCGCCCGCGTTGGAGAAGGCCACCAGCTTGACCGCGATGACGTACAAAACGGCGTACCCGTGGCCGCAGATGGAATCCAACTCCTTTTTCAGCCGCTTTTGCAGGATATCCGGCAGCGGGTCGCCATACCCCTTGCGGGCATGTTCCCAGGTACCGCTGCGGAGCTGGTCCTCCGCGCCGGGGATGGAGGGCGGGTAGGTTCCCTTCGGGATGGCGCGCAGGTTGCCGTCGATGGTAGCCGCCACCTTGTTGGGGTTGGTGACCACCACCTCGTAGGCTTTCTCTTTGCCCAGGTAGCTGAAGTCTTCCAGCATATCGGGGGTGGTGCGGTAGAACAGCGGGGCCTGGTTGTCGGCGTCCTTGAAACCGCTGCCGGCCTGCAGGATGGCCCGGTAGGCTGCATCCTCCGGTTCCTGGAAGTGTACGTCGCCGGTGGCAATAACCGGTTTGTGGAGTTCTTCGCCCAGCTGCACCACCGTCCGGTTGAAGTTTTTCACCGCCTCGATGGAGTCCACCTGGCCGTTGCGGACCATGAATTCGTTGTTGCCAAGGGGCTGGATCTCAAGAATGTCGTAGTATTTGGCGATGCGCACCAGCTCGTCATGGCTCTTCCCCTCGGTGATGGCCTTGTAAAGCTCACCTGCTTCACAGGCCGAGGAGAGCAGCAGCCCTTCCCGGTACTGGTTGAGCACGCTGCGGGGCACCCGCGGTTTTTTGAAGAAATACTTGGTGTGGGCTTCGCTGACGATGCGGTAGAGGTTCTTCAGCCCGGTCTGGTTCTTGACCAGAATGATCAGGTGGTAGTATTTCTTTTTCAGCACCTCTTTGTTGCCGCCCAGGCCGGTGTTGATCTCCTCCACCGTCTGGATGCCCTTCTCCCGCAGATCCTCCAGCATTTTTTCAAAGATGCGGGCCAGCGCCATCGCGTCGTCCACGGCGCGGTGGTGGTTGAAGGGCGGGATCTCCAGGTGTTTGTTGATGGTATCCAGTTTGTAGTTGCGCAGCCCCGGATAGAGCGCCTGGCCCATCGGCAGCGTATCCACATAGGTGTTGTCAAAGCTGACGCCTGCCCGGGCCCCCGCTTTGCGGATGAACAGCATGTCGAAGCTGTTGGCGTTGTGGGCCACAAGGATATGGTCGCCGCAGAATTCCTTGAACTGCCGGATCGCCTGTTCCGGCGTGGGGGCATCGGCCACCATTCCGTCGTTGATGCCGGTCAGTTCCACCACCTTCGCCGGGATCGGCCGGCCGGGGTTGACAAAGGTGGCAAACTTCTTGTCCTCCCGGATCCGTCCGTTCTCCACAAACACCGCGCCGATCTCGGTCAGGCGGTCATTGTTGGAGTCCAGGCCGGTCGTTTCGGTATCAAAGACCACAAAGCTGTCGGTCAGCGGCATACAGGCCCCGCCATAGACGGTCGGGACCATGTCGTCCACAAAATAGGCTTCGCACCCGTAGATCAGCTTGAAATCCGGGTCTGATTTGTGGATATCGTCCGCCGCCAGCATGGCTTCGGGATACCCCTGGCAGACGCCGTGGTCGGTGATGGCAATGGCCCGGTGACCCATACGGTGGGCCAGCCGCACGACCTTGCCCGGGTCGCAGAAACCGTCCATCGAGCTGGATTTGGTGTGCAGGTGCAGTTCCACCCGCTTCTGCCCGTCCGGCGCCGTATCCTGGCGGGGCATCCGCTCCACCTGCAGCACATCGTAGGGCAGCAGGACATAGTCCCGCTCGTACTTGTCGTAGGTATAGTTGCCCCGCACAATCAGGGTCGTGCCGGGTTTAAGGCCCTCCCATTTGGACATGTCCTCGCCGTCATCCCCCAGGACCTTGAGGTTGATGGAACCGTTGTAGTCGGTGATGGAGGTGAAATAGATCTTGCGGCGGTTGCCCTTGACCTCGGTGGCGAACACGTCGCCCCAGACCGTGATCTTGCCGCCGTCGCCCAGATCGTTGAGCGGGCGCAGGTCCGCAGGCTTGAAGGATTTGCCGTGGAACAGCTTGGCCGGCTTGCCGGAAAGTTCCAGCCCGTCGATGGTGAAGGGCGCGACCTCCTCCTTGGCCTTGAACTGCACCGCCGGCGCCTTTTCCGCCACCCGGCGTTCCATGGCCTCGGCGTCCAGCTGGACCCCCACGTCCTTCATCCGCACGATGGGCAGCGAACCGGTGCGTTCCTGGATCCGCTCCGCCAGGTGGCGGGGAAATTCGACGCTTTCCAGGATCGTGCGCCCCGCGTTCACCCGAACGGTCAGGCCGTCCGGCTCGAACACCACCGGCTGCTGCTTGTCCAAAAAGCCGTTGACCGGCATTCCTTCCTGCTTGAGTTCCTCAACCAGCAGGCCCACCGCTTCGGGGGTGATGGCATTGTAGTTGAAGTAGTTTTTCAGCTGCAGTTCATACCCGGCAAACAGCGTGTTCAGCGAAGCCAAAAGGCGCCCGCACAGCGCCGGGTCCAGCGGGTCGGCACTGCGCAGGCTGATGATGACCTTGCGGGAGGTACGGAACAGTTCCACCCGTTCCACCACCACCCCGCCAAAGGCTGTATTGAACTGTGCGTCGGCCGTGAACTGCGGCCAGACTTGTGTCACAAGAGGTTTCAAGGGTTCTCCTTTGCCTGGTCTTTCAGAGTTTGTAGATCTCGTCGATCAGCTGGTCCACAATGTGGTCCTTGAGCATACGGACGCGCTGCCCGCGGATGAAGAGCAGGGCTTCGTCCTTGCCGCCGGCGATGCCGATGTCCGCGTCGCTGGCTTCGCCCGGGCCGTTGACGATGCAGCCCATAATGGCGATCTTCAGCGGCTTTTTGAAGCCGTCCGCCCGCAGGCGCTCCTCCACCTCCCGGGCAATCTCCATCATCGGGTACTGGGTCCGCCCGCAGGTGGGGCAGCTGATGATTTCGGGCCCGGCCACCGCATAGCCGACCGCCCGCAGGATGTCGTACCCGGCCAGCACCTCGTTCTCCGGTTCGTCGGTCAGGCTGACCCGCAGGGTGTCGCCGATGCCTTCCATCAGCAGCCCGCCGATGCCCATACCGGATTTGATCAGCCCCATCCGGTTGCCGCCCGCCTCGGTCACCCCCACATGCAGCGGGTAGTCGGTCTTGGCGCTGAGCATCCGGTAGGCCGCCATCATGCGGGGCACATTGGAGGACTTGATCGAAATGACGATGTTGTCAAAATCATGCTTTTCCAGCAGCTGCACATGGTACAGCGCGCTTTCCACCATCGCTTCCGGGACCGGCGCACCGTACTTGGCCAGAATATGCTTTTCCAGGCTGCCGCCATTGACCCCGATGCGGATGGGAATGTTCTTTGCGTTGCAGGCATCCGCCACCGCCTTGACCCGGTCGTCCGAACCGATGTTGCCCGGGTTGATGCGGATCTTGTCGGCGCCGGCATCCACCGCCGCCAGCGCGGCGCGGTAGTCAAAGTGGATGTCCGCCACCACCGGAATGTCCACAGCTTCCTTGATGGCCGCCACCACCGCCGCATCCGCCGGCGTGGGCACCGTCACGCGCACGATCTGGCAGCCGGCTTTGGCCACCCGCTTTGCCTGTTCCACATTGCCCTGCACATCCTGGATGGGCACATTCAGCATGGTCTGCACGGCGATCGGCTCGTTGCCGCCAATCGTCACGTTGCCGATTTTGACCGTCCGTTTGGGTTGACGCACCATAGTTGACACTCCTTGTCACAAGAATTTGGCAATATCCGAAAAGGTCACCGCCACCATCAGCGTCAGCAGCGCAATGACCCCGGCCGCATTGAACGCCGCCTGGACCCGCGGGGGGACCGCACGCCCGGACAGACCTTCAATGGCGAGGAATATGAGTTTGAAGCCGTCAAGGCCGGGGATCGGCAGCAGGTTGAAGATCCCTACGTTGATGGTGATGAGGGCCGCCAGGCTCAGCACATCCAGCCAGCCATACTGCACCGCCTGGCTGATGGTGCTGACGACCCCCACCGGCCCGGAAAGCTGGTTGATCCCCACCCGGCCGGTGGCCATGTCGGCAAAACCGCGCAGAATGGCGCGGGCGTAATAGGCGAAATACCGCCCGGCCCAGGACACCACCGTGTGGGGCGTTTTGGCAATGCCGTAGACCTGGAAGTCAAGCACCATCGTCTGGCTGCCGTCCTCTGCCGTGGCACTGTCAAAGCGGACCGCAGGCAGCCGGACGATCTCCCCGTCCCGCAATACCGTCATGGAAGCCGTATAGTCCCGGGCCCGCTGCAGTTCGTAGACGATGTCCTCGGCCACAAAGCAGGTCTGGCCGTTGACAGCCAGGATCTCATCCCCCGCCTGCAGACCGCTGGCCCGGCTGCTGGGATTTTCCCCGAGGAAATCGTACACCACGCAGCTGGCCAGCGACCCCTGGCAGCTGAGCAGCAGGATCAGCACCAGATACCCCAGCACGAAATTCATCAGTGCGCCGCTGAGGATCACAAAAAACCGCTGCCAGGGGCTGGCCTCATCAAAAAGGCGGCCCTGCACGGCGGCCGGCAGTTTCGGCGCACGGGGGTCATAGGGGCTGTGGGCCGGGCGCGGCGGGTTTTGTTCGTCCTGCTCGTCGGTGTACGGATCCTCCCCCGGCAGCAGATTGTATCCCCCCAGCGGGAACAGGCGGATGCTGTACCGTGTGCCTTTTTTCACCCTTGACCAGAGCGCCGGGCCGAACCCGATGGAAAATTCCTGCACCCAGATGCCGAACCGGCGGGCCGCCAGGAAGTGGCCCAGTTCATGCACCAGCACCACCGTGCCGAAAACCAGCACTGTCGCAATCCCCGTGAGAAGAATCGTGTTCATAAACACCTCGCTTGTGCGGCAGCCGGCGGACGCCGGCCGCCGCGTGTCCGATCAAAGATGGCTGCGCACATAGGCCCTGGCCATGGCGTCGCACTCCCACACATCCTGCAGCGTGTAGTCGCCGCCGAAGTCGTCGCTGTCCACCACGCCTTCCACCAGGCGGCCGATGTCCAAAAAGCCGATCTTGTCCTGCAGGAACAGCCGCACGGCCTCCTCATTGGCGCCGTTGGCCGCGCAGGGAGCCAGCCCGCCTTTGCGGATCGCCTTTTTGCAGGCGGCGAGGCAGCGGAAGGTCTCCTCATCCGCCACCGCAAAGCTCAGATGCCCCAGCGTCGTGAAATCCAGTTCGGGCACCGGGCTGGGCAGCCGGTCGGGCCAGGTCAGCGCGTACTGAATGGGAATGCGCATATCCGGCACCCCCATCTGGGCGATCACCGAATTGTCGGCAAACTGTACCGCCGAGTGGATGATGCTCTCCCGCTGGAGCACGATCTGGATGCGGTCTTCCGGCAGACCGAACAGCCAGACAGCCTCGATTAGCTCCAGCCCCTTGTTCATCAGGGTGGCCGAGTCAATGGTGATTTTTGCCCCCATGTTCCAGTTGGGATGCTTGAGGGCGTCCGCCTTCGTCTTGCCGGCCAGCTGCTCGGTTTTCATGCCGAAGAAAGGCCCGCCGGAGGCGGTCAGCAGGATCTTGGTCAGCCGCTTTGCGGCGTGCTGGTCCTGCAGACACTGGAAGATGGCCGAATGTTCGCTGTCCACCGGCAGCAGATGAACGCCCTTGCGGCGGACCGCATCGGTCACCAGGTGGCCGCCGGTGACAAGACTTTCCTTGTTGGCCAGCGCCAGGTCGTGCCCGCTCTCGATGGCCGCCAGCGAAGCAGCCAGGCCGGCAATGCCGACCACCGCGTTCAGCACCACATCCGGGCCGTCCATCGCAGCCAGTTCCCGGATCCCTTCCGCCCCTTTGAGCAGACGGGGGGCGTCGGCCTGTCCGCCCAGCCGGGCGGACAGCGTCTCAAAGGCTTCCGGGTTTGCCACCGCCACATAGCGGGGGTGGAATTCCGCAATCTGGTCCATCAGCACATCCACCCGGCTGTTGGCCGCCAGGCCGAAGATCTCATACCCGTGCATACGGGCCACATCCAGGCTCTGGGTCCCGATGGAACCGGTGGAACCCAGCAGCGTGATCTTTTTACTCATAACGACTCCCCTTTTGGAAGGCTCAGCGTGCAAGCAGGTAGAAGAAATGCCGCACAGCGATGGAAACGAACGGCGCAATGAACATGACGCTGTCGAACCGGTCAAGAATGCCGCCATGGCCGGGGAAGATGGTGCCGTAGTCCTTGATGCCGACCTGACGTTTGACGGCGGAGGCGAACAGATCGCCCAGGATGCCCAGCACCGAGGCGACAGCCCCCAGCGCCAGGATGGCAAGATACCCCCGGGCCGTGACCTCCACGGTCAGCAGCGGGAAGCTGCCGTCCAGCAGGCTGTAAGCGAAGGTGACCAGCACCCCCGCCGCCATGCTGCCGACCACGCCGCCGATGGCCCCTTCCACCGTTTTGTGGGGGCTGACGATCGGCGCCAGCTTGTGCCGGCCGAAGGCGCGGCCGGCAAAGTATGCCGACGTGTCGCCGCCCCAGGCAAAGCACAGCACCAGCAGGATAAAATAGATCGCATCACAGCCGAACTTTTCGGGCGGCAGAACACGTTTGAGGTGGACAAGCGAATAGAAGCAGAAGACGATCACCCCGCCGAAATACACGAACCCGGCCAGGCGGCCGAAGTCCAGCGTACCGTGGTTGGCGATCAGGCAGATATTATAAAACAGTACGACCAGGAAACTGGCCGGCAGAACCAGCGCCCGAACGGCGGCGCTGCTGGACAACATGATCAGCAGCGTGTAGGGCACCGCGGCCGCAAACAGATACCACTGCCGCCGGCCGAAGCCCATGGCGGAGTACACCTCGTGTATGCCGATCAGGCAGATCAGCGCCAGGGCCAGGTCAAACAGAACGGTATCAAAAAAAGCGAGCACGATGGCCAGAATACACAGGCCGACAGCGGCTGTCACAATGCGGGTCTTCATAGGATGGTCTTTCCTTTCGGGGCAGTGGGCGCGGCTTTGTTGTACAGTATATGCAGCCGGCGCACCGTACTTGCCGGGATATGGCATGTGCCGCGCAGCAAACGGCGCGGCACACAACGGGAATCCGGGGACGGATCAGACCTCCATGATCTCCTGGTTCTTGGCGGCGCAGGTCTCATCAATTACCTTGACATATTTGTCCGTCAGTTTCTGGACCTCTTCCTCCAGGTTCTTCTGGTCGTCTTCGGTCAGCTCGCCGGCCTTCTTCATGGCCTTGAACTTGTCCATGGCCTCGCGGCGGACGTTGCGCACCGCCACCTTGGTCTCCTCACCCTGCTTCTGGACATCCTTGGTCAGCTGCTTGCGGCGCTCCTCAGTGGGGGCCGGGAAGATCAGCCGGATCGTATGTCCGTCGTCGATGGGGTTGATGCCGATGTCGCTGGTCTGGATCGCACGGGTGATCTCCTTGACCATCTTGGCGTCCCAGGGGGTGATGGTCAGGATGCGGGCTTCCGCCACCGCGATGGCGGCAATCTGGTTGACCGGGGTCGGCGTGCCGTAATACTCCACCAGCACCTTGTCCAGAATAGCCGGGTTGGCACGGCCGGCGCGGATGGTCGCCAGTTCGCGGGTCAGGTGGTTGATGCAGTTGGTCATCTTTTCTTCGTAAATTTTGGTCGTGCTGCTCATAATTATCTCCTTTTCGTTCATAAAGCGGCCGCATCGGCCACAGGTTTCATCGAAAGCCAGGGCTTATTCCCTGACCAGAGTTCCCACCTTTTCCCCGCAGGCGGCGCGGGCGATGTTGTCCGGGTCGCCCAGATCGAACACCAGGATCGGCAGGTCGTTGTCCCGGCACAGGCTGGCCGCGGTGGAATCCATCACAGCCAGGCGCTCATCCAGCACCTTGGTGAAGGTCAGGGTCTCATACCGGACCGCGTCGGGATACTTGTGGGGGTCCTTGTCGTACACGCCGTCCACCATCGTGGCTTTCAGCATCGCATCGGCGCTGATCTCCAAGGCGCGCAGCGCCGACGCGGTATCGGTGGAAAAGATCGGGTTGCCGGTCCCGCCGCCAAACACCACGATGGTGCCCGCCTCCAGCGCGGCGATCGCCTTGTCGCTGGTGAAGGTTTCGGCCACCTGGGGCATCACCGCGCTGGTCATCACCACCGCAGGCACCCCCTGCTGGCGCAGCGCGTCTTTTACCGCCAGCGCGTTCATCACGGTCGCCAGCATCCCGATCTTGTCGGCATCCATGCGGTCCATCTTGCCGCTGGAACGGCCGCGCCAGAAGTTGCCGCCGCCGACCACAATGCCGATCTGCACCCCCTGGTCGTGGGCTTTGCGGATCCCGCCGCAGATCGAAGCGATCACCGCCTCGTCAAAGCCGGACTTTTTCTCACCCGCCAGCGCTTCGCCGCTGAGTTTCAGCAGAATACGTTTGTACTTCAGCTCCATATTTCTATGCACCACCTGACAAATCTCATATATCGATATTTTACAATAGTTTGCCCGCAAAGTAAATAAGACGGACAAAAAAGGCATAAAAAATTCACACCGGGCCCCGAAAAGCCCGGTGTGTACTTTCAAATCGTTCCTTCTGCCTCTTTCCCTTCCGGCAGGAGGGAGACAAATTCCCTTTGCAGCAGCAACCGCATCCGGTCCTTGCGTATCTCGCGGTCCAGCGAATCATCTTCCAGCAGGATCACCCGGTTGTCCGGCTCAAAAGGCGGCACCTGCAGGGTCATGTGGACCCCCTGGGCCTGATGGAAGCAATGCAGTCCCCAGCCCAGCGCGAGGGAGCAGTGCCGCACCATCAGCAGCCCGATCCCGCCCCGCTCCATCATCTGCTGGTCAGCCATCCCGTCATGCAGCAGGCGAACGGCGGCGTCGTTCAGGCCGCGGCTGTCGTCCTCATATTCCAGGACCCGGCCCGGCAGACAGCGCACCACCGCATAGCTGGCGCCGTTCCTGGCCGCGTTGGAGAAAAGGTTGGCCAGCAGGATCTCCAGCACGCCATCCCGCGCAGGAACGCAGAAAAATCCGCCGCCTTCCACCTTCACGCGCATCGGATTGTGGATGGTGGCCAGTTCCTCATTGACGCATTCGCTGAAATCCCGAAGGAACTGAACCAGTTCAAGGGTCTTCTGCGGCCGTTCTTCCAGCGGTGGGCCCAGCACCGCCCCCAGTGCAAGGTCGGCCGCACTTTTGGCCAGACGCTCCAGCACGGTGATGCTTTGCCGCATCTCCGCCAGTGTTTTCATTCCCGCGCTCCGCAGGGGTTCCGGGGCGTGGCAATCCATGTACCGATACAGTGCTTCCGACTGCCCCTGCAAGACGCAGAACTCCTTCGCCATGCGGCCCTTCAAGCCGCCGCGGAGCGCGAGATGATCTTCTTCTGACAACCAGTCAGCCTCCGTTACCTTTACGGCCATAAAACAGACTCCTTATCCCCTGCAGGTCGGCCTGACAACGCCGGACCGGCGGATTTTTTCGGTCAAGACCCGGATCAGCTCCAGGTTGGACAGGCGGGCGCCTGCCGGTTTGCCCGCCGCACGGCAGAGTTCGTCGTACCCTTTCGAGTTGGCGGTGCGCAGCGAATCATTGGCGCGCTGCACCGAAGCGGTGACGCTGCCGATGCTGACCGGCTGGTCCCCGGCCGCCAGCAGATACAGCTCCTTGGCGATGTAGTCCTTGTCATCGAGGACGGTGTGCCGCAGGATCCTTTCCAGGTAAAACCACCCGCCCAACCGACGGTTGCACCTCATCTCCGAAAGAAAATCCTCACAGCAGCGGCTGACTGCGTAGGCCGCCAGCCGGCGCGGATCCGTAGCCTGCCGATAGACGGCTTCCATCAGGTCCGACAGGGTGTACGGTTTAACCATAATATAGTTGACGCCCAATGTCAAGAATTTGTCCGCTATTTTCTGCGCGTAGGGCATCCCGGTCAGGATCACGCCGGGGTGATAATCCACCGCGGCCATCACCTGGAAGAATTCCGGCAGCGAAAGCCCCGGCAGCAGTGAATCCAGGACCACCACATCCGCCCGAAGACCGTGCCGGATCAGATCAAGCAGTTCCTCCCCGCTGGTGGCAAAGCCGATGAGATGCACATCCCCCTGGCAGGAGGTATACGACTGCAGGGTCCTGCACAGGTTCAGGCTTTCATCCGCGAACAACATGGTCACGCTTTCACCTGTTGACGCTGTTGAAAACATTGACATTCCATTCCACATCCTTTTCCATCATTTATGATTCTTGCTCCGCCAAATCACCGCAAAGATCCTGCAGGACTTCGGCCGCCTGCTCCACAGGCACCGCATTCTCGTATAGAAACTTGAGCAAACCGCCGGCATATTCGATCGAAATTCCCCGCAGGCGGCAGACCGCAGCCCGGTCCTCCTCCGCCCCGGTGCAAACCACCCGGACCTGCAGTTGATCCCGGTCCTTTTCCAGGAGATAATGAAGGCTGTGCGCACGCTGGAGGCCCTCGATCGGAGAATAGTCCCGCGTGTAAACAGCCAACTGCTGTATTTGCGTTGTTTCCATCTTCCTTGCTCTCTCCATTTCAAGATAAGTTGCCCGCCGCCGGGATGCCGCAGATGACAGGGAATGCGGCTTTTCGGGATTCTGCACATTTGATAAAGGACGGCCGGTTACTTTTCTGTCCGGAATCAATATACATGATTTTGTTTGTAAAAATCAATGCCTGGGAGCATTTCCATTATATACGATTTTATACGCCGAGTGCAATATTTATTTCATAAAAATATTTTTCCCTTTTTATCATCTCTTTTATTAGCAATATTTGTTCGCTATATCTTTATGTCGGTTCCTGCGCCGCGTCCTTTGGCATGGTCTGCGCCTTTTCGGGCGCTGTAGAAGTTTTTTCCCGAACCTCTTGACTTTTGCCAGGATTGCGGTATAATAACTAAGTCAGCAAAATTTGGGCCTGTAGCTCAGTTGGGAGAGCGTTCGGTTCGCATCCGAGAGGTCAAGGGTTCGAATCCCTCCAGGTCCACCAAGAAAATCCCCGCTCCGTCAGGTGCGGGGATTTTTGCTTCATTGATTGGCTCCCGGCTCTTCTTCCGGGTTGACCGGGCCGCAGATCCATGGTATCATAGCAAGTGCAATCCAACACAGAAAGCGGGGTGTTCATTATGAGAAAGGACAGCATAAACCGGATGGCTGAATATCATAATGAGGGCCCTGGCAGCAGAATTGACCTTTCGAGTCGTTTGCGCCGCGGCTGATCTGCCGCGGCTTTTTTCTGCGCCTTTTGCCCCCGACAGGATGTTCGCCAAGACACGCACGCCAAGAAGTCAGAACATTTTGTGGAGGTCTATATGATTCACCTTGAAAAAATCACCGAGAAAAACTTTATCGACGCCTTCGGGCTGAAGCTGGCCGCCGGGCAGGAGCGCTTTGTTTCCCACCCGATCCGCAGCCTTGCGCAGGCTTACGTCTACAGAGAGCAGTGCCAGCCTTTCGGGATCTATGACGAGGAGGTCATGGTCGGCTATGTCATGGTAATCTACGACTACGACATCCCGGAATACGACCTGTGGCACATGATGATCGATGTGTCGAAACAGGGCCGGGGTTACGGCCGGGCCGCGCTGGATCAGGTCCTTGCTTATATCCGGACCAAGCCTTTCGGCGCTTCCGACCGGGTGACCCTGACCTGCAACCGGGAGAACAGGCGGGCGCTTCGCCTGTACAAAAGCAGAGGCTTTGTGCCGACCGGCGCCGAAGACGAAGAGGAGATCGAACTGTCGCGGACTTTGCCGTAAGGCAGCCGCCTCACATGGCCGCTGATTTTCTTCCGCCTTTTCCGAAAAAGGCGGACAGGGCGGCCCGGCCAGGCAGCCTGTCCCCTGCCGGGTGAGCCCCTGCGCGAAGCAGGGCGTCTCTCCCCTTTTTCTGCACAGCAAAAAGGCGGTATGCCGTCCTGTCACGGACGGCATACCGCCTTTTTTATTCGGATCGTTCTGTGTCTCCCCTGCCGAAACCGACAGGGAGCCGCCGGACATCAGCGATAAAAGAACCGCTTGTTCAGGCTCAACAGCCCCACCATGCTCTGCATGAATCCGCTGCGGGAGGAGCGGAACACCCAGTAGTACAAGACAGCCATGGCCTCCCGCAGATAGCAGGTCGGTACGCTCTGCAGCGAGATCCCGGCCGGCAGGGCGTGCGCCTCCTCAAACCCGGCCATCCGGGCATATTCCCCGGCGCGATAGCAGTGGAAAGCATTGGTCACATACACGATGGGGCCGTCCGGGTCGAAGCCGCTTTGTTCCAGCACCTGTTTGGCAAAGGCAAAGTTTTCCTCGGTGGAGGTGGAGCGGGTCTCGGCAAAGACCCGGTCGGGCGGCAAGCCCTTTTCGATCAGGTAATCCCGCATCGCCTGCCCCTCCGGCACCCATTCGTCCCGACCCTGCCCGCCGGCGGTGACCAGGATGGTGTCCGGGTGGGCCACCGCATATTCATAAGCCTTGTCCAGGCGGTAGCGCAGCAGCTTGCTGGGGCGGTCCTTCCGCAGCCCCGCCCCCAGCACCACGACGATCTTTTCCTGTCCGGTGGGCGGGTTGCTGTACGCCTTGACCGAAATGAAGGTCAGCACGCCGGCCAGCACCAGCACCGCCGCCAGACAGAGAAGAAGGGCAGCGCGCCCTGCCAGGGTATCCCGCACCCAGGCATACAGCCCCCGATGCCAGATCGCCGTGACCCAGCTGGCCGCGGTGATGACCCAGACCATCAGGTTGCCCATATTGAAGTTGCTGGTGAGCAGCAGCGACACCGAGTAGGCCGACAGCACCAGGGCCCACAGATAAAGCAGAATCTGTATCATCGTTCCTTTCCGCGGATGGGCGGGGTCACCGGGCGATCTCATGCCAGACCCCGCAGCCGGCCACATCCACCGAAACTCCCAGCGCCTGGCAGACGGTGTCCGCAATGGTGCCGAAGCTGTAGCGCGTGCCAAGGTTAATCCCCTGCTTCAGTTGCTGGCCATAGAGCAGGTAGGGCACATATTCGCGGGTATGGTCGGTGGTTTTGGTGTAGCTGGGGTCGCAGCCATGGTCCGCCGTGACCATCAGCACATCGTCCGGGCGCATTTTTTCGATAAATTGCGGCAGCCAGGCGTCAAACTCTGCCGCGGCCGCGGCGTACCCGCCCACATCCCGGCGGTGGCCGTACAGCATATCGAAGTCCACAAGGTTCACAAAGGCCAGTCCTTCAAAATCCCGGTCCGCCAGTTCCAGCGTCACCCGCAGACCCTCGGTATTGCCGGAGGTGCGGATGGTCTCGCCCACGCCGCGGCCCGCAAAGATGTCATGGATCTTGCCGACGCCGATGGTCGCCTTGCCGGCCGCCTGCAGCATATCCAGCATGGTGGGCGCCGGCGGCAGCAGGGAGAAGTCATGGCGGCGGGGCGTGCGCTGGAAATCCTCCGCGCAGCTGCCGACAAAGGGGCGGGCGATCACCCGGCCCACCCCGTATTTGCCCTTGAGCATGGCGCGGGCGGTCTCACAGATCTTGTACAGTTTTTCCACCGGGACCTTGTCCTCATGGGCCGCGATCTGGAACACGCTGTCCGCCGAGGTGTACACGATCAGCGCCCCGGTGCGCAGGTGCTCCTCGCCATAGTCACGAAGGACCTGGGTGCCGGAATACGGGCGGTTGCACAGCACCTCGTAACCGGTTTGGGCCGTGAATTCCTCCAGCAGTTCCCGGGGGAACCCTTCCGGGAAGGTCGGCAGCGGCTCGGGGGAGAGCAGACCGGCGATCTCCCAGTGGCCGATGGTGGTGTCCTTGCCGGCGCTGGCTTCCCGCAGGCGGGCATAGCAGCCGACCGGTTCCGGCATTTGGGGGCCGCAGCTGACGCCGTCGATCCGGAACAAACCAAGCCGGGCCAGGTTTTCACCCCGGAAGTTCGGGTGCCCGGCGATGGCTTTCAGGGTGTTGGTGCCCGCATCGCCAAACTGCGCCGCATCCGGCTCGGCGCCGATGCCGAAGCTGTCCAATACGATCAAGAATACACGTTTTGCCACGATCGTTCTCCTTTATGTCTGTATCAGGTTGGGCGCAGGTTCCGGCGGCACCCGCCGGACCTGCAGATTGTGTCTATTATACCCGAATCCTGCAAAAAAGTAAAATCGCCGCCCTGCCGGAGCGCCTTGTGCAAATGCCTTCGCCTTGTCAAAAAAATCGGAAATCCAGGTAAAATCCCCCGTGTTTTGCTTGTGAAACTTTGGGAAATATAGTATAATAGTTGGCGTATGACAATATAAAGTGCTGTAGGAATAGCATCTGTATTCAGGAGGTTCTCATGCGTAAGACAAAAATCGTGTGTACCCTGGGTCCATCTACCGACCAGGAAGGCGTGCTGCGTCAGCTGATTGAAAACGGCATGAACGTTGCCCGCTTCAACTTTTCCCATGGTGACCACAAGGAGCACCTGGGCCGTCTGGAGGCGCTGAAAGCCCTTCGCGCCGAGCTGGGCGTGCCGGTGGCTGCGATGCTGGACACCAAGGGCCCCGAGATCCGCACCGGCGTGTTCAAAAACGGTGCAGAGACCCTGGCGGCCGGCCAGAAGTTCACCCTGACCTCCCGCCCGGTGGAAGGGACCAATGAGATCTGCTCCATCACCTACAAAGAACTGCCCCACGACGTTCAGCCCGGCGGCCGGATCATGCTGGACGACGGCCTGATCGGGCTGCGCATTGAGCATGTGACCGACACCGACATCGTCTGCACCGTGGAAAACGACGGGACCATCAAGACCAAAAAGGGCGTCAACGTGCCCGGCGTCCATCTGTCGATGCCCTATATGAGCCAGCGGGACAAGCAGGACATCCTGTTCGGCATCGAGCAGGGGTTTGACATCATCTCGGCCAGCTTCACCCGCTGCGCCGCCGACATTCTGGAGATCCGCCACCTGCTGGAAGAGAACCACGCCAACATCAAGATCATCGCCAAGATCGAGAACCAGGAAGGCGTGGACAACATTGAGGAGATCCTGGGCGTGGCCGACGGCATCATGGTGGCCCGCGGCGACATGGGCGTTGAGATCGACTTTGCCGAGATCCCCTCGATCCAGAAGCACCTGATCGACCGCACCATGTCCAGCGGCAAGGTGGTCATCACCGCCACCCAGATGCTGGATTCCATGATCTCCAATCCGCGCCCGACCCGTGCCGAGATCACCGACGTGGCCAACGCCATCTACGACGGTTCCTCTGCCGTGATGCTCAGCGGCGAGACCGCCGCCGGCAAGTACCCGGTGGCGGCGCTGCAGGCCATGGTCGCCATTGCCGAGACCACCGAGGCCGACTCCAGCTACAACCGGCTGGTCCACCATGCACAGGCCAGCGAGAGCCGTCTGAGCGTGAGCGCCGCCATGGCCCACGCCGCCTGCACCACCGCTTCGGACATTCAGGCCAGCGCCATCATCACCGTTTCTAAGAGCGGCGAGACCGCCCGCCTGCTGAGCCGCTGCCGCCCGGACACCCCCATCGTCGCCTGCGTGCTGGACGAGAAGGTCCAGCGCCAGCTGAACATCCACTGGGGCATCACCCCGCTGGTCATGCCCTATGCCCACTCCACCGATGAACTCATCAGCATGTCGGTGGATTGCGCCTGCAAAGCCGGGCTGGTCCATGCCGGCAACATGGCGGTCGTGACCGCCGGCGTGCCGGTGGGCGTTTCCGGCACCACCAACATGATCAAGGTCCACCTGGTGGGCGACAGCCTGCTGACCGGCGTGGGCATCGGCGCCCAGAACGCCAAGGGCACCGTCTGCCTCTGCCGTTCCGCGGCGGAAGCGGCCGTCAAGTTCAAGCCCGGCCAGATCCTGGTGGCGCCCCACACCACCAACGAGATGCTGCCCTATATCCGGCAGGCCGCCGGCGTGATCACTGAGGAAGCCGGCACCAGCAGCC
The DNA here is from genome assembly GCA_019119835.1 of Candidatus Gemmiger stercoravium. GTDB lineage: Bacteria > Bacillota > Clostridia > Oscillospirales > Ruminococcaceae > Gemmiger > Gemmiger stercoravium. The sequence goes on along the minus strand of DWWE01000002.1, from coordinate 1,076 downwards.
ATGCGGCCATTGTGGCGCTCACCCTGAACAAAGCGGTGATCGTGGGGGCGCTGGGCGCCACCCGCACCCTGCGGGACGGCATGAACATCTCGATCGACTGCCAGCACGGCGTCGTGCAGCAGATGATGGAGTGATTGCCATGGAACGCATCGCCAGCTTTTGTGTGGACCACACCACCCTGCTGCCGGGCATGTACCTGTCCCGGCAGGATGGCGAGGTGAAGACCTGGGACGTGCGGATGAAGCGCCCCAACCAGGGCGACTACCTTTCCCCCGCCGCGGCCCACACCATCGAACATCTGTTCGCCACCTTTGCCCGCAACAGCCGCTTCGGCGACCATGTGATCTATGTGGGGCCGATGAGCTGCCTGACCGGCTTTTACCTGCTGACCCAGGGGCTGACCGATCAGCAGGCGCTGACCCTGACCACCGAGGCGTTCGCCTGGATGGCCGATTATGACGGGCCGATCCCCGGCGCATCGGAGCGGGAATGCGGCAACTATCGCCTGATGGATCTGCCCGCCGCCCGTGCGGCCTGTGCCGCCATGCTGCCGGTGCTGCAAAGCCTGGACGCCGACCAGCTGCGGTACGAAGCCCGCCGCTGACCCCAGCCGCCCGCGCAGGGCGCGTACCCTTTCATACAATCAGACAACGGCAGGACGCTTCCCCTTTTCGGGGCGGGTCCTGCCGTTGTTCGTTTGTTCCCGGCCTTTCGGGCCGCCGCCCGTCTTCGGTCTTTTTGTGCTGAACGCGCCAAAAAGGGCGCATCCACGCCGTGGATGCGCCCTCAGACTGTCTAGAATCGTCGCTGTCGGCGGACAATCTCCGGCCTAAGCGCCCGGTTGCCTGCGGCACACCGCTGCGGCGGCCGTGCCCGGCCGTTTTCCCTTGTGGAGCGGGTCGAATTTTTCGACACGCTGAAGGCGTGCCAATTCAGATCATGGCCGCCGTGATCAGCGCCATCTTGTAGACCTCCTCGGCGTTGCAGCCGCGGGACAGGTCGTTGATGGGGGCATTCAGGCCCTGCAGGATGGGGCCGTAGGCCTCAAACCCGCCCAGACGCTGGGCGATCTTGTA
>DWWE01000014.1 GCA_019119835.1 Candidatus Gemmiger stercoravium | reverse complement strand
GCGGACGCCGGCAGCTTCAACAAAGCCGCGGCCACGCTGTACATTACCCCCACGGCGGTGGTCAAGCAGGTGAACCTGCTGGAAAGCTCGCTGGGGCTGACGCTGTTCACCCGCACCCACCGCGGCCTGGTTCTGACCGAGGCCGGCAAGTCCCTGTACAAAGACAGCAAATATATCATTCGTTACTGCAAAGCCTCGGTGCTGCGGGCCAAAAGCGCCGGCGGTGAAGAGCGGGTCATCCGCATCGGCACTTCCCCGATGACGCCGGGGCAGTTCCTGGTTGATCTGTGGCCCAAAGTCCACAGCCTTTGCCCCGACATCAAGTTCGAGCTGGTGCCGTATGAGAACACGCCGGAGAACGCGCGGGAGATCCTGGCAAACCTGGGCCAGAACATCGACATCGTGGCCGGGCCATTTGATGCCCGCGCGCTGCAGAACTGGCGGTGCGCGGCGCTGCTGCTGAGCCGGCAGCCGATCCGGCTGGCGCTTTCGCTGCACCATCCGCTGGCCGGCAAAACACGGCTGACTGTGCAGGACCTGCACGGCGAACGGCTGATGATGATCCGCCGCGGCTGGAACGGCGCGATGGATGCCCTGCGGGACGACCTGGCCCGGAAGCACCCGGAAATCAAGATCGTGGATTTCGACTTCTTCAACCTCGATACCTTCAACCGGTGCGAGAACGCCAACGACCTGATGGTGGCCATTAACAACTGGAAGAGCGTCCACCCGCTGCTCAAGGTGGTGCCGGTGCGCTGGAAATTCACGATCCCCTTCGGCATCCTCCACGCGCCGACCCCCTCGCCCACGGTGGAGCGATTTCTTGAAGCCATCCAGCAGGTCACCGGCGCCGGCGAGGAACTGCCCAAGATCCAATAACGCGCTGACCCGGGGCTGCCTGCCCCGGGTTTTGCGTGCCGGGTTTACACGTCCGGTGCGATCCGGCTGAACCAAGTGGACCTGCCGCAGCGGGAGTGCAGGGAACCTGGATTTTCCGTAGACAAGTCCTGGAAGTTTGGAGAATGGCAATTTTATATTTTCATTTTCGCTTTGCGGATATACCGAAAGACGGCTATATTTTTCTGTGCGGATGCAGTATAATGGAGGCAATGCAAAACGGAGGGTTCAAGGTGTGATGGCAATGGAAGAAAGAATCTATCAGACGCCCTGCGGGGCCATTCATTATTGGATCAGCAAGGTGCAAGGAGCGGAAACGACCACCCTGGTTTTTCTCCCGGGGTTGACCGCGGACCATCGGCTGTTTGACAAACAGATTGAGTATTTCCAGGGAAAGTACACTGTGTTGGTATGGGATGCCCCCGGGCACGGCGCTTCCTGTCCCTTCCGACTGGAGTTTTCCCTGATGGACAAGGCAAAGTGGCTGGATGGAATTCTGTGCGGGGAAGCCATCCGCCATCCGGTGATTGTGGGGCAATCCATGGGTGGCTATGTGGGGCAGGCTTATGCGGAGCTGTTTCCCGATAAATTGAAGGGTTTTGTTGCGATTGATTCCGCCCCTTTGCAAAGGAAGTATGTAACCGGTATGGAATTGTGGCTCCTGAAACGGATGGAACCGGTCTATCGCTATTATCCCTGGAAGGCCCTGCTGAAAACCGGCGCCAAGGGGGTGGCCACCTCTGCCTATGGCCAAAAACTGATGTACGATATGATGATGACCTACGAGGGGGACCAGAAACGGTACGCCCGACTGTCGGGCCATGGGTTCAGGATGTTGGCGGAGGCGATGGAAGCTGACCTTGCCTATGAGATAAAATGCCCGGCACTTCTGATCTGCGGGGAAAAGGACCACGCCGGTTCCTGTATCCGATACAACAAAGCCTGGCACAAAAATACCGGAATCCCACTGGCGTGGATTCCCGGCGCCGGGCACAACTCCAACACCGATGAGCCGGAAAAAGTGAATGCGCTTATTGAAAAAATGCTCGACACTTCGCTGTCCCCGGCCGCGCCGCCGATGCGATCAAGCCCAGGGCGGCGGCAGAGCTGAGCAACCGCAGCTTCCGAATGAACATTTTGCAGCACAACCTTGCAAAATACGGCAGAATCGGGTATCATACTTCTGGAAGAGATTGAGAATCCGGAAAGGAGCCGCGAGTATGCTGTATAACGAGCGGGCAGAGTTTATTTTGCAGCAGCTGCAGCTGCAATCCACCGTCAAGGTCAGTGAGCTGAGCCGTCAGCTGCAGGTATCGGTGGATACGGTGCGCCGGGACCTGAAAACGATGGAACAGGGCGGGCAGATCCGCTGCGTACGCGGCGGGGCCTGCCTGCCGGAATCGCGGGTCTCCTTCTCCAACTTTACCGGGCGGGAGATCATCCACAGCGACCTAAAGCGTGAAGCCGCCCGCAAGGCACTGACCTATATCAAGGAAAACGACGTGGTGGCGATGAACTCCGGCACCACCAATACCATCCTGGCGCAGGAGCTGGCCAATGCCGGGCTGCGCTGCACCGTTGTCACCAACAACTACGCGGCCATTCCGGCGCTGATGCAGGCGCCGGGGGTGCGGGTCATCGCGGTGGGCGGCACGGTGGACACCCAGGAGCGCTCCACCTACGGGACGCTGTGCGAGGAAATGTTCAGCCGCTTTTACCCCGATGTGGCGCTGCTTTCCATCAACGCCGTCAACTATAAAGACGGCTACACCGACTTCCGCATGGACGAGACCGGCGTGATCCGGCTTTTGGCGGCCCAGGCCAAGCAGGTGGTGGCGGTGATGGATTCCAGCAAGCTGGGCCAGCGCTCCAAATGCCGGGTGCTGGCGGCCGACCAGGTGGACCTGCTGGTGATGGATGACCATGTACCGCCGGAGGTGCGGGACAAATACAGGACAAAGGGCATCACGATCCTGTAAAATGTAAGAATAGGGAGAAAGCTGTAAGGCAGACGCAGAGAAAGCGTCTGCCTTACAGCTTTTTTACAGGATGTTTGCGGGAACTTACTCGAAGATGCTGCAATATGCGGCGTATAATGCAGATGCAGGCGGCATTAAGCCGCAAAGAAATGCAAAAACAAGCAAGAGGTGTTCAGAGTGGGAACCGAAAACAGACAGATTCAGATGGTCGTGTTCGACTGGGCCGGCACGACGGTGGATTACGGCTCCAGCGCGCCCAGCGTTGTGTTTGACCGCGTACTCACCGCGGCAGGGCTGCACCTGACGCGGGAGGAGATCAACCGCCCGATGGGCCTTGAAAAGAAGGCGCACATCCGCCAGCTGCTTTCCAGCGAAAGCGGCAGCGCCCAGTGGCAGCAGCTATACGGCCGTTTGTGGAACGAGCGGGACGTGGACAAGCTGTACGAAACCTTTGAGGCCACGCTGCACACCGTGGTGGCCGAATACAGCACGCCGCTGCCCGGTGTGGTGGAAACGGTGGACAAGCTGCGGGGCATGGGGCTGAAAATCGGCTCCACCACCGGCTACAACAGCGCCATGATGGCCGAGGTCCTGCCCGTGGCCAAGGCGGCCGGGTATGCGGCCGACTGCGTCGTCACCCCCGATGCGACCGGCATTGGCCGGCCGGCCCCGTTTATGGTGTTTGAATGTATGCGGCAGCTGAATGTTTACCCGCCCCGCTGCGTGGTCAAGGTGGGGGATACCGTGGTGGATATGCAGGAGGGCAAAAACGCCGGGGCCTTCGCCATCGGTATCCTGACCGGCTCCAACCTGCTGGGTCTGACGAAGGAGGAGTGTGACACCATGCCCGCCGAGCTCCTTACACAGCGCAAGCAAGTGGCGGCCGACCGCTACCGCGCTGCCGGGGCGGATCTGGTGATCGACTCGATCCGCGACCTGCCCGCCGCCATCGAAACGCTGAATGAGCGCCTGCGCAAGGAGGGAAGCCTGTGAACCGCTATTATAACCCTGTCCACACGATCCATGGCCCCGGCTGTCTGGCGGAACTGCCCGCCCTGCTGCGGCGGATGCTGTCCGGCGGCGGCCGGGTGCTGGTGCTGGCCTGGAGCCGGGAGGCCCTGCGGCACCCGGTGCTCGCCGATCTGGCGGCCAGCTGTGCGCCGATCGAGGTGGAAAACCTGGAATTCACCGCCTCCAACCCCACGGTGGAGCAGCTGTACGATACATGGCTGCGCACCAAAGACCACGCCCCCGACGTGGTGGTGGCCGTAGGCGGCGGCAGCATTCTGGATGTGGGGAAATCGCTCTGCTGCCTGTATGGCGCGGAACCGGCCGATGTGGACGCGCTGCGCGCCCGCATCGCAGCCGGGGATCTGCAGCCGGCGGCCCGCTGGATCGGCGTGCCCACCACCGCCGGCACTGGCAGCGAGGTGACCTGCTGGGCTACCATCTGGGACCCGGAACAGGATACAAAGCGCTCGCTGGAAAACCATGACAACTACGCGGCCGCTGCGCTCGTAGACCCGGAGCTGGCAGCCGGCATGCCGGTGCGATTGGCGGTGTCCTCGGCGCTGGATGCGGTGGCCCACGCGGTGGAGAGCTACTGGGCCCGCCACACCAACGCCGTCTCCCGCGCATTGGCGCTGGAAGCCATCCGCACCGTAATGGGCAGCATCGACCAGCTGTTTGCCGGTGTGCCGGCGGCCCACGACGCGATGACCCGCGGCAGCATGCTGGCGGGGTTGGCCTTCTCCAACACAAAGACCACGGCCTGCCATTCCATCTCCTACCCGCTGACCATGCACTACGGCATCCCCCACGGCGCGGCGGTGGCCATGCTGCTGGCCCCGGTGCTGGCCTGCAACGCCCCGGCCGTGCAGGAGCTCGACGCCCTGCTGGGCGCCCTGGGGGTGGCGGACGCTGCCGGGCTGCAGCGCCGCATCGCGGGGCTGCTGGTGCGTTCGGCCCAGCCGGCCTCGCTGGAAGGCTGGGGCGTGGCCCGCAGCGACCTGGCGCATCTGGCGGGGCTTGGAATCACCAAAGGCCGGGCGGACAACAACCCGGTGGAACTGACCCCCGCGTTGATCGAAGAAATGCTCAAATCCATCTACCCGATGGCCACCATCCCCTGTGCGGGCTGACGCGCAGGGACACCGCTGGAAATATTGACAAGACAGATAAGGAGAGAATCGTATGAAACGCAACCGGAAACTGCTTGCCCTGACCCTGTCCGCCCTGATGACCGCCGGTCTGCAGGCGGCGGTGAAGGGTGACGTGGACGTGGTTCCCATCTCCGACCAGATCCTGGCCAGCGAGATCGCCAACGGCAACGCGGCGGAAAGCGACATCAAGATCATCCACGAATCCGGCGCGATCCCGGCCGAAGCGATGGTCGTGGCCGAACACGTGGACCAGGCCACCCGCGACAAGCTCACCGAGTTCCTGACCAGTTATGACAACGAACAGTACTTCACCGATGTCATCAAGGTCCCCGGCGCCCGCTTTATCGAGTGCGATATGAGCGATTATGAGGAGATCATCGAGCTGAACAAGATCATCAATGATTTCTGAGCACCGGCGCCGCGGGGGTGAACACTATGGAACCTATCTTACAGTTTGACAATGTGACCAAGAACTATCCCAACGGCGTACATGCCCTGCAGGGGATCAGTTTCACCGTGCAGGAAGGGGAGTTCATTTCGGTCATTGGGCCGTCAGGGTCGGGCAAATCCACCCTGCTGCGCGCCATCAACGCCCTAATTCCCATCAGCGGCGGCGCCGTCACGCTGGACGGCCAGAATGTCGCCGCCCAGCACGGCCGTGCCCTGCGGGAGCTGCGCCGCAAGGTGGGCATGATCTTCCAGAATTACAATCTCGTCTACAGCCTGTCGGTGCTGCAGAACGTGCTGCACGGCCGGCTGGGCTATATGCCGGGCCCCCAGGGGGTGCTTGGGCTGTACAGCGAGGCGGACAAGCGCCAGGCGTTGGATCTGCTGGAAGAACTGGGTCTTTCGGATTTCGCCTACAACCGTGCGGCCGACCTGTCCGGCGGACAGAAGCAGCGGATCGGCATCGCCCGAGCCATCATGCAGCAGCCCAAACTGCTGCTTTGCGACGAGCCCATCGCTTCGCTGGACCCTTCCAGCGCCAAAACCATCATGGATCTGCTGCGGTCGATGACGGCCAGGCGCAACATCGCCTGCATCGTCAACCTGCACCAGCTGGACGTGGCGCTGCAGTACTCCACCCGCATCATGGGTCTGAGCAAAGGGCGCATCGTCTTTGACGGCCCGCCGGCCCGGCTCAGCGATGAGATGATCGAACGCATCTACGGCACCAGCCGCGAAAACCTGATGTTGGGAGGGAATGGACATGACCGGGCGGATACCGTTGATTGCGCGTGACCTCAAACGGCTGTACACCGGCTTTCTGATCACCGCGCTGGCGCTGTTTGTGGTCTGCAGCATCCTGACCGAATTCAACCCCGCCGTGCTGGTGGCCAACGGGGATGCTTTCTGGGAGTTTATCACCCAGGACTTCCTGCCGCCGGCTCTGCCCAAGGCGAGCCGCATCCCCGGCGTGTTGGACAGCGTGGTGGTCACGCTGGCGCTGGCCCTTTCCTCCACCACGGTGGCCGCCATTCTGGCCTTCTTTGTCTCGCTGTTCGGCAGCGAAAAGGTCTCGCCCTTCCCGCGGTTTGCCAAGGTAGTGCGCGGGTTTGCCACCTTTTTGCGCAACATCCCGGCGCTGGTCTGGGCGTTCATCCTGTTCTCATCCTTGGGCATCGGCACCAGCGTCGGGTTTGTGGCGCTGTGCATCACCAGTTTTGCCTTCCTTGTGCGCGCCTTTGTGGAGACGATGGAGGATGTCTCCCAGGATTGTGTCGAGAGCCTGCAGGCCGTGGGGGCCAGCTTCCCCCAGCGGGTCGCCCAGGCCATCCTGCCCTCCTGCCTGAGCGGGTTCCTCTCCTGGTTCCTCTACTGCGTCGAAGTCAACATCCGTGCCTCCACCATCGTCGGCATGGTGGGCGGGGGCGGCGTGGGGCTGACCCTTTTCTCCTACATCAAGAGCTTCCAGTATGACATTGCGCTGAGCATCATCCTGCTGGTGGCGGTCATGGTCATCGTGGTGGATCAGATCACCAACAAACTGCGAAAGGAGCTGCTGAAATGAGCCTGCAACCTTCCCCTTGTCTGCAAACCGGCGAAGCCGCCGCGGCGCCGCAGACGGAGGTCGGCAGCTGCCCGGCGCGGCCGGGCGGGCGCATCCCGGTCAAATGCCGCCAGCGCAACCGGTTCATTCCGGTGTTTCTGGCCGGGACAGCCCTGCTCTCGGCGGCAAGCCTTGTGTATCTGGGCATCGATTGGGGCAAAATGCTCTCTCGCGTGCCGGACATCGGCGTGGTGTTCTGGGATCTGGCCCATCTGGATTTTGCCAATATGGATTTGGTCTTCTCCTCGCTGGTGGAGACGATCTCCATCGCGGTGCTGTCGCTGCTCTACAGCCTGGTGCTGGGGGTGGTGTTCGGTATGCTGGCGGCGCGCAATGTGTTCCGCCTACCGGTGCTTTCGGTCGTCACCCAGTCCTTCTTCACCTTCCTGCGGGCGGTACCCACCCCGGTGTGGGTGCTGCTGATGCTGGTCTGCCTGGGCATGGGCCCTGAAGCCGGCGTGGCCGGGCTTTGCGTCCACACCACCGCCTTTTTCACCAAGAGCTTTGCCCAGAGCTTTGAGAGCATCCCTGATGGGACGATCGAGGCGCTGGAAGTCACCGGCGCGAGCCGGCTGAGCATCTTCTGCAACGCGATCCTGCCGGCGGCTTTCAGCCAGATCGTGGCCTGGGCCGGTATGCGGCTGGAAACCAACTTTTCCGAATGCGCGATCCTCGGCATGGTGGGCGCGGGCGGCATCGGGTACGTCATCTCCAACAGCCTGCAGGGCTACGACTACGGTACCGCCGGCGTGGCCATCCTGCTGGTTTTCGCAGTGGCCTACGCCATCGAACGCCTCTTCGTGCGGATCAAACGGCGGTTCAACCAGTAAAAAGCGGCAAGAAAGCGGCAGCCTTCCTCAAGCCAGGCGGAAGGCTGCCGCTGTTCGTTCAACATACGGGTGAAAGAGGGGGACGGCTTCTGATTTCAGCCGGCGAGCGGGTAAACCGCAACACGATGCAGCATACACTGTGCGGAACAAATAAGCGGTCGGACCAAGCCGGCAAAGGCGTCCCCGCACCTCCAGTGAATCAAAAACCGCATGGCGTCCGAACGCAGCATCCAAGAAAGATTCGCCGGGGCTGTTACGCCAGCCGGGCAAAGTCCCGCCAGGTGCGCAGAAACAGCGCCATGGCGATGGCGACCGAGGTAAGGTCCGCCGCAGCCCGGGCGGCGGCCAGGCCAGGCAGGCCCAGCAGCGCGTGCAGCAGATAAAGCGCCGGGATCAGCAGCAACCCCTGCCGCAGGGCGGAGAGCACCGTGGCCCCGGCGGCCCGGCCGGCCGCCTGCAGAAAGTTGGTGCTGAGGTAGTAAAGCCCCAGCAGCGGGCTGGCCGCCAGCAGCCAGGGCAGCAGCTGCCGCCCCAGGGCCAGGGCTTCGGCGTCGGACAAAAACAGCCCAAGCAGCGCGTTTTGCCCCAGCAGGCAGGTGGCTGCAAAGGCAGCCCCAACCCCGAAGGTCAGCCCGGCCAGCCGGGTCAGCGCCCCGCGCAGCCGCGGCAGGTTGCGAGCCCCTGCATTGTAGGCCAGCAGCGGCTGGACGCCCATACAAATCCCCATCTGCACAAGGCTGACCACCATCGTCGCCTTGTCGGCGGCGGCCATGGCGGCCAGCGCCGCGGTGCCGTAGCCTGCCAGCATCCGGTTGCTGAAACTGCCCGCCAGCCCGGCCAGCAAACTGCTGACCCCGTTGGGCAGCCCAAGCGCCAGCACCCGGCCCAGCCGGGCGGGGCGGCGCAGCGCGTCAGCAGGGGAGAGGCTCAAAGCCTGAGACCGGCGCAGGATGTAGTCAAGATAGATCGCGCAGGCCACGAGATTCCCCAGCACGGTGGCCGCCGCCGCGCCGGCAATGCCCCACCCGAACACCAGGATGAACAGAGGGTCCAGCACGATGTTGGTCACACTGCCGGCCAGGTTCCCCACCAGGCCGCGTCGGATGGCCCCGTCCGCCCGCAGCAGGGTGGCGGCCGAAACCGAAAGGATCATGGCCGGGGCGCCCAGCGCCAGAATGCGCAGATACGCCGCGGCGTGTGGCTGGATCTCCGCATTGGCCCCGAGCATCCCCAGCAGCGGCGCACAGCCGAGGTTCAAAACCACCGCCAGCACCGCGCCGACCAGAATAGCGCACCAGCCGCACAGGCTGGACACGGTGCGCACGTCCTGCTTATCGCCAGCGCCCAACGAGGAGGCTGCCGCCGCGCAGCCGCCCATGCCCAGCACGGTGGCTCCTGCCGAAGCCAGCGTGAACACCGGGCTGACCACCGAGACCGCGGCGGTCTGGGCGGTATCCTGCAAAAGGTTGATGAAAAACAGGTCGGTCATGTTGTAGATGACCATGACCAGCACCGACAAAATCGAGGGCCCCACCAGCGAGAAGATGGCTTGCCAGATCGGTTTGTCGCGGAATAGAACTTCGCTGTTCTGCATTTGGTCGTCCTCCTTGAATTGGCCGCATCACTGTGAATACACTGCGACTTATGTTGCTTTTTTTCGTTGGTTCCAGTATACTGGATGCAAAAGAAGGGGACAACCGTTAGTTTCCGCCATTGTGTCCGCTTTGCGGCACAAAGGCGAATTCTGTTGCAGAAAGGAACAAAACCATGCAAACTGACCTGCGAACCCGCTACACCCGCCAGGTGATCACCGACGCCTTTTTACAGATGCTGCGCCAAAAACCGGTGGAACGCATCACGGTCAAGGAGGTCTGCGCCCTGGCGCAGATCAACCGCAGCACCTTTTA
>DWWE01000120.1 GCA_019119835.1 Candidatus Gemmiger stercoravium | reverse complement strand
GGCTTCGACGCCACCAAGGGGGTCATCATCCTGGCGGCCACCAACCGCCCCGAAAGCCTGGACCCCGCCCTGACCCGCCCCGGCCGGTTCGACCGGCGGGTGCCGGTGGAGCTGCCCGACCTCAAAGGGCGGGAAGCCATCCTGCGGCTGCACGCCCAAAAGGTCCGCCTTGGCCCCGACTGTGATTTCTCGGTCGTCGCCCGCATGACCTCCGGCGCCGAGCTGGCCAACATCGTCAACGAAGCCGCGCTGGGGGCGGTGCGCCGCCAGCGGCTGGCCGTCACCCAGGCCGATCTGCAGGAGGCGGTGGACACCATCCTGGCCGGCGCCCAGAAGAAAAACCAGATCCTCAGCGACCGGGAACGCCGCATCGTCGCCTACCACGAGGTGGGCCACGCGCTGGTGGCGGCCATCCAGTCCCACTCCGCCCCGGTGCAGAAAATCACGATCGTGCCCCGCACCTCCGGCGCACTGGGCTTCACGATGCAGGTGGAGCAGGGCGACCGGGTGCTGATGAGCAAGGAGGAACTGCTGGCCAAGATCGCCACCTTCACCGGCGGCCGGGCCGCCGAGGAGGTGGTCTTCGGCTCGGTGACCACCGGCGCCTCCAACGACATCGAGCAGGCCACCAGGCTGGCCCGGGCCATGATCACCCGCTACGGCATGAGCGACGATTTCGACATGGTGGCGCTGGAAACGGTCAACAACGCCTACCTGGGCGGCGATACCAGCCTGGCCTGCAGCCAGCGCACCGCCGCCAATGTGGACGACCAGGTGGTGGCGCTGGTGCGCCGCCAGCATGAAAAGGCCCGCCGCATCCTGCAGGAAAACCGGGCCAAGCTGGACGAGATCGCCGGATACCTCTATGACAAGGAGACCATCAGCGGCGAGGAGTTCATGCGCATCCTCAACGCGGTGCCCCGCCTGCCCGCCGACAAGTCCGGCACAGCCGCCGGCAACGCGCCCAACGCCGCCGAGTGATCGCCCGAGCGCACTTCCAACAACAAAGCAGCCCGCCCGGCAGCCGAACAGGCTGCCGGGCGGGCCGCTTTATCGTTTTACAGGTCGGCCAGCAGAATCTCGCTCATCGGGCGCTTGGGCACGCAGTAGTCCCGGTTTTCGTCCAGGTAATAGGGGGTGCTGCCCTCCCGCATCGGCACCAGATGGCTCTGGTGGGCCGGGTAGCCCAGCGCCACCACGCTGTGCAGCCGCAGCCGTTCCCGGTCGGAAAGCCCCAGCAGCGTCTTGATCTGGGCCCGGTCGATGTTGCCCATGATGCAGCTGCCTACCCCGTAGGCCCAGGCCGCGGCGGTCAGGCTGCCCAGGGCCAGGCCGGCGTCGGTGTCGTTCACCCCGGGCAGGCTCTCGTCCTGAAACACCGCGATAAAGGCGGTGGGGGTCTCGCCGGCTTTGGGGTAGCCCTGGGCCGGGGGCAGGTAGGCAGCCCAGCGCACCAGCCGGTTCATCTCGGCCACGGCGGCGGGGCTTTGCACCAGCGCATACTTCAGCGTCTGCCGGTTGGACCCGCAGCTGGCGATGCGGGCGGCCTCCAGGGCTTCCCGCAGTACGGCGTCCGGCACGGGTTTGGGCAAAAACCGGCGGTAGGTGCGGCGGGTGCGCAAAAATTCCAGAATGGACGGCATGTTGGACCTCCTCTTTTTTTTGGCCCGGCCGGGCGGCCGGAAACGATTCCCTTTCCTCCATTATATCATGGCCGGGTCAGGAATCAACCACCGTTTTGGTCCGCCCGATGCCCACGCTGGCCGCGGCGATCTGCCGCCAGCTGGCACAGCCGCACACCCCGTCCGCCGTCAGGCCCAAGCTGCGCTGGGCGCCCTTCAGGGCGGTCTCGGTGCGGGAACCGAAGATGCCGTCCAGCCCGCCGGCCGGGTAGCCCAGGGCGTTGAGGGCGTCCTGCAGAATCAGCACATAGGTGTTCCGGTCCCCCCGGCGGCAGGTGGGGTAGCCGGCCGTGGTGTTCGGGCAGGCCGGCTTGCCGTACCGCCGGTCAAAGTGGACCCAGGTGGGGGTCATCGAAAGGGGTTCCACATACCCCCAGGCGCCGGTGGCGGTGGCGGCGGCGTGGATCCTGCGGCGGTTGGCGGCGCTGCTGCGCTGCCCCACGTCAAAGGCCACCCCCGCATAGTGCTGGCTGGTGGTGCCGTGGCCGCCCTCCCAGATGCGCTTGAAGGCATACCCCACCGGAATGCCCGCACCGTACCGCCGGCGGGTCAGGTTCCAGGCTTCCATGGCGGCGGTGGTGGTCCACAGCACGTTGGCCGCGCTGGACCCCCGGAACTCCCGCACCGTCAGGGTACCGCCAGTCGCATAGGGCATCGGGTCGGATTCTTTCAGCGACGGGTAGACAAGGAACCGGTCGGTATACCCGTCATACACAAACAGTTTCGCCATCACACTGCCCTCCTTCCGGCAGGTAGGGGGCGGCGTCGGCGGAAAGCCGGCGCCACACCTCGTCGTCCACCACCCCGGCGGGGCTCAGCCCCGCGGCGGCCTGGTAGGTCTCCAGGGCGGCCAGGGTCGGCGCGTCCAGAAAGCCGGTCTCGGGCACAAAGGCGAACCGGCAGTCCACCCCGCCCAGGGCGTTCAGCCACTGCTGTACCGACAGCACCGCCGGCCCGGCGCTGCCCGCCGCCAGCGTGTACCCGGGCCAGATGCCCTCCGGCCGGGGGGCGGCGGTGCCGGGGGTCACGGCGTACAGGGCGGACGCCGCCCCGGTCAGGGTGCGCCAGTCCCCGGCGGCCACCCTGCCGGTCACCGGCAGGCCCAGCACCGCCTGGGCCGCTTGCACCGAAGCCTCCATCTCCGGGGTGAACCGGTCGCCGCCGCCGCTGGGCGGCACCTCCCGCAGCCAGTGGGCCAGAAAATCCAGCACCTGGCCCAGCACCGCCACGCCGGTGCCCTCGTCGCCGGGGCCCAGCGCCCCGGCCGGGGCGGGCAGCGGGCTCAGCCGGGCCACCGGGCCGGAAGCCGCCATCCGCACCGCCGCGGTGTACACGCTCTGCCAGGTGGCCGGGCCGGCCACCCCGTCGGCGGTCAGGCCGGCCTGCTGCTGCCAGGCGGTCACGGCGGCCTCGGTGTCGGCGCCGTACACCCCGTCCACCGCCAGCCCCGGCAGGTCGGCGTAGTAGGCGGCCAGCAGCCACAGGTAGAACTGCAGCGCCCGCACCCCGGTGCCGGTGCTGCCCGGGCGCATCGTGCCCGGGAACTGGCCGGGGGCTTCCTCCGGCTCCACCAGGCCGTTCACCACCGCCAGGCCCACCCCGGCCAGTGCTTCCCAGCTGGCGCGGCCGGTCACCCCGTCTTCCGCCAGGCCGAACCGGGCCTGAAAGGCGGCCACCGCGGCTTCGGTGCCGGCGCCGTACACCCCGTCCACCGCCACCGCCGGCACGGCCGCATAGTTGGCCGCCGCCAGCCGCAGCCGGAACTGCACCAGCCGCACGGCGTTGCCCCGGCTGCCCCGGCGCAGCGCGCTGCCTGGGTAGGCCCCGCCGCCCAGATCGCTCTGCAGGTTGCGCCAGGCGGCGTACAGGGCCTCCCAGGTCAGCTGGCCTACCACCCCGTCGGCGGTCAGCCCCGCCTTCTGCTGGAAGGCCGCCACCGCCCGGCGGGTGGCGGCGCCGTACACCCCGTCCACCGTCACCGCCGGCAAGCCGCTGTCATACAGCGCCAGGTCGGCCAGCCAGAACTGCAGCACCTGCACGGCCAGCCCTTCGTCCCCCAGCCGCAGCACCACCCCGGGCCAGGGCCCGCTGCTCACCTCGCCGCCCAGCTCCTCGCCCTCGCTGGTCAGCTGGGCCAGCTCTTTGACGCTGACATAGATATAGCTCACCTTGTTCCAGGTGGCGCGGCCCACCACCCCGTCCACCGTCAGCGAAAAATAGCGCTGGAAGGCCCGCACGCTGGTCTCGGTGGCTTCGTCGAACACGCCGGTGGCCGCGGGCTTGCCAAAGGCCGGGTAGTCCTTGGCGATGCGGTCCAGCTGGCGCTGCAGCACCCGCACCGCCGCGCCGGAATCCCCCCGCCGCAGCGCCCGGCCCGGGTAGCTTTCGGGAATGTCGGCCAGGTTGCGGCTGGTCACCAGGTTCACCCGGCTGCCGTAATAGTACCGCAGGATCTGCAAAGCGCTCATCCCCTCGTTGGCCCGGTCCACGGTGCCCCACTGCTTCATGCCGGCGCAGCTCACCAGTCTGCCGTCGCAGTACTCGGTAAAATAGGGCTCGGCGTTCCCGCTGCGGCGCACATAGGTGGCAAACAGCTCGGCGGTCAGCCGCTCCATCACCGCAAAGACGGTGCGCCCTTCGGTGTAGGCCTGGTCCACCGCCGGGCTGCCGGTGATGTTGAAACTGTACCCCCGGCTGGGGTACCACTCGGTCCAGATGCGGTTGAGCGCCAGGCTGATCTGCGCCAGAATGTTCGCCCGCAGCGCCTGTTCCGGCCAGGTGGGGTACACCTCGCTGGAAGCCACGTTGGCGATGTATTCCTGGAAGGGCACGGTCACGTTGCGGGCATTTTCGGCCGGGCGACCCAGGTGGACCGTGATGGTCCTGGGGATCACCACCTCGTCCAGCACCTGCGGGGCGGCGCACTCGGACACCGGCGCGGGGCCGCTGCCGCCCGCCCCCGCGTACAGCGGGTGGGGCGGGATCTCCACCTGCGACCCGGCCAGCAGCCGGGCGGTCTGCAGCACCGGGTCGGCGGGCAGCAAAGCCAGCCGGGCCACCGTCTGCTGCCCGTCAAACACCTGCACCCCGCGGATCTCCACCGGCTGCCAGCCGTCCTTTTCGGCCAGCAGGGTGTACACCGCATAGGGGCGCACCGCCGTGTTGTCTTCCGCCAGGCTGTAGGCCCGGTCGGGGGCGGGCAGGTCGGCCTCGGCGGTGCGGCCGTTCTCGTCGGTCACCAGGCGGGCGGCGGGCAGGCCGCTCTCGTCCAGCACCGTCACCGTCACGCCGGGCAGCGGCCCGGCCTGCCCGGCCAGGGCCGCCACCGCCAGCAAACTTCCACTAGGCATAACTGAACACCTCCTGCCACAGGCTATGCCGCCGCCCCGGCGTCGGTGCGCCGGGCCGCCGCCCCCGCCGGACCGACAAGCAGGGGGGCGCCAAATGCCCCGCCCCCGGAATATGGCGCAAAAATGCCCCTCCCGGGGAGCCAACCGGCTCCCCCGGGAGGGGCATCTCTGCTTTGTGGTGTTTTGCGCAAACGGCGGCCATCTGGTTTTGCGGCGCGTTTGTCCGGTCCGGCCGGCAGCGGGCGGGGGCTGCCGGCGGGGGTTACAGCAGGGCTTCCACCGCCCGGGCCACCTGGGCAAAGGGCAGGCCCTGTTGGGCGGCCAGGCGGGCCACATCCTCATATTCGGGTTTCTGGTGCTGCAGCCCGAACCCTTCGGCCACCTTCACCCGCACCGGGCCCCAGGGGGTGTCCACCTGGCGCTGGGCCGGGGCCAGAAAATACTTGCCGCAGCGGCGCACCCGCAGCCCGTTGGTGGTGGTCTCCCGCAGCACCGCCCGGGCCAGGGCGTCGGCGGTCCCGGGGGCGGCCAGCACGGTCAGCACATGGCCGGGGCGGCCCTTTTTCATGGTGCCGGGGGTGGTGTACACGTCCAGCGCACCGGCGTCCAGCAGCCGGGCGGCCGCAAAGGCCAGCCCCTCGGGGGTCATGTCGTCCAGGTTGGCCACCAGCTCCACGATCTCGCCGTTGGCCTCCTCGGCGCTTTCGCCCAGGAAGGCCCGCACGCAGTTGGCCTGCCCGAACTCCCGGGTGCCGATGCCGACCCCCACCTTCTCCACCGCCATGACCGGCTGGGGGCCGAAGCTCCCGGCAAAATGGGCCAGCAGCGCGGCGCCGGTGGGGGTACACAGTTCCCCCTGCACCGTCCCGCCGTAGGTGGGCACCCCCACCAGCAGGTTGGCGGTGGCCGGGGCCGGCACCGGCATCACGCCGTGGGCGCAGCGCACCGTGCCGCAGCCCACATGCACCGGCGACGCCACGATCCGTTCCGCCCCCAGCAGGTACAGCGCATAGCACACCCCGGTCACGTCGGCCACCGCGTCCAGGGCGCCCACCTCATGGTAGTGTACGTCCCCCACCGCACAGCCGTGGGCCTTGGCCTCGGCCCGGGCAATGTCGTCGTACACCGCCCGGGCGGCCGCCCGCACCTCGGCGGGCAGCGGCAGCCGGTCGATCAGCCCGGCGATCTGCCCCGGCGTGGCGTGGTGGTGGCTGTGGCCGTGGTCGTGCCCGTGGTCATGGCCGTGCCCGTGCTCGTGCTCGTGGTCATGGTCATGCCCGTGCCCGTGGTCATGGTTGTGTTCATGGTCATGCGGATGGGCGTGGGCGGCGGGGGCTTCCTCCTCCTCGCCGTGGACGGTCACCGCCATGTGGGTGCCCGCAATGCCGCAGATGGCGGCGGGGCGGGGCTGCACCGCCACCCCCGCCAGGCCCAGGTCGTTCATCCGGGCCACAAAGGCGGCGCGGGCGTCCGGGTCCAGCAGTTCGTACAGGGCGGCCATCAGCATATCGCCGGCGGCGCCCATGTTGCATTCAAGATACAGCGTTTTCATCGTCGCTCAGTCCCTCCATCTGGTTGATGCGGCTGGCCAGGAACCCTGCGCCGAAGCCGTTGTCAATGTTGACCACGCTGCACCCCGATGCGCAGGAGTTGAGCATCGAGAGCAGCGCCGACAGCCCGCCGAAGCTGGCGCCGTACCCCACGCTGGTGGGCACCGCGATCACCGGGCAGTCCACCAGGCCGCCCACCACCGAGGCCAGCGCCCCTTCCATACCGGCCACCGCCACCACGCAGCGGGCCGACATCAGCGGGTCCAGGTTGGCCAGCAGCCGGTGCAGCCCGGCCACCCCCACATCGTACAGCCGGGTCACCCGGTTCCCCAGCACCTCGGCGGTCAGGGCGGCCTCCTCGGCCACCGGCATGTCGCTGGTGCCGCCGGTGGCCACCACAATGCTGCCCCGGGCCGGGCGGGGCCCCGGGCAGGCCACGGCCAGCCGGGCCAGCTCGTGGTAGTCAAGGGGCAGGCGGTCGGCCAGGTAGGCGGCAGCCTGCGGGTCCACCCGGGTGATCAGGATGTTCCGGGCGCCCCGGTCGGCCAGGGTGCGGGCGATGCCGGCGATCTGTTCGGGGGTCTTGCCCGCACCGTAGATCACCTCCGCCGCGCCCTGGCGCACCCCCCGGTGCAGGTCCACCTTGGCGTAGCCCAGCTCGGCAAAGGGCTCCTCCTTCAGCTGGAGCAGCGCCTCCTCCGGCCGGGTGGTTCCGTCGGCCACCCGGCGCAGCAGCTGCAGGATCTCCTGTCGATTGTTTTCCATCAACGGCACCTTCCTTTCAAACCGTTCAAAGGGACGCCGGCCGGGCGTCCAGGTCAAGCAGCACGGCGCTGAACAGCGGCCGCAGGGCGTCCAGGATCTCCCCCCGGCGGTCCAGCGCGGCCGCCAGCTGGGGTTCGGTCAGCTGGATGCGGGCGGCCTGCCCCAGCACCCGCACCCGGAAATCGGCAAAGCCCAGCGCCGTCAGCGCGGCCTCGGCCTGTTCCACCCGGCGCAGGGTGTCGGCGGTCAGCGGGGTGCCGGTGGGCACCCGGGTGGCCAGGCAGGCGTAGGCGGGCTTGTTCCAGGTAAAAAGCCCCGCCTGGCGGGACCTTTCGCGCACCTCGGCTTTGGTCAGGCCGCATTCCCGCAGCGGGCTGCGCACGGCCAGCTCCCGCAGGGCCTGCATCCCGGGGCGCTCGCCTGCGTCGTCGCTGGCGTTGGTGCCGTCCAGAAGCAGGGGGTAGCCGTCGGCGGCCGCGGCGCCGCGCAGCGCCGTGAACAGCGCCTGCTTGCAGTGGTAGCAGCGGCGGGGGCCGTTGGCGGCGGCGCCCGCCACAGCCAGGATGTCCACCGGCACAACGGTCAGTTCCACCCCCAGCGATTGGGCCAGCCGGCGGGCGTCCTCCCACTCAAAGGCGGGCTGAAAGGCGCTTTTGGCATAGTAGGCCCGCACCTGGCAGCCGTACTGCCGGGCCGCCCACAGCACAAAGGCCGAGTCGGTCCCGCCCGAAAAGGCCACCGCGGCCTTGGGGGCGGCGGCAAAAAATTCCTGCAGGGTCATGGTTGCTCCCTTCCGCCAGGTGTAAAAAAGCGCCCGCTTTCCCGCAGGAAAACGGACGCCTTCCTGGCATCCTGTTGGTTGTTCTGGGGCAAAAGGGGAAAGGCGGCTTCGGCCGCCGGCGGGGGCATTTCAATGCGCCCCGGACTGTGCCCCGGCGCCCTGGCAGCCGGCGGCCAGGCTTTCCACAGCCTCGGCGGCGCTCTGCACCAGGCGGGCCATCGGCAGGCCCTGCGCCCCGGCGACGATGTTGTCGCACTGGTTTACCGGCACCAGCACCCGGGCCGCGGCGCTCTGGCCCACGGCCAGGGCCATGGCGGGGGTGATCTCCCCCAGCATCGCATCGGCGATCACGATGCCCACCGGCCCGACGATCACATCCGCCCGGCGGCAGGCCACGGCCACGGCGTTTTCGCCGGTGGCGGCCTTGTCGGCCCCGGCCCGCAGCATGGCGGTGGTGGCGGCGCTGTTGGTGCCCACGGCCCACACCGCCGCCCCGGGCACCCGGGCTTTGACGGCGGCCACCAGCTGGCGGCCCAGGCCGCCGCCCTGGCCGTCGATGACAAGAACGGTCATCCTCTGCCTCCTTGGCGGTTCGCTGAAAGGTCCACGGCCGGTCTGACCGGCCGGATGGCTCTTACCCCATAGTATACGGCAAAACCGCCCGGCTGTCAATTCGCGGGGGCTTGCCGGACCCGGCCGCCGGGGCGGACAAAATCCGCCGCCGGCTTTGACAAGGCCGCCCCAAGCGAGTATACTGGTGCGGGAATTCAACCGAAAAACCCAGGGGCGGCACACCGCCCCAGGCAAGGAGGCGGTCTGTTTTGTCCATCCACCCGACCCGGGCCCGGCTTTCCCCCCGGCAGGAGGAGATCCGTTTTGCCCTGCTGGCCGTGGGCGGCGGCGTGGCCGGCGCGTACGGCAGCGTTTACTGCGGGCATGTGTTTGCCAACGCCCTCACCGGCAACCTGGTCAGCCTGGCGGCCGAGCTGTACGCCGGCCAGTGGGCGGGGGTGCTGGCCCGGCTGGGCGGCGTGGGGCTGTTCCTGCTGGGGGTGGCCCTCAGCGTGCTGCTGCCGGTGCGCATGGCCGGCGGCGACCCCGGCGTCTGGCAGCGCCGCTGCCTGCTGGTGGAGGCCGGCTGCTTCGCCCTGCAGGCGCTGCTGCCCTACCGGGCGCTGACCGCCCTGTCCCCGGCGCTCTACCTCTGGCCGGTGTTTTTTGCCTCCGGGCTGCAGTACAACACCTTCACGGCGCTGCACGGGGTGCCGATCTCCACCTTGTTCTGCACCAACAACCTGCGCCAGCTCACCCTGCACGGGCTGGTGGCCCGGCGCCAGGCCCGGGCCGGCCAGCGGGCGGAAGCCGACCGGGAAACGCGCATCGCCCTGAGCTACCTGGCCGTCACCGGGCTGTTCTGCCTGGGGCTGCTGCTGGGGGTGGCGCTGCTCGCCCCGCTGGGGCCGCGGCTCATGTGGCTCAACGCCGCCCTGCTGCTGGGGCTGTGGCTGTGGCAGAAACTCGCCGCCCCGGCCGACTGAAGCCGCCTGAAACCGACAATCCGAAAGGCCGCACCCTGCGGGGTGCGGCCTTTTACTTTTAATGATTTAACGGCAGAAAAACCTTCGGGCGCCGTGCGCCGGCGGCGTCAGGCCCAGGGGTTTTCGGTGGGGTAGGGCAGGCACTTGGGCTGGTTGTAGGCGATGTCGGCCACGCCCAGGTACTTGAACACCTCAAACATCAGCTTGCCGTAATGGCCGAAGGCCACGGCGCCGTGGTGGGGGTAGCGCTTCTGCACCAGCACATGGCGGTAGAAGCGGCCCATTTCGGGGATGGCGAACACCCCGATGCCGCCGAAGCTGCGGGTGGCCACCGGCAGCACCTCGCCCTGGGCGATGTAGGCCCGCAGGGTGCCTTCGCTGTCGCACTGCAGGCGGTAGAAGGTGATGTCGGAAGGCGCGATGTCCCCCTCCAGCGTGCCGCGGGTGAAGTCGGGGTCGCTGCCCGCGGGCTCCAGCAGCCGGTGCTGGATCAGCTGGTACTTCACCGCCCGGTCGGCGCACATCTTGCAGCTGGGGGTGTTGCCGCAGTGGAAGCCCATGAAGGTATCGGTGAGTTTGTAATCGAACTTGCCGGCGATTTCCTCATCATAAATATACTTGGGCACACTGTTGTTGATGTCCA
>DWWE01000013.1 GCA_019119835.1 Candidatus Gemmiger stercoravium | reverse complement strand
CCTGCTGGACGGCAGCTACCACCCGGTGGACTCCAGCGAAATGGCCTTCATCATGGCCGCCAAGCTGGCCTACAAGGCCGCCATCCCCGAAGCGGGCCCGGTGCTGCTGGAACCCATCGGCACCCTGCAGGCCCATGTGCCGGCCGACAACACCGGCGACATCATGGGCGAGGTGACCAAGCGCCGCGGCCGGGTGCTGGGCATGAGCCCCGACCCCGAGGAGGAGGGCGGCCAGGTCGTGGAGGCCGAGGTCCCCATGGCCGAAATGCAGGACTTCACCACCTACCTGCGCCAGCTCACCCAGGGCCGCGGGCACTTCACCTTCCGCTTCGTCCGCTACGAGACCCTGCCCCAGATGCTGGAAGCCAAGGTCATCGAGCAGGCCAAGGCGCTGGGCAACCTCAGCGAGGAAGACGCCTGAAGCCCAGGGACAGTCTGCGGGGCCCCGCCTCAACAGGAGGCGGGGCCCCGTTTTGTGTGCCCGGCAACCGCAGACCCTTGCGCGCTGCGGGCAAATGGGGTATGATAAGACAAAGCGAGATCGGCGGCGCCCGGGGGACGGGCGCGCCGGACAGAAGGAGAGAACTATGCGTTACTGCAAAAAGTGTACGATGCCGGACACCCGCCCCGGCATTACCTTTGACGCCGAGGGCGTGTGCAGCGCCTGCCGCCATTACGAAAGCCGCAAAAACATCGACTGGGACGCCCGGTTCCGGGAATTTGAAAAGTTCTGCGACAAGTACCGGGGCATGAACGGCCCCGGCGGCTACGACTGCGCGGTGGCCGTTTCCGGCGGCAAGGACAGCCATTTCCAGGTCTGGATGCTCAAAGAGGTCATGCACATGAACCCGATCCTCTTCAGCGTCGAGGACAACTTCCCCATGACCGCCGCCGGCGTCCACAACCTCAAAAACATCAGCGAGGAATTCGGCTGCACCATCATCTCCTGCAAGCCCAACATCCGGGCCCAGAAGATCCTGATGCGCAAGTTCTTTGAAAAGTACGGCAAGCCCACCTGGTATGTGGACCGGCTGATCTACACCTTCCCGCTGCACATGGCCGCCAAGTTCAACACCCCGATGCTCTGCTACGGCGAGAACGTCAGCTTCGAGTACGGCGGCAACGCCGACGAGGAGACCTACTCCGCCATGGGCCAGATCGAAAACGGGGTGGCCGTGGGCTTCCCGATGGAGGAACTCATCGGCGACGGGGTCACCGAGAACGACCTGAGCCTGACCCTGGCCCCCTCGGCCGAGGAGCGGGCCAAGCTGGACCCCTTCTACCTGAGCTACTTCGTGCCCTGGAACAGCTACAAAAACTACCAGATCGCCAAGGCCCACGGCTTCCACGACCTGACCCACGAGTGGGACCGCACCCACCACGCCGAAAACTTTGACCAGATCGACTCCCGCGCCTACCTGGTGCATTCCGGGCTCAAGTACCCCAAGTTCGGCCACGCCGCCGCCACCGACTACACCGCCCGCTACATCCGCTACGGCATGATGACCCGGGAGGAGGCCATCCCCATCATCAAAGCCCGGGACGGCAAGCTGGACCCGCTGTGCGTGCGGGATTTCTGCAACTTCTGCGGCTACACCGAAAGCGAGTTCTGGTCCATCATGGACAAGTTCTACAACCGCGACCTGTTTGAAAAGAACGACTGCGGCGAGTGGGTGCTCAAACACCCCATCTGGGAGGAAAACCAATGACCCGCCACATCATCCTCTGGACCCTCAAGGAGATGCCCGAAGCCGAGAAAGCCCGGGTCAAGGCCGGCATCAAGGCCGGGCTGGAGGGCCTGGCCGGGCAGATCCCGGGGCTTGTCTCCATCCGGGTCGAGACGGGGCGGCTGCCCTCCTCCACCGCCGACCTGATGCTGGACGCCGCCTTCGAAAGCCCGGCGGCCCTGGCCGCCTACGCCGTCCACCCGGCCCACCAGGCCGTGGCGAACACGAAGGTCCGCCCCTTCACCGCCCTGCGCAGCTGCCTGGATTTTGAGGAATAAGTCCCCGGCGCGGTGCGCACGCCAGAACAAGAAGCCATAGCAAGCCCCCGGCGGCGTATCCTGCGCCTGCCGGGGGCTTGTTGTATCCCGCCGCAGCGGGGCGCAAAGGGGTTCAAAATAGTGATTTTCCCTATCGCTTATCCGGCGGATCTATGGTATACTGGGGGTAGTCAGGCGCACCCCGGCAGGGCAAGGCGCCAATCCGAAAACAAAAGAGGCGATCGTGTATGAACAAGCAAGAGCTGGAACAGGCCATCCGGGCGGCCAACGAGGCCGGCGCCCGGTACCGGCCGGTGGAAAGCGTCAAGCCCAAGGTGCTGGCCAACGCCCTGGCCGGGTTTGCCCGCGGCTGCCCGGCGGGGGAGGCGGTGGCCCTGTACGACACCACCATCCTGAGCAGCGGCAAGACCGGGTTCCTGGTTTCCACCACGGCAATCTACCACGACAGTTTTGACTTCCTGCTCAAAAAAGGGGGCAGCAAGCGGCTGGCGCTGGACGGGCTGGTGGGGCTGGAACCCGACCAGGAGCTGGATTTCTACCAGGCCGTCTACACCGACGGCAGCCGCCAGCGGCTCTATCTGGGCAAGGTCTATCAAAACGCCGTGCTGCCGCTGCTCCGGGTGCTGCTGGGGGCGGAGCCGGCCGGCACGCCCGCGCCGCAGCCGGCTGCGCAGCCCGCCCCGCAGCCCGCCGAAAAGCCGGCCGCCCCGGCCCCGAAGCCGACCGCCCCGCCGGCGGCCGAAAAGCCGGCCCCCGCGCCGCGGCCGGCGGCCCCCGCCGCCCCGGCCCCGCAGCCGGCCGACCCGGAACCCACCCCGCTGGACAAATACCACCAGGGCATGGCCGCCTTCCGCGCCGGCGATTGGGACAAGGCTTTCCCGCTGCTCAAGGCGGTGGCGCCGGTCTGGTCCCGCCGCAAGGGCGACTTCCCGACGGCCCAGGCCGCCCTGGGCCGGATGTGGGAGGAGGGCCTGGGCACCGGCAAGGACCCGGCGCAGGCATTCCTGCATTACAGGATCGCCGGCCAGGCGGGGGTGCTGGACGGCATGAAGGGGGCGCTGCGGCTGGGCGCCGCCCGGGAAACGCTGGGCGCCGACACCGCCGAACAGCTGCTGGCCTGGGCCGCCGAGCTGGCCGCGCCGGAGATCCGGGCGCTGGTGCCGGCGCTGGAACAAAAGCGGGACGCCGCCCGGGCCAAGGCCGAAGCCGAAGCCGCCGAAAAGGCCCGCCGGCAGGAGCGGGAACGCCTGTTTGAAGAGGGGGTTGCGGCGGGCGAGGCCGGCGACCACGAGAAGGAGCTGGACCTGTACCGCCAGGCCGCCGAGCTGGGCAGCCCCACCGCCGCCTTCAACTGCGGCGTGATGTACGCCACCGGCGAGGGCACCCCCAAGGACGAGACAAAGGCGTCCGAGTGGTACCGCCGGGCCGCTGAGGGCGGCGAACCCAAGGCACAGTTCAACCTGGCCATGCGGCTGCGCATCGGCCAGGGGGTGGAGAAGGACGCCGCCCGGGCGCTGGAATGGATGTGCAAGGCCGCCGAGGCGGGCCATGCCCGGGCCCAGGAGGAATGCGGCGACATGTACCGGGACGGCGAGGGCGCCCCCAAGGACCCGGCCCGGGCGCTTTCCTGGTACGAGAAGGCCGCCGGACAGGGCAGCCGGTACTGCCAGCGGGAATGCGCCGATATGTACCGGGAGGGCGTGGGCACCGACCCCGACCCGGCCAAGAGCTTCCACTGGTATCAAAAGGCCGCCGAACAGGGGGATGCCGTGGCGCAGTTCTACTGCGGCGTGGCCTGCGAAATGGACAGCGGCACCGAAGAAGACCCGGCCGCAGCCTTCGCCTGGTTCCTCAAGGCCGCCGAGCAGGGAAATGTGACCGCCCAGTTCAACTGCGGGAATTGTTATGCCAGGGGCGACGGCGTGGAACAGGATGAAGCCAGGGCGTTCTACTGGTATGAAAAGGCCGCCGAACAGGGAGATTCGACCGCCCAGTACAACTGCGCGGTGCGCTGCGGCATAGGCAAGGGCACGGAGAGGGACCTGGACAAAGCCATCGAATGGGCGGAGAAGGCCGCCGCCCAGCAGGAGGAGGGCGCCGCAGAGCTGCTCAAAGATCTGCAGGAGATGCGCGAGGCGACAAACCTCGCGGCCGAACTCGAAAGCAACATAGATATGATCCGCCTGATGGTGGCCGCCCACGCCGATCCGGAGAGCAAGCACTACGACCCGGCCAAGGCCCTGCAATGGGCCGAGAAGGGGGCGGAACGGGGCGATGTGAGTTGCCAATTAAGGTGTGCCGCTTGGTATGATTCCGGCCGGGGCACGGACAAAAACCCGGAAAAGGCTTTTTACTGGACCAAGAAGGCCGCCGAACAGGGGAATGCCGCCGCCCAGTACAACTGCGGATTTTGTTATAAGAAAGGCGACGGCGTGGCCCGGGACATGAAGCAAGCCTTCTACTGGTACAAGAAATCCGCCGAACAGGGGGATGCCGATGGCCAGTTCGCCTGCGGAAATTGTTATTACAGAGGCGACGGCGTGGCCCAGGACCAGCGGGTGGCCCGGGAGTGGTACCAAAAGGCCGCCGAGCAGGGGCACACGAAAGCCCAGGTGAATCTGGGCATTATGCTGTTTAACGGCGAAGGCGGCGACAGGGACCGGTACGGGGCCCAGCGGTGGTTCCGGCAGGCCGCCGACAATGGCAGTGAAAAGGCCGTCGAGATCCTGCGGGAGAACTACTGACCCGCCCGCCCCCTCGGCGGGGCCGGGCGCAGCCCCCGCGCACAGGGGCCGGGGCGTCGGCCCGCCCAAGGCCCCGGCACTTTTTCCCCGAACGGCTTGCAACCCGCGGCCGGCTGTGCTATAATAACCACGCAATGACGGCAAAGGCGCCGCCCGGCAGGATTACCCCTGCCGGGCGGCGCCTTTCGCTTTCACGCTGTGAGCTGCGATTGGAGTGTAAGGATTATGGAAAAACTGCCCCGTTATGTTGAGATCGACTACGCCAAGTATGCCCCCGACCTGCCGGAAGACCGGCGGGAAGCCTGGTACGGCCTGCCCCAGAAGGTCCGTTTCTGCAAAGAATGCGTCATGAGCAACCAGAAGCCCAACTCCTGCTATGAGTTCGAGCACACCATCCGGTCCCGGAAAAAGACGATGGTCATTCAGCCGGACGGCGTCTGCGACGCCTGCCACGCCTGCCGCAACAAGGCCAACGGCCACATCGACTGGGCTTTGCGGGAAAAGGAACTGCGGGAACTGTGCGACCAGTACCGCAAGACCGACGGCAGCTACGACTGCCTGGTGCCCGGTTCCGGCGGCAAGGACAGCTTCTACGCCGCCCACCTGCTCAAATACAAATACGGGATGCACCCCCTCACCGTCACCTGGGCGCCCCACATCTATACCCCCTGGGGGTGGGAGAACATGCAGGCATGGATCCACGCCGGGTTCGACAACTACCTGTGTACCCCCAACGGCATGACCCACCGGCTGCTCACCCGCCTGGCCACCGAAAACCTCTTCCATCCCTTCCAGCCCTTCATCCTGGGCCAGAAGCAGCTGGCCCCCAAAATGGCCGCCAAGTTCGGCATCCCGCTGGTCTTCTACGGCGAAAACGAAGCCGAGTTCGGCAACCCCATCGCCGACAACGAATCCGCGCTGCGGGACGAACACTTCTTCGCGGTCAACGACTACGACCACATCTACCTGGGCGGCGTCAGCCTGCGCCAGCTGCAGGAGGATTACAGGATCGACCCGGCCGACCTGGCCATCTACCTGCCCGGCGAGACCTCCAACCTGGAAAAGAACCACGTCCAGGTGCGCTACCTGGGCTACTACGAAAAGTGGCACCCCCAGGGGGCCTACTACTATGCCGTCGAGCACGGCGGCTTCCGCCCCGCGCCGGAGCGCACCCAGGGCACCTACTCCAAATACAACTCCATCGACGACAAGATCGACGATTTCTTCTACTACACCACCTACATCAAGTACGGCATCGGCCGCACCAGCTACGACGCCGCCCAGGAGATCCGCAACGGCGAGATCACGCTGGAGGAAGGCCGGGCCCTGTGCAAAAAGTTCGACGGCGAATACCCCGACCGGTTCGAAAAGGAGATCTTCCGCTACCTGAGCCTGGACAAGCAGCACTTCCCCTGGGCCAGCCAGCTGTTTGAGCAGCCCCGCATGGACCGGGACTACTTCCTGCACCTGGCCGACCGGTTCCGCAGCCCCCATATCTGGAAGTGGGAGGACGGCCGCTGGAAGCTGCGCGCCACCCCCTACACGGGGGACAGCGAGGTGCTGTGGGGCGACCCGGCCGGCACCCACCACGAGATGTAAGGGGGCGGCGGTATGTCCAAAAAGATCCGCCTGATCGCCCGGCTGGACGTGAAGGACGAAAACCTCGTCAAAGGCATCCAGCTGGAAGGGCTGCGCAAGCTGGGCGACCCCAACGCCTTCGCCCGGCGGTATTACGAGCAGGGCATCGACGAACTGCTCTACATCGACATTGTGGCCAGCCTGTACAACCGCAACAACCTTTCCCACATCGTCCGCCGCACGGTGGAGGAGGTGTTCATCCCGGTCTGCGTGGGCGGGGGCCTGCGCAGCGTCGAGGATGTGCGCCGCATCCTGGCCATGGGGGCGGACAAGGTGGCCATCAACACCGCGGCCCTCAAACGGCCGGACCTGATCCGGGAGGTGGCCGCCGCCTTCGGCAGCCAGTGCATGGTGCTGTCCATCCAGGCCAAGCGCAGCCGCACCGACCCCCGCCGGTGGGAAGCCTACTACGACAACGGCCGGGCCCATTCCGGCCGGGATGTGGTGGAATGGGCCCGGCAGGGCGAAGCCCTCGGCGCCGGAGAGATCCTGCTCACCAGCGTGGACTGCGAAGGGCTGCAGCGGGGCATGGACCTGGAGCTGATCCGGGCGGTGACCGCCGCGGTGCAGGTGCCGGTGATCTGCGGCGGCGGTGCCGGCGGCGCCGACGACATCCTGGACGCCGCCGCGGCCGGGGCGGACGCCGTGGCCTGCGCCGCGGTGCTGCATTACGACAAGGCGACGGTGCCGGAGCTCAAGGCCGAGATCCGGGCCGGCGGAGTGGAGGTGCGCCGATGAAGGTGACTGTGATTGATACCGGCCGGGCCAACCTGCTCAGCGTGCAGCGGGCGCTGGCCTACTGCGGCGCCGTGCCGGAACTGACCGGCGACCCCGCCGCGGTGCTGGCCGCCGAGGCGCTGGTGCTGCCCGGGGTGGGGGCGTTCGGGGACGGCATGGCCGAACTGCGCCGCCGCGGGCTGGCCGAGGCCATCTGCCGCCGGGTGGGCCAGGGGGCGCCGCTGCTGGGCATCTGCCTGGGAATGCAGATGCTGTTTGACGGTTCGGACGAATTCGGCCCCCACGAGGGCCTGGGCCTGATCCCCGGCTGGGTGCGCCGCCTGCCCGCCGCCGACGCCGCCGGCGCGCCCCAGCGGGTGCCCCACATCGCCTGGGAACCGCTGCTGCCCGGCCCCGGCCGCGCCGATTTCGCCGGCACGGCGCTGCAGAGCGTGCCGGACGGGGGCGAGTGCTACTTCATCCACAGCTATGCGGCCGAACCGGCCGACGATGCCTTCCGCCTGGCCGACTGCCTGTACGGCGGGCGGCGGGTCTGCGCCGCGGCGGCGCGGGGGCGGGTGCTCGGCACCCAGTTCCACCCGGAAAAGTCCGGGGCGGTGGGTCTTGGCATCCTGCACGATTTTTTGGCCTTGTGCAGCGGCCGCCATTGTAGAGGTGCCGAATCTGCATCTTAGGCAACAAGAATCCATAAAACCGGGAAAATCGGCGTTCTATCCATTCACAAACCGGACCGAATGTTGTATAATTCAGACAATGCGGTTAAATTTTTAACGCTGCAGGGTGCGCGAAAACGGCTGCGTGCCAAGGCTTTTACCGGCCTGACCAACGAACAAAGGAGTGTCCTGTTTGAAAAAGCTGATCCTGGTCACAAGCCCGCCCGCCTGCGGCAAGACCTTCATCTCCCGCCAGCTGGCCGGGGCTCTCAAGCATGTGGTGTATCTGGATAAGGACACCCTGATCCCGCTGTCCAAGCAGATCTTCGCGGTGGCCCACCAGCCCTACGACCGCAGTAGCATCTTTTTTGAAAAGTACATCCGGGACCTGGAATATCAGGTCATCCTGGACCTGGCCATGGAAGCGCTGCTGTATGACGACATCGTGCTCATCAACGCCCCCTTCACCCAGGAGATCCGCGACGACGCCTACATCGCCGCGCTGCGCAAGGAACTGGCCAAGAAGGAAGCCGAGCTGGTGGTCATCTGGGTGGATACCGACCCGGAAGTCTGCCACCAGCGGATGATCGACCGGGCCAGCGACCGGGACATCTGGAAGCTCAACCACTGGGACGAGTACATCCTCGGGGTCAACTTCGAGCCGCCGGTCAACCTCCGGCTGGAAGGCCAGCCCGATTCGCTGCTGATCTTCCACAATTCCTCCGAAGAGGAGTTTGCGGCCAGCATGAAGGAGATCGTCACCCAGCTGGAAGCCTCGGTGAAAAAGGGGCTGCGGCCCAATACGCCGATACGGCTGTAAGGGGTGGGCGTTGTTCTTTCGCCGACCGAAAGAACCAAAGGTCCCGCGAACGTCGCGGGAAGTCTCGTGCCCTGCCTTGCTGCGCAAGCCCTTGCCCCGCTGCCCGCGCTGCGGGTAACCCCGCGCCCTGCCGCGCCGTGCACGTTGCCAAAATTGGCCTAGCGGGCCTGCCGGGGGCGGTTACTTTGCGGGGGTCCCCGCGCCCCGCCTTGCCGCGCAAGCCCTTGCCCCGCTGCCCGCGCTGCGGGTAACCCCGCGCCCCGCCACTTCGCGCACGTTGCCAAAATTGGCCTAGCGGGCTTTCCGGGGGCGGTCACTCTGCGGGGGTCCCCGCACCTTCCCGCGCTGCAAACGCTGCCAAAATTGGCCTAGCGGGCTTTCCGGC